>JAEUHA010000700.1 GCA_016793535.1 Opitutaceae bacterium | reverse complement strand
CGGGCGGTCACGTTTGCCGGGCTGAGCATGCTGCTGTCGTGCGTGCTGGTGCTCGCGATCTTCGTCGATGCCGGCTTCCGGGGAAAATACGGCCTCGAGCTTGTCGTGATCTTCATCGCGAGCGTGGGCTCGCTCATCGCCGCGCTGGTCGATTTCCTGCGCGACATCTGGCTGTCGCTGAAGGCGCTCGGGCTGGAGGTGGAGCGGGCGAGAAAGAGTTGAGAGTTGAGAGCTGAGAGTTGAGAGACCCAGCAAACGAAAGGTCCTAATCTGGCCGTCCTGGCGACGCCACCCGTGCTGCACGGGATCAGTCTCCCAACTCTCAACCCTCAACTCTCAACTCTTCCCCCCCTTCCTACTCCTTCCGCTCCGTCAGCGTGCGCATGAGCTCCAGGATTTCCCGGCCGGCCTTGAGTCCGATGTAGAGGACGAGAAAGCCGTACCAAAGGATCGAACCTCCGATCAGCACGGCCCAGAAATAGAGGAAGAGCGAGTTCATGGGATCAGGCGGGCTTGGCCGCCGGGGCGCGGGAGAGAAGCGAGCCGCCGATCATGCCGATCGCCGCGAGGGCGAACGACGAGGCGCCGGCGACTTCGGGAGCGATCTTGAAGGTCTTGCCGATGAGCAGGAAGGTGATCGGCCCGATTGCGCCGAGCACGAGGGCCGCGACGGCACCCGTGGCCGTCGCCCGCGGCCAGTAGAGGCCGGCGACGAGCAGCGTGAACACGCTCGCAAGGTAGATGTTGCCGGTCACGGCCAGGTAGTCCCAGGCGTTGCCCGGCAGCTCGTACCACAGGCCGTAGAAGAGCAGGAACACCGCGATCGCCAGCACCAGCCCGCGGGTCAGCAGCAACTGGCCCTTGGGCGACAACGGGCGCTTGAGCACGGGGTTGACGACATCGTTGTAGATCACCGTCGCCCAGGTGAGCATGTAGCCGCTGTCGGTCGACATCTCCGCCGCCAGCATCGCCGCCACCACGATGCCGATGACACCGATCGGCAGAACGATGCTGAGATAGTGCGGCATCGCCGTGAGCGAGGTGAGATTCGCCGGCAGGCCACCCTGCTTCGCGAACCATACGAAGGCCGCGGCACCCCAGAGCCCGGGCAGGAGAAAGCGGCCGACGAAATAAAACGACGTCTGCCGGTACATCCGCTTCGCCGTGTCGGCATTCTTGGCCGCCAGCACGCGGCTGATCTGGGTCTGCCAGGTGGTCGCCGCCGCGAGCTGGAAAGCAAACTGCCACGCGAGGTAGCCCCAGCCGTAGTTCGATTCGTGGAAGGGATTGTAAGGGTGAGCCCGCGGTGGAGTTCCGCCGCCGGCTGTCCACGCGTTGAAGAGACCCTGCGTGAGGTCGTCCCAGCCGATGTGCAGGATCACGAGCACGGAAGTCAGCACGATGCCAACGCCCATCACGAGGAACTGGAGATAGTCCGTCACCAGGACCGAGAGCATGCCGCCAAGCGCGGTGTAGAGCAGGACGACGCCGAGCAGCGCGGTCATGACCCACTCGAGCCAGTGGGGCGGCATCCCGGTCGCGAACACGAGGAACTCGCCGCCGAGCCGCAGGAAGATGCCCATGTTGAGCAGGCCGCCGAGCACGACGAACAGGCCCGCGAGCCAGCGCACACGCGGGCTGAAGCGTTTCTCGAACAGCTCCGGGATCGTCATGACGCCCGCCCGGCGCAGCGGCTCGATCACGAAGCCGGTGCGGCCCACCAGCCACATCACGATGCAGATGATCACGCCGAGCGCGGCGCCGGCGAAGCCCTTCTCATAGCCGAGCTGGGCCGTGTACATGATCGTCACCAGCCCGAGCTCCGTGGCGGCCAGCGAGGCGACGCCGAGGTTAACGTCCATCTCGCGCCCAGCGACCGCGAAGTCCTGGACGCCGCGGACGTACCGCCGCATCCAGAGTCCCGCGACCATGCAGCCGACGAGATAAACGAGGATGATGATCCAATCTATGGCGGCGAGTGTCATCGGGGCAGAAGCGGGGACG
>JAEUHA010000699.1 GCA_016793535.1 Opitutaceae bacterium | reverse complement strand
CAGAAACGTGAGTTGCTGCGCGTAGTTGAACTCGAAGCCGTCGATCTTGGCGTAGCCACCGTTCAACTGCGTGGTCAGGGCGTAGCCCTCGTAGAGACCGTCGAAGCCGTTGTCCGCCCCGCGGCCGACCGTCTGGCTGCTGTCGGTGTAGATGTAGTCGCGGATGTCCTTCTTGAACGCGCCGACCGAAATCACGCCCTGGGACTTGAAGTAGTATTCCGCCGTGAGGTCGAAGCTGTCGGCAAACTGCGGTTTGAGGTTCGGGTTGTTCCGGGTGACGCGCATCGCGAGGTCATCGACGGTGTCGAGTGGGATGATGGAACCGAACGCCGGCCGGCCGATGCCGGTGGACCAGCTCAGGCGGGCGAGAAAGCCGGGGAAGGGTTCGTACTTCAGGTGCACGCCGGGAAAGGTGCTGCGGTAGTCGCCCTTGTTCGTCCGACGGCCGCCGAATTGCGCCTGCGCCCGCCGGCGGGCTTCGTCGTCCGTGACGGCGCCGACCCAGGCCGCGCGCCGCGCCCGCTCCTCGGGCGAAAGGAAATTCAGCGGGCCTTCACCTTCCACGCTCGTGTCCTCGACGCGGACTCCGGCCAGCACGGAAACGTCACCGAGCCGCACGTTTCCCATCACGTAGCCGGCGATGATCGTTTCCGTGATCATGCGCAAGCCCTGCGCCTTGCTCTGCGCGCTCGTGGCCACGTTCTCGCGCCACTGGGTCGGGTTGTCGCGGCGATGCCGGGCGACGGCGAAGGGATCCGGAAAGATCGGCGCGTCGCCCTTGCCCGAAAGGTAGTGCAAGACAATGTCCTTGGTCCGGTCTCCGGCCGTGTCCGCGAACTGGCCAAGCGTGGAGCGGTCGTCGGCATTGCCGAGTACACCGTCGGGTCCCACGTAATCCCACGGGCGCGACCACTCCCACAGCTTGCGCCACTGTTCCTGCACGTTGATGCCCGTCTTCACGAACGTCGGGATTTTCCAGGCGAGCTCCTTGCGCAGGTCGAACTTGCCGCCGTAAACCTTGTCGAAACCGCGGCGGTCGTTCTGTGTGATGCGCACGCCGGAATAGTTGGTCAGCTCACGGAAGCTCGGACCGGCGGTCTGCGTGATGACAGGAATGTCCTGATCGCGGGAACGATCGACCGTAAACCCGACGCCGCCCAGCGACATCGTCACCGCCCCGTTGGGCGACGATTTGTACTTCTCGTCGTCGTGGGACTGGTCGTAGTAGGTCGCGGCGTCGGAGTAGGTGAGGCTGTAGTCGATCTGCAGCCCGGGGAAACGGTGGCGCACGCTGGGCGACACCAGCATGGTCCGGCCGGACTTGTCGTCGGTCGCCACCGAGATGGAGCTGGTGGACAGCGTGGGATGGGCGAAGACGCGCGTGATGCCGTCGGCATAGTTGGGGTGAATGTAACCGCCGGAGACCCGGTTGCCGGCGGCGTCGACGGTGGCGAGGACGACGGGAGTCGCCGCGGTGGGCACGCCGACGGTGGCGAACGTCTGGGCGGGCGAGTAGTTGTTCTCGTGGTAGAAATTGTACGACGTGTTGAGCGATACAATCGTCCGCTCGCTCCAGCGGTAGTCGATTTTGAGTCCGCTCGCGAGCCGGCTGCGCGTCGCACCACCGAGCGTGCGGCCCAGCGAATAGGTATAGACCGGTCCCGGGGCGTCCCGGCGCTCGTGATTCTTGTTCACGATCAGATTGACGGGCGGCTGGCTGTGATACGTGCCCGTCAGCGTGATGCCGATGTTCCGCTTTGCGCCGATCACGTCGGAGTACATGAGGTTCATCGACGGG
This sequence comes from Opitutaceae bacterium, assembly GCA_016793535.1. Lineage (GTDB taxonomy): Bacteria > Verrucomicrobiota > Verrucomicrobiia > Opitutales > Opitutaceae > ER46. The sequence goes on along the minus strand of JAEUHA010000699.1, from coordinate 4,144 downwards.
CCGAAGCCGCGAATCGGCTGCTTCCAGGTCTCGGCGTCGGGGCCCTGCACCGGCCGCGTCACGAAGCCGATCGTATAGTTGAAGATCCGGCCGGGCGCGCGGTCGAAGGCGCTCTTCGTGACGAGATTCACGCTGCCGCCGACCGACGCACCGTGCATGTCGGGGGTCGGCGCCTTCGTCACCTCGATGGTCTCGATGTTGCCGAGCGATGCCTGCTCGAACTCGAACGCGCGGCCCGTGCCCGCCGACTGCGCGCTCGCGATCTGGTTGCCGTCCATCGTGACGGAGTTCAGCGCCGCGCCCACGCCGCGGATGCTCACCGCGCGCACGTCCGGACCGTTGTACTCGGCGGTCATGCCGGACATGCGCTGCAGCAGGTCGCCGATGTTGCCGTCGGCGACATTGCCGAACGTATCCGAGGAGACAACCGCCTTCACGTTCGGCGCCTGCCGCTGCAGCACCTCGGCTTTCGCGGTGCCCTCGCGCTCGCCGGCCACGGTGAACTTTTCCAGCTTGTAGATCGACGAGGTGAGCTCGACGTCGCGGACGAGCGGCGCGTTCCCCACCGACAGGAGGATCCGCTGCGGATCGAGGCCGGAGTAGCTCACGACCAGCGTGACCGGCCCGGCGGCCACGCCCGTGAACTCGTAGCGGCCCTCACGGTCCGTGACGGCGACGCGGTTCGTGCCCTCGAGGGCGACGGTGCTGCCTTCGAGGAAGGACCCGGTGGCCGCGTTGCGGACCTGGCCGGAAATGACCCCACCGCCCGGGGCGGTGGCCGCCATCACATTCGTCACCGTCAGCAGCAGCACGAACAGGCGGGGGAGAAAACCGTGACACAGGGAGCGAAGAGGCGTGGGCATGGTGGTGGGCAGGGGGACGTGGAACGGCCCGGACGTGGCCGCGTTCCGTGCTTGGGGGAGCAGGATTCAAGCCACCGCCGGCGGACCAGGGGAGGGCGTCGGCGGCGGCAAGTAACCGGCTAGTGCAGGGCCCGCGCCCCGTCAATGACGCGCTGCGCGCCGGTGCCACGCCGCGCGGTTCTCCCTCCGGTTACTTGGCCTGCTTCGCTCCGCCCGCCGGCGGCGCGGGGGCGCGCTTCATTGGCACCGCGATGATGTCCACGCCGACGCTGCGTCCCGGCCAGCCCAGGCCCTGGACATCCACCCCTGACGCCGCCGGCGGCCGCGCGGGATCGAAGACGACGCTGCGGATCTCGGCCAGGTACTCGCGTGCGGTGGGATCGGCCAGGAAGTACGTGGCCTTCGCCATGTGCCGGAAGCTGCTGCCGGTATCGCGTAGCACGCCGGCCAGTTGCTGGAAGGCGCGCAGCCACTGTTCGCGGGCGGTCCCGCCCGTCCCGCCGTCGATGCAGCCGAGAAACAGGAGCGGGCTGCCGGGCGCGACGGTGCTCAGCCGGCTGAAGTAAGGTGAGACGGACATGCCGGGCAGCCAGTGAAACTCGATCGGGTCCGCCGGGTCCCGGGCGGGGCGGTTCGCGCCTGCCGCGATCAGTTCGATTTCGGTGTCCGAGCCGGTCAGCCATTCGGTGATCACGATGGGCGGGACGCGCCCGCCCGCGTAGCTGCGTTCGATCTCCGCCCGGGCGGTGGCGTGCTGCGCCATCGGCTTGATGAACGCCTTCACCTGCACGACATCCGCCCGCGTGGCGCCCACCTTCTCCAGGGCCTGATGAAGTCCGGCCATCGTGAGCCGGACACTCTCGGCGAACGTGTCACCCTGCTTGGCCTGGCCCGACACAAACACCTTGCCGCCGGCGGGCAGGATCATGGCGTCGCCGACCTTCTCCAGCGTGCGGGCCGCACGGCTCGACGCCCCGACCGCGTCACCCGCGAGGCGTGCGCCGGCCATCGCCAGCACGGAGCGTTGCACGGTGACCGCAGCCGGATGGCGGCCGAACCGGGCGGCGAGTCCCGCCTCCACGGCCTGGGTGGCGGCGTCGTCGGCCACATGGAAATTGAGCCGCACCACGCGCTCGAGGTCGCTGCCCGCGGCGGCGAGCCGTTCGCCGAGTTGGTTGATCACGTCGTCGAACTGCCGGCGCGCGTCGGCCGCCGGCGACGACGGATGCACCAGCCCGGTGAACACCAGCGGGGCGTCCGGGACCTTCACCGCACGCGCGAAGCCGGGGCGCGCGGGGTCGGGCAGGCGTTCGAGCGCCGCCGGGTGGGGCGCGGCGGCCGTCAGGGAGAGAGCGGAGGCGAGGAGGAAGACGGCGGAGCGGATTTTCACGGGGAGAGACGTTGCAACAGTCGGACGGAGACGGGGCGAGTGCGAGGTGGGGTGGAGAGAGCGCGACGCGCGTTCAGCGGACTTCCCGCACGCGTCCCTCGCGTTCGGCGCGGATCTCGCCGGAGCGGGCGGCGTGGCCGTAGAGCGCGAGCGTGAACGGGACGTCGGTGGTCTGGTAGGCGAGGCGCTTGAAGCGGCCCGCGAGCCGCATCGTTTCGCGCTCGACCACCTGGCCCTCGAGCACGACCCGGTAACGTCGCGCTGGTTCGAGGCTGCTGGCGACGATCCGGCGTCCGGGCTCGTGGCGACGGTCGAAAACGTAGCTGCCGCCGGAAATCTGCACGAGCAGATGGGCCGCGTCCCCGGGTTCCCGGCGCTGGGCGGGAATGTTCGCGTCGAGCAGCGCGAGCACGTCGGCCCCGGTCAGATCGACGAGCACGAGATCCTGGTCGCCCGGCAGGCTGCATTGCAGCAGGTCGACCAAGTCCACCGTGCCCGCGGGGATCGGGCGATCCGGCGGCGTCAGGCGGTGATTGTAGAGCGCAAGGTCGGCGCCGGTGGCTGCCCGCATCGCGTCCGCAATCCAGTTGCCGAGGTTCGACTCCGTGCCCGAATGGTCGAGCGGGGTGGGAGCGGTGGCGACGGGATGACGCCGGTGCGCGGTTGACGCGGCGACCCGTCGCGGCCGCACCTCGGCCGCCCAGTCGCCCCCGCGCCGGGTCAGCGTCACGGTTTCGTTCGGGCCCACGGAGCCTTCGAACACGCGGCGACCGGCGACGGAGACGGCGAACGCGCCCTCGGCGACAAACACGGCGGGGTCGCGCCACACGGCGACGCCGTCGACGTGTTCAAGCGTGAGATCGGCGTGCCGCGGCGAAGCGGCGCGGGCCCGGACGACGCCGACACGGCCCGCGTGCGCCAGCTTCTCGACCGTGACCCAGTACGCCTGCGCGTGCAACGGGGTGTCCACTTCGAAGACAAACTCCCTGGGGTGAGCGACGCGCCGGTGCTGTAGCAGCCAGGCGATGACCGGCCGGAAGTTCCGCGCGGCGCCGTAGTGGTCTTCGCCGGCGAGTTCCGTGAGCCGGGCCGGGTAGCCGAGCTGGCGCATGCGTTCATAGCCGACCGCGACGCCGACCTTGTAGTAAGCCTGGTCGCGCTCGCCGCCGATCCACCAGAACGGGGTGTGTTGCGCATTGGCCGCGACCCACCGGATGCTGCGGGCCGCGGCGATCGGCACGACGGCGGCGAATACGCCCGGGTGGTGCAGCGCCAGGTCGGTGGCTCCGGTGCCGCCCATCGAGTGACCGGTAAGGTAAATCCGGTCGGGATCGACGGAATAGCGCCGCTGGACATCCGCGATCACGCGCCACACCGCGACGGCGCCGAGTCCGCGATAATTCGTGTTGCCGCGGGCGCTGGGACAGACGGCGAGCACGGTGTGCTGTTCGGCCGCGGCCTTCAGCCCGTCGCGAGCGGGGTAATGGGTCGCGTCGTCAAAAAAGGAGTTCTCGTCGCCGCCGGAGCCGTGCAGTGCCACGACGAGTGGAATCGGCTGCCCGGGCCGGTGGCCGCTGGGGACGTAGAGCCGGTAGTCCTGCGGCGATCCGTCCAAGGGACACGGATACGACAGCCGCCGGTCGGCTCCGACGGCGGCCGTGGCCTCGGCCGCCCGCCCGGCCAGGGCGAAGGCGGGCAGGAGCGCGGACATGATCCAGGACAGGACACGGGCGCGGTGAGGGACGGAGGCCACGGGCAGGAGTGAGGGCGGGGCCGAACGACGGCTGGCTTCATCGGGATGGGCGCGCGACGGGGAGGCAAATCCGAATTGCGGTGAGTAGGGTCGCCCGGGGCGGACGCGGCGAGGCGCGGAATGCACGGGTGAAGCGGC
>JAEUHA010000696.1 GCA_016793535.1 Opitutaceae bacterium | reverse complement strand
CGCGTGCCGGTTGAAGATGAATTGCCCGGACCCGGCGACTTCATGCTGTTCGCGGATGCGGGGGATGTCCGCGAGGGCCTCGGCCTTGGTCGCGTAGAAAGGGCGGTAGCGTTGCGTGACGGGACGGCCCTTTTCGGCGAGGACGAGGGTGCCGTCGGCGTTCCGCTTCGGCGCGGAGTAGCGGAGATACCAGCACGCCGGACGGCCGCTCAGTTTCTTCGCTTCGTCGAGGAAGGGACCGGTGATTTCCACGCGCGGAGGATACCACGGTTTTTCGAGCCACCGCGTCCCGGATTTTCGGTAGACGGTGGCTCCGCGGTGGCTCGAAAACGCGCAAATCGGGCCCAAAACTGCCGAACGCAGCCGAATCGTGCGGCGCACCGAAGTCGCGTTATCTCCCTGACTGGAAACGAAAAACGCCGACTTCGGGCGAAATCGGCGTTTTACGAAACTGGCGGGATGGACGGGACTCGAACCCGCGACCTTCTGCGTGACAGGCAGACGCTCTAACCAGCTGAGCTACCACCCCAAAAAATGGGAAAGGAGGCGGAACGTAGGTTTGCCCAAGGACGAGTCAAGCGCGGTTTTCCCTTGTCGCATCTACCTCGGCAAATTACCGCTCCAGCAGCCTTTTTGCGGTGGTAGCTCAGCTGGATAGAGCAGCGGTTTTCTAAACCGCCGGTCGGGTGTTCGAGTCACCTCCACCGCGCCATTTTTCGGATCCTTCACAGGGTTGAACCGGACGCACGGCCCCCTTGGTTTGTGCACACTCTCCGAGCCGGCTCACGAGGGCGGCCGCGCTCGCACGGAATCGAGGCTTCAGGCAACCGCCCGCCGCTCCGCACGGGCGAGTTCTGTCCGCCAGAGTTCCGGTTCCCCGAGGTGCCCATGCACCCGCAGCGCGGTCTCGATGTCCGCGAAGGTCGGTTCGTTCACCCGGTGCTTCGGGTCGGCGGGCAGGTCCGGCCGCACGACCCGGGCGAGCGCCCAGCAGGCCCAGGCACGCCACCGACGCTGGTCGCGCCGGGGTTCGTTCATACGGTCGGCATAGTGCTGAAAGTGCACGCGCGGGTTGCCCAGGAAAACGCCCGACGGCGTTTGCGCGATGAGCCACCCCATGGCCGCATACGGCAGCGGATACTCGCGCAAGACCGTTTCCTGCCCCGTCAGTTCGGCGCCAAAGGCCCGGTCCAGGCACAACAACGCACGAGCGGCAAAGCCACCCCGCCACAACGCATGCCCATACTCCAGGCACGCCAGGTAAAACGCTTCACCCCGCTCCCCGTCGCGGTAGGCGTGCAGCGCCCGCCAGTCGAGTCCGGGACGCGGCTCGGGCAGGTGCGGACACGGCGGGAACGAGGGCATCCGGCGTAGGTGCCGGCGATTTACCCGGGCGTCAATCGCGCCGGAGGCGAGCGGGACCCTCCCCGAGGGGGTCGCGCCATGCCGCGCGACCTTACCGGCGCGGCGCTGCTCGACATCCCTCGACGCTTGCGCAAAAAACGCCCGCCTGAACCCGTCCGTCGACGCCTCCTCCGCTCCGCCGCGACCGTCCTCGCCCGACGATCTCGTCCACGAGATTTCCGGCTGGCGCCGCGCCTTGCTGTGGCCGTTCGGCTTCCTCATCCGGCTCTGGGGCATGAGCCTGCGCTTCGACCTCGCTCCTTCCGACCGGCAGGCTTACACGAAACGAGACGTGCCCGTCGCCATGGTGCTCTGGCACAACCGGCTGTTCCTCGCCGCGGAGATCGTGCGTCGCTTTCGGGCCGGGCGGCCGGCCTATGCCCTGGTCAGTGCGAGTCAGGACGGAGCCTGGCTCACGGCGTTTTTCTCCCTCGCCGGCCTGCGCACGGTTCGCGGGTCGAGCAGCCGGCTCGGTCGTGAGGCCGCATCGGCCCTCGTCGATGTCCTGCGCGCGGGACACGACATCGGCATCACCCCGGACGGGCCGCGCGGTCCGTGCTACGAGCTGAAACCCGGCACCGTAATCGTCACGCGCCGGACGCGCACCCCGATGCTCATCATCGGCGCCGAATTCGAGTCGGCCTGGCGCCTCCGCAGCTGGGACCGCTTCTATCTGCCCAAGCCGTTTTCGCGGGTGCGCATGCACTGCGAAGTCCTGCCGGCCGAGCAGATGGCGGATCGCGAGGCAGGCACCCGCCTGCTCCACGATCGTTTGCGCGCGCTGAATCCGGATTCGGATCCGGAATCCGCTCCCATCATCCTCTAGCGCCGTTGCAGAAACGGTATCGCCTCGGACCGGACGGCGCGGGTTCGTCCGCGCCGCGGCACCGACGAAACGCAGCCTCCGCGCAAAGCGAGACCCTAACTTCCTAGGCCGGCGCGTCAGAACTCCGGCGTGAGCGTGACGCTCGCCCCACAGGCGACCGAATAATCGGGGCCAACGCTCCAGCTGAGATCGTTGACCAGGAATTTGAAGGTGTAGGCCCGGGCCGATTCCGCGAGCGTGATCCGCCACAGGTCATCGGCCACGCACTCCATGGCGACACCCCGATCCCAGCTCAGACCCGGCCCTTCGCCGCGCAGGTAGAGCGTGTTGCCGAATCCGATGTCGATGCGGGCGGAAATGGTCGTCACCACCGGGCTCGAGGCGACCGGCTTGACGGCCGGCAGTGCCACCGGCGCGGCCTTCGTCACCGCTGCCGCCTTGACCACCGGGGCGGGCGCCGGCGCCGCCTTGGCCACGGGAGCGGGGGCGGGCGCCGCAACGGGCACCGCCTTCACCTTGGTGGTCGCCGGAGCCTTCTTCGCGGCGGGTTTCGTCGCTGGGGCGGGCGACTTGGTGGACTTGGTCGTGGTCTTCTTGGATGCACTCATGATGTGTTGGAAGGAGTATGGCTAACCCCGTATTCGCTTTCGAACTTAGCAAATCGGGGGCCAATGCACCAGCCGCGTTTCGATGAATTCACGCCACTGTGACAAGCCGTTGCGCCCAACCCTCTGTACCGGAATTTTCCTTCGGCAAAGAGTGGTGGACCAGATCGGGATCAAACCGACGACCTCGTCGTTGCGAACGACGCGCTCTATCAACTGAGCTACTGGCCCATGAGGGAGGTGAGGTATTGGAAAAGGAACCGGGCCAAGTAAACACCAATTTTCAGGCTTCGCCAGTCGGCGGCGCCATGCCCTTGCCCCGCCTCGGCCAGCCTCCCGCGGCCGCCCGCCGGGCACCCGTCAGGGCGCGGGGGTCACGATGTGCCGGGCGAACACCATTTTGCCGCCGGCCGTGGGCAGGATGCTGATGATCTCCGCCTCGACACGGCGCCCGATCAGCGGGCGACCGCCGTTGACGACCACCATCGAGCCGTCCTCGAGAAATCCCACCGCCTGCCCGTCCTCCTTGCCCGGCTTCACCAGGTCGACCTCGAGTCGCTCCCCCAGCATCAGCTCCGGCCGCAGCGACTTCGCCAGCGAGTTCAGATTGAGCCAGGGGACGCCGTGAAACTCGGCGAGCTTCGCGAGATTGTAGTCCGTCGTGAGCAACTTGGCGCGCATCGACTGGGCGAGAAACACCAGCTTCGCATCCACGTCCTCGCGCTTGGACACTTCGCTTTCCGTGACGCGCAGGTCGATGTGCTTGATCCGGCGCAGGTCGTTGAGCACCTCGAGCCCGCGCCGGCCGCGCGCCTGCTTGTGCGGATCCGACGAATCCGCCACCGCGCGCAGTTCATTGAGCACGAACCGCGGAATCACGAGCGCGGCGGTGAGAAAGCCCGCTTCGCACACCCGCGCGATCCGGCCGTCGATGAGGACGCTCGTGTCGACGACGACCAGCGGCACGTCCACCTCGTGCGGCACGAAGCGCACATAGGGGATGATCAGGTTGAACTCATCCTTGCCCCGCAGGGCGATCACGGTCGCGAGATACGGGCAGACGAGAAACAGCCCGAGGCGCACGAGGTAGATGATCTTCGGATCACCTTCCTGCAGCAACGGCGACGCACCCACGAGGTAGGCGATCAACGAGCCCACCGCGATCCCGACCGTCACCGCCGAGAGCCCGCGCAGCGAAAATCCCTTCAGCAAAATGTCGACGAGCACCACCAGCAGTCCGATGCACAGCCCGATCGCCAGCGCCGCCCCCCAATACTGGTCCCAATCGGAAATCGAATAACACACCAGCCAGCCTCCCGCGGCACAGAGCGCGACGAACACGAGCCGGATCGGAAGCAGGGTTTTGTCCATGGCCGAAAATTCGGAGCGGGCTAGCGAAACGTCTGCAGAAGGAAGATCACCGTCGGAATCCCGATCATCAGCGCCATCAGCACATACAGCAATCGCTGCACCCGCCGGGCTTTTAGCTTTTCAGCCTCTGTCGGTTCCATTTCGGTGCAGCGCACCAAACCGCCCGCGGCATGACAACGCAATACTGGCTCGTGAAGTCTGAACCCGAAACCTACGCGTGGACCGACTTCGTGCGCGACGGCAAGACCGCCTGGACCGGCGTGCGGAACAACGCCGCCCGGCTCCACCTGAAGGCCATGCATCCGGGCGACAAAGTGCTCTTCTACGAGAGCATGACGACCAAGGCCGTCGTCGGCACGGCCGAGGTGACGCGCGCCGCCTTTCCCGATGACACCGCCGACGAGCCGGGCTGGATCGCCGTCGAACTCAAGGCCGGACCCGCGCTCGCGAAACCCGTGACGCTCACCGCGATCAAGGCCGACCCCGCGCTCGCCGCCATGACGCTGCTGCGCATCTCGCGCCTCTCCGTGCAGCCGGTGAAACGCGCCGAGTACGATCGCATTCTCAAGCTCGGCCGGTAAGCTCGGGCCGGCAAACGCCGCCGTGCCTCTCATTCTCACGCCATGTCCGTTCCCGCCCAACTGACCATCCTCGCCCCGGGCCTGCTCGGCGGATCCGTCGCCCGCGCCGCCCGGGCCCGCCAGGCCGCCCAGCGCATCGTGCTCTGGGCCCGCCGCCCGGAGACCCGCCTCCAGCTGCGCGGCCAGCCGTGGTGCGATGCGGTCGCGTCGACCCCGGAGGAAGCGGTGCACGGCGCGAGCCTCGTGGTGATCGCGTCGCCCGTGGACATGATCATCCCGCTCGCAAAGCAGATCGCCCCGGTGATCCCGCCCAACGCGGTCGTCACCGACGTCGGCAGCGTGAAGGGCGAGATCGCCCGCCTCGGCGGGGTCGCGCTGGCACCGCGCGCGCACTTCGTCGGCTCCCATCCCATGGCCGGCTCCGAGAAAACCGGCTGGGAGCACAGCACCGCCACCCTCTTCGAACACCGCACCTGCTTCGTCACACCCCGCCCGGAAAGCGACGGGGCCGCGGTGGAAACGGTCGCCGCCTTCTGGCACGCACTCGGCGCCGAAGTCGTGACTGTCGGACCCGACCAGCACGATGAAATCGTCGCCCACATCAGCCACCTGCCCCAGGTGATCGCGTCGAGCCTCTGCGCCTTCCTCACCCAGAAGAATCCCGCCTGGCGCAATTACGCCGGTGGCGGCCTGCGCGACACCACCCGCATCGCCGCCAGCGACCCGCACCTCTGGCGCACCATCCTCGAACAGAACCGCGATGAGGTGCTCCGCGCGCTGCGGCAGTTCGAGGACGAACTGCACCAGTTCCAGGTCGCGCTCTCCAACCGCGACTGGCCGGAGGTGGTCGCGCGGATGGAGCGGGGCAAGGCATACCGCGACGGGTTCGCCGCGCGACCCTGACGCGAAACCACGAGGAATTTCCCAGGAGCGCGGACGTCCGCGTCCGCACCGTTTTGAGGAACGGACGAGGGCGTCTGCGCTCCCGGAGAGAAACCTACGTCGGCAGCTCCCACCCTTTGCGGTAGGTCCCCCGAATCGCCACGTCCGCGGCCGGCAGCCCAGTCGCCTTCATCGCGGCGGCATCCCACTCGACCGGCTTGCGCATCCGCAAAGCCAATACGCCGACGAGCGCGATCTCGGTGAGCCGCGCGCCATAGGCGAAGTTGCTGCTCGCCGCCGGACCGCCCTTGCAGGCGTCGATCCAGTCGCGGTGATGGCCGTTCGAGCGTTTGAGCGTGGGCGCCGGCTTCGCGATGCCCGCACGCAACGTTTCCGGAAAAATGCGCGGTGCGCCGCCGGCGCCGTCGCACTGGATCACGCCCTTGTCGCCGATGAAGAGGACGCCACGCCGGGGCAGCGGGAACTTGCCCAGGGCGTCGGGTGACCGCGGCCGCAGCCCGCCGTCGTGCCAGGTGAGCTTGATCGCCGGGTGTTTCCCGTGCGCCGGGAAGTCGTAGAAGATCTGGCAGCCGTGCGGCGCGATGTCGTCGTCCGTCGGCCCCACCGTCACCGCCTCCGCCCGCGTCGGCGCCGGCAGGTCGAACGCCCAGGTCGCCGCGTCGAGGTCATGGCAGCCGAAGTCGCCCATCGCCGAGCCGCCGAACGCCCAGAAGTCGCGCCACGCGACGGGATGATACGCGGGATGAAACGCGTGTTCCTCGCGCGGCCCGAGCCAGAGGTCCCAGCGCAGGCCCGACGGCAACGCCGGCTTGTCCTTCGGCAGGGCCACGAGCTCGGGATTCCAGCGCTTCGTGCCGACCCAGGCGTGGATCTCGCGGACCGTACCGATCGACCCGGCCTGAATGTGTTCCACGGTCTCGCGGATGCCAGGCGTCGAGTGGCCCTGGTTGCCCATCTGCGTCGCCACGCCCGTCTCCTTCGCGACGCGCGCCACTTCGCGCGCCTCGTGGAGGTTGTGCGTGAGCGGCTTCTCACAATACGCGTGCTTGCCCGCGCGCATCGCGCTGAGCGTCACGTAGGCGTGCAGATGGTCGGGCGTCGCGCACAGCACGGCGTCGATCGCCTTTTCCTTCTCCAGCATCACCCGAAAGTCCTCGAAGGCCGCGCAGCGGAAATTCGGGGTCTTCTCGGCATAGTGTTTCTCCACCTCCGCCTTGGCCACGGCCCGGCCGCCCTTCCCCTTGTAATAGTACGCCTCGAGGCTGAACGACTCCGCCGGATCCGCGACCGCGATCACCTGCGTGTCCGCCAGCTTGAGCACCTCGCGCATGTTCTGCAGGCCGCGTCCGCCGACGCCGACGACCGCCACGTTCACCTTCTCGCTCGGCGGCACGAAGCGCGGTCCTCCGAGCACGTGGCGCGGCAGGAGGTTGAACGCGGTGACAGCGGTCGCCGTCGTCTTGAGGAACTGACGCCGGGTCGAAGGAGTGACTTTCATGCGGGAGGGGGCTTGTCCCGAGCAAGCCAGATCGGGGCCGGGGGGAAAGCGCTTAATGCAGGCAGGCGGAAACGCGATCCGGACTAGAAGGTCCCCTTAACGCCCAGCGTGAGCTGCACGCCATGCGACATCTCCTGGTAGCGGCGCGCGTACTTCGGGGTCTGCGCCCCGTAACGCTGGAGGATCTCAGGGACGTTGAGAACGTTCTGCGTGTTGAAGTACAGGAACAACTCGGGCCGCAGCTGGAAGTCCACGTTGATGTCGAGCGTGACCCGGCCCTTGACGTACTCGAAGGCGTCGGCGCCCAGCGCGGGAATGCTGCCACGCTTCTGCGTGCCGCGGTAATTCCAGCGGGCCATGGCGGTAAACGGCTTCCGGTTGTAGCTCACGCCCCAGTTCGCACTCTCAGGGACGAAGCTGCCGAAGTCGGCGTCCTGGTTGCCCTCGAGCTCGAGCTTGGTGCCGTTGGCGAACGCCTGGAAGAAACGGCCCCAGGCGCCGAGCGGGCGCAGCGAATGGCGGACATTGAACTCCACTCCCGTGACCCGCGCGGTGTCGGCCAGATTGTAGGTGGTGGACAAACGCCAGCCGACGTAGCGGGGATCGAGGTCCAGCGCCTGCAGGTCCTGGGCGGTCGCGAGCTTCACCACGTCGCCGAAGAAGTTCTTGATGTCCTTGCGGAACAACCCGGCGCTGAAGAGGCCGCCCTGGGCAGTGTAGTACTCGATCGACAGGTCGTAATTGTCGGCGACCCACGGCTTCAGGCCGGTATTCCGGATCGTGATACGTCCCGGAATCTGGTCCGGGTCGGGCACGTTGTCGTCGAAGTCGGTCTCGTCGATCGTCGAATTGGGAATGAGATTGGTGAAATCGGGCCGGCCGTAGGTCTTCGCATAGGCGGCGCGCACGAGGAGATTCTCCTGGGCGTGGTACGTGAGGTGCAGGCTCGGGTAGTAGCCGTCGTACGTGCGATCGGCGCGGAAACCGCGGTCCTGGCGTGTCAGCCGCAACTCCTCCATCGAACCCGCCGCGCCCGCCTCGGGGCGCCGGATCCGGGCGCCGTTCGCGGCATGGACGAAGCTGCCGTTGGGATTGCGCAGCCACACCGCGTTCGGCTCGTAGAGGACGCCCTCGCCGCTGGCTTCCGTCTTCTCGTAGCGCACGCCGGTCAGCACCTTCAGCCGGTTGCGGAAGAGGCTCAGCTCGACCTGGGTGTAGAACGAGTTCACGTCCTCCTTCAGCCGCTCCGAGTTGTTGATCCGGAACTGTTCCTCCGCCACGAGCTGGGCGGGCGTCTTGGTCCAGAGGTTCGGATTCGCCTCGTAGGCCTGCCAGGCCTTCCAGAGGGAAACGTAGGGCAGGCTCGAGAAGCCGAAGAACTCCGGCATGTTCACGTAATTGGTCATCCGATACGGGAACGGCGAATCGGGGGTGTTGGCGTTGCCGTCGGGCCCGAGGTACGTCCAGTTGATGCTCTCGCGCCGCACGTCGCGCACTTTCAGGCGGGCCAGCCCGCCGGCCTGGACCGCGGCCTGGAACGGGAGGAACCCAAGCGCGCGGCGGACATCCAGTTTGAGATTGGTGAGGCTGTCGCGGATCGGTCGCGGGGTCGACTGCGCGGTGTTCAGCCGGTAGTTGTTCAGGTTGCTGGGGTCGACCGGCTGGTTGTTGTTGTCGAACACCTGGAACGTCCACGGCCGGAGTTCGTTGATGTCGCCCAGGGTGACGCGCACGGGATTGACCGTCGTGATGTTCAGCGTGCGGAAGCGCCCGTCGCGCGTGTCCTGGTATCCACCTTCCGAATTCGACTTGCCGAAACCGGCCAGAATCCGCCAGGTGCCGTCGTCGTAGCGGTAGCGCAGGCTCGCGGCCTGCGAGTCGAGCTTCTGGACGACCGACGCGCCGAGGTTCATGAGGGCGACGCTGCCGCGGCCGGTGGCGCCCTGGGTGAAGGTGTCGCCGAACGCCAGGGCGACTCCGCCAGCCGGGGTCGGCGTGCCGTTGGTCCCGGTGTTGTAGGTGACCGAGGCGTTCGAGCGGTCGGAGATGAACTGGCTGCGCTCGAGGCTCAGCGAAAGCACGCCGCTCGGATGCGGCCGCCAGTCGGCCTTGAGGGCGGCGGAGTTCCGCTCGTTCACCCGCGCGACGCTGATGAACTGGTGGCTCGACAGGTACGGACGGTCGAGCGAGGCACCGGTGCCCGCGCCCGTGGCCGTGTAGCCCTTCGTCGAACGCTGCTGCTCGATGAAACGGCTCTGGGTTTGCCCGGTGATGACGAGGCCGAACGTCTTCGTCACCGGCAGCGTGTAGTCGAAGCTGACGCTCGGCCGCACCTTGTAGATCTTTTCGTCCGACGTGTGCGGCTCCCGGTGCAGGCTGAGGCGCGAGGCGATGCCGGCGAGGCTGACGCTGTAGCGCAGCTGCGCGTTCTTCCGCTCGAAGGAGCTCTTGCTCACCATGTCGATCGAGCCGGACATCGAGTCCGCCGGTGTCGAGGGGGTCGGCACCTTCGTGACCTCGAGCCGCGAGATGTTGTTGATCGAAACCTCCTTGAACTGGAACACGCGGGAGGCGCCCTGCGGGTTGCCGGTGTTCGCCATCTCCATGCCGTCGGTCGAGAGCACCGCCATGCTGCTGGGAAAGCCGCGCACGGCGACGGAGGCGACGGAGCCGCCGGACTCCGTGTCGTACTCGGCGGTGATGCCGGGGAGGAATTTCAGGAATTCGCCGACGTTGCCGTCCATGACGTCGCCGAGGGCATCCGCGGCGATGACGTTCTTGATGTTGGGCGCAAAGCGCTGCTCGTTGATCGCGATCGACTCACCGTCGGTCTCGCGCGAGGTCGCGACCACGAAGGAGTCCAGCTTGACCGTGCCGTCGCTCCCATAGCGGGCCGCATTCGTGAGGCTCACGTCCCGCTCGAGGTCGCGGCCGGCCACGACCGTGAGCGGAATCTCCTGCGCATCGAGGCCGGTGAAGAACACGGCGAGCACCACCGCGCCGGCCGGCACGCCCGCGAGGCGGTAGCTGCCGGTCTGGTCGGTGAAGGCCACCAGGTCGGTGCCCTTGAGGGTGACCCGCGCGTTGTTCAGGTACTGGCCCGTCACCACATTTTGAACGCGCCCGGAAATGCTGCCGGTGGGAGTCGCGGCGAAGAGGCCGGTCGTGAAAAACGCCAGGAGGGCGAGGAGCATCAGGCGCAGATGCGCGGGGAGGGGTTTGGTGTCGTGGTGTCGCATGGTAAGCCAGGGTAGGAAACAACGTTGCGGCCGTCCGCGGATGACTGGGGGCAGACGGGGGCGTGTTTCACACGGTTGGTCAATCTGAGCGCAGCGAAGCATCCAGCAACGGTCACGCGGCGAGGCAGAGGTGCGAACGTTCAAGGGGATTCTTCACTGCACTCAGAACGACAGGGAAAACGGATTTCGAAGACACGGCCTAACCTGATCCGTGTCGTCCCATATACTGTCTGCGCGCGCACAGTCGGGCCGCGAGCATCTTCGCAGCCGCGCGGGGAAATCCTTGGCCCGGCAGGCGGAGGCTCGTTCAGCGCAGCCGCTGCAGCCAGCCGAGAAACGCCTCGGTCCAGCGCGCCGACTCGGGTCCGCGGCCGAGGCCGAAGCCGTGGCCACCGGTCTCGACGAGCAGGACTTCGGCCGGGACGCCATGGGTTCGCAGCGCGGCCGCGTACTGTTCGCTGTTCGGCGGCGGTACGCCCTTGTCGTCCCTGGCATGCACGAAGAAGTGCGGCGGCAATCCCGCCCGGGCCCGCCGCTCGAGCGAAAATTCCGCGATCCGGTCCGGCGCAGGCGTGGCCCCCAGCAGGCGGGTCCGCGAGCCGGCGTGGGCATAGGGTCCCTCGAGGAAGACGACGGGATACAGCAGCACCACGAAGTCCGGCCGCGAACCGTCCGCGGCCGTGCCCAGCACGCCGACGCTGCCCGCCAGGTGGCCGCCGGCGGATCCGCCGAGGATGCCGATCCGGCGCGGGTCGATCCCCCACTCCGCCGCGCGCGCCCGCACGAACTGCACCGCCGCGAGTCCGTCCTGCTGGCTCAACGGCAGGCCCGCGGGTGTCGCCGTGGGATCCGGCAGGCGGTACTTCAGGACCGCCACCGTGATGCCGCGGGCGGAAAAGTACCGGCCGAGGGCGTGGCCCTCGCGGTCGATCGCCACGTAGCTGTATCCACCACCCGGACACACGATCAGCGCCGGCCCCGGTCCCGCCGGACGCGCCGGGTGATAGACCGTGAGCGTCGGCACCGTGACCTTCTGCACGGCGCGATTCAGGCCGCGGTCGTCGTAGTTGTTGTGCCGGTACACGACCTCCTCGATCGTGGGCGCCGTGTTCGCCGGCAGCGGCGGACGCAGGGGGAGTTCCTCGATCGATTGCGCGGCGACCGCCGACACGCAGACGCAGAAAAAGAGTAGTCGGGAGAGTGACTTCATGGGGTGGATGGAGCCGAGCAGATGTCTCCCCCGCCCGGGGCGCAAACCCTCCCGGCGTGCCATGCTCCCGGGGTGGGCGCCTACCACTTGTCGGAACGGAACGGCGCCGCGGGCAGGCCGCCCGCGCTGAAGAGCCGCGCCTCGGGCGAATTGCGCCAGGCGTACCGGACGGCGACCGGATTGGGCACCGACTCGGCGCTGACCAGCAGCGTCCGGCCGTCGAGTTTCGCCTCGGCGGGAACGAAGACCTGGTCGGCTCCCGCCACCTCAAACGACAACCGGCCGTCGCCCCGCGAAGGCTCGAGCTTCAGCACGCCGCTCCGGGAGAACGTCACCCGCATCGCCGCGCCCTCCGGCTTTGCCGCCGCGAACACCGGGCCCTCGGCCTCGATGCGTTCCCCGAAGAGATGCCGGCGGGCGAGCAGCGCCAGGCGGCGCCCGACCTCCTGCTTGTTTTTCGGGTGCAGGTCCTTCGGGTCGCCAACGTCGATGGTCACCACCATGCCGGTGTTCGGCAGCGTGAGGGCCTGCGCCTGGGCCTCGCGCTGGAAGGCCCAGAGGTCGCCCGTGTTGCCGCCGCGCATCTCATAGTTGGCCAGCTGCACGAAGTAAAAGGGCAGTGGCTGGCAGAAGTCCGCGCGCCACTGCTTGATCATGGCGCGGAAGAGCGACGCATACTCGGTGTGGCGCGTCGCGTTGGCCTCGCCCTGATACCACAGCACGCCGCGAAAGGCGTACGGCACCAGCGGCGCGATCATGGCGTTGTAGAGACCGCCCGGAATCCAGCGGCTGCCCGGTCCCTCGGGCGCCGGGCCCTTCTTGCGGTTGAACGCCTTGCCGGCGGCCTGCGCAGCGGCCCGGTCCGTCTCCCATTTCGCCTGGGCCTTTTCGTGCGCCGAAACCGCCGCGGGGTACTCCTTCAGCCGGGTCTCCCAGCGGGAGAAAATCTGCTGGGCATGCGGGGATTCCTTCAGTGTCTCCTCGCTCATCCACCCCTCGAGCTGCGTGCCGCCCCAGGAGCTGTTCACGATTCCGACCGGCACGCCAAGGCGCTTGTGCAGGTCGCGGGCAAAATAGTACGCCACGGCGGAGAAATTCCCGACCGACGCCGGCGAGCACGCCACCCAGTTCCCCGCCACATCCTCGGCCCGGCGCGCCGACGCGACGTTGGGCACCCTGAACTGCCGGATCTGCGGAAAGTTCGCCGCGGCCATCTCCCGGTCCGCATCGTTCGCACTGCGGACCATCATGCCCATGTTCGACTGGCCGGAGCAGAGCCAGACTTCGCCCACTAGCACGTCCTTCACCGTCACGGTGTTTGCGCCCACGGCCACGAGCTCCGACGGGACGGCCGACCCTTTTTCCGGCGCCAGCGTCACGCGCCAGCGACCATCGGCACCGGTGATGGCGGACGCCGACTGCCCGCGGAAACGGACCTCCACTTTTTCCGCCGCCGCCGCCCGCCCCCACACGACCAGCGGCTGGTCGCGCTGCAGCACGGCGCCATCGCGAAACAGCGGAGCCAGGGTGATGTCGGCCAAGGCACTCGCCGCACTCAGCAGGGCCAGGGCGGCACACACGAGGAACGGGGATCGGAGCTTCATGGAGGTGGGACGGAGACAACGCAGACCTGGGCAAAGGTTCCCGCGATAGTCGTCACGCGGCGCGTAAACGCAATGTGCCGGCCGGCGGGAGAGAACACGCACGCGAGCGGCTCCGGGGAACCGGCATCGGTGCGGCCGACAGTAAGCCTCGCGGTCACCCCGGTGGCAATGTCCGTTGTGCACACGGCGCCGTCCATCGTGTGCGCGATCCGGCGTCCGTCCGGACTCCACGTGAACGCCGACGAGATGCCCGTCGGATTCCGCGTGACCTGGCGCGGCTCCCCTCCCTGCCGGGGCACGGTCCAGAGCTGCACGATTCCCGCCTCATCCTTCATGAGGAACGCGAGTTGCGCACCGTCCGGAGACGCCCGCACCCAGTGCCGCGGCGCGGTCACCACGCCCGGGAACGCACGCGCCGCCGTGAACGTCAGTCGGCGCTGGCTCACCCCCCGGGGCGGCGCCGGCCGGCGGTCCGCCGTGCCCTCCAGGGGCCCATCGCCCGGCCGGGTCAGGTCCTCCGGCAATTCGGCGACGAACACTTCCGCCAGCTCGCGTCCGTCCGGCGCGATGACCTGGCCGAGAAACGCGAGCGCGCGCCGGCCAATCCAGCCTTCCTCGAAGGCCCGGTTGATTTCGTCGGAGCCCGGCCGCGGCCGGTTCACGGTGCGGGTGACGATCACGGAGAAACCCTCGCCGTCGTGATTGCGCGGGTGAGTCGGCGGCACCCGGACGCCGCGGGGACCGGGGAGAAGGGTGACACCGACGTTGCGCTGGTTGACGTCATGACCGCCCGGTTCCGCGGCCGGTCCCCGCCGTGCGAGCACCTCGTCCTCGTAGGTAAAGCTCACCGCGCCGCCCTCCGGGCTGAAGACGTGCACGTGCGATCCGCCGCGCAGCGCCCCGGGCACAAACGGCGGCGCGTACGTCATGGCATCGAGCGGCCGCGCCTCCCCCGGCCGCCGCGTATCCACGATGGCACCACGACGCCGGGAGGCCCCGTAAGACCAGTCGGGCGTGGGTCGTTCCGGGCCGTGGATGAAGACCACCTTCGGTTCGTGCGGGTGATACGTGACGACGCCGCACGCGGCGCCGTGCTTCGCCTCATACAGCAGCTGCACCTCGCCGGTGTCGACGTTGACCTGCTCGATGCGCGTGCCGTCGAACACGCTGTCGACCGAGCGCACGTCGTACACGATCCAGCGGCTGTCCGGGGACCAGACGTTGACGTTGGTCAGCACATGGCCGTGCGGGGCATGGGTGAGCTGGCGTTCGGCGGCGGAAAGGGCGGTGGCCACGGCGAGGAGGGTTCCGGTGACGCGGAGGACAGGGGATAGGCCAGGCGCGGTCATGGCCCTGAATCCGTAGCGACCCGCCGCCAGAATGCACGCCCCGAGCCGCGGCGTAATACCAACAGCCCGTGAGGTTTGGACTGTCGCCAGACCACGGCGCAGAATTTTTGACCGCGGATATCGCGGATTACGCGGATACTTCCGAATCATCCGCGCTATCCGCGTCATCCGCGGTAAAGCCTTAAGCTCACGGGCGAGTGGTATAACTCTGTCCGTTTTCCATGTGGGCCTTTGCCCTCGGAAAGATCTCAAACGCCAGACTCCAAACGCCAAAAAACTCCGAGGTTCCAATCCCTCGTATTGAAACCGGGTTCCTGGGACTTCTGCGGAATCTCGGCGCTTCGGAATCTTGAGCCTCTTCCGGCGCCGCCGTACCCCGGCCTACCGTCCTCCCGCCAGATCGGGCGGGGCATCCTGCATCGTCCGCCGGCGGAAATTCGGCACGCGATGGAAGGTCATGAAATTCGCGTTATGATAATTCTGCCCGCCCCACGATGTGCGCGAAACCGCGACGAGGTCGTCCCCATCGAACTGCCAGTCGAGGTACTGCCAGGCCACGCGATCGCTCCCGGCAAGCATCTGTCGTTCCCGCCAGCGCAGGACGATGCTGTCCTCACGCCAGGTGCGCAGGTCGGCCGACGACGTCAGCATGAGCACGTTGCGCTGGTGGATCGGACTTGTCTTCCAGTCCCGCCCCTCGTGCGGCAGCGTGATCTTCTGGATCAACGCCCAATAGCGCCGCGAGATCGGATCGAAGCGGATCGTGAACTTCGACTGCGAGCCGGGCAGGTGGATCAGCCCTCCGGTCGGATCGAAGGACATCGTACGTCCGTCGGCGGAAATCTCCGCCCGTGCTCCCACCTCATAGCGGGGAATCCCGCGCGCTCCCCCCGCGGAGGCAAACCCGTCCTCCGGTCGCGGCTCGGTGTGCACGCGCAGGAAATTCGCCAGCGTGCCCTCGGGCGTGACGACGACGTTGCCCTCGAGCCAGCCGGGCCGACGACCGTTGTACCAGGCCGGATCGAACAGAATGCCATTCGTCCGCGTCCAGTTCGCGGCGTCCAGCAAGTCGGCCTGCTCAGGTGCGGACACGACGAGCGCCGAGAAATGCAGCGGCCACTGCAGGTCGTTCACCCGCTCCTCCACCCCGCGCCAGATCCGACCAGCGTGCACCACCACGGGCACAGGCGCGCCGTGAAACCTCCCGCGGATCAACCGGCCGCTCTTCCCGTCGCGCGGCTCGGTCCACGTGCGCCCGCCGTCGGTTGAACGCCGGATCGTCAGGTCGCCGTAGCGGCTCGCCGTGCCGTGGAGATAGAGCGCGCCGCGGTGCACGAAGAGCGAATACCACGCCTGACCGCGCAGCTCCGCCAGCTGCGTCCACGTCACTCCGCGATCGCGCGAGCCGAAGACCCGCGTGCGGTCCGTCAGCTCCGGATTCCGGCCGAAGAAATCATGCGCGGCAACGTAGCTGCCATCCGGCAGGAGGGCGATGGCGGGCGTGCCGATGTACGCGCGGTCCGGATCCGGACTCGTCGCGATCACCACGCCCGGCGGCGGCCCCGACTGGGCCCGGGCCGATCCGGCGAGCGGCAGGAGGCCCGCGAGCAGGCAGGCGATCACCCGGAGACGGCAGCGCTTCCTCACGACGGCAAAGGTCACTGCGGGCTGGAGACGGCGGGTGATGGGCATGGAGGCAAACAAAGCCGGGATCTCCCGTCACTGCCGGGCCAACTCCACGCGCTCGCCCGCGTGGCGGCGGAACTGCCCGATCCGGTGAAACGTGAGGTAGTTCGAGTTGTGCTGGTTCTCCGCGCCCTCGATGCCGTCGTCATATGCCGTCCGCGCTACGACAATCAGGTCGTCACCCTCGAACAACCAGT
>JAEUHA010000644.1 GCA_016793535.1 Opitutaceae bacterium | reverse complement strand
GGAACCGTACATCGTTGATTTTCGCGATCAACGGCACGCCCTCGCCCGCCTTCACTCCGGCGGCGCGGGCCTTCAAGGCCATGTAACAGCCGGCCGCCTGAAAGACCGCCTCGCACAGCAGCACACCCGGCGTGATCGGCGCGCCCGGATAGTGCCCGCGGTAGAAATCCTCATCGGCGCGCCACGTGCGTTTCGCCACGAGCCCGGCCGCGTCGTGGCTGACGATCTCGTCGATGAACAGGAACGGTGGTCGGTGCGGGATGAGCTCGGTGACGGTTTCCATGGAGTCAGGCGACGGCGGGGGCGGCACGTTTCTGCGCGAAGAGGGCCTTGTCGATCTTGTTCGCCACGATCACGCCGTAGTTGATGGTGCCGAGCCAGCCGGACATGATGATGCCGACCGAGCCGGCGTGGAAGAGGCCGGGCAATTGATCCGGCAGATCCATCGAGACCTTCAGGCCCTCGAATTTCGTGCCGAACGACGTGCCGGCCGCGTGGGTCGTATATCGCTCGATCGTCCGGGGCGTCGCCGCCTCCTTCCAGTCGATCTTGGCGCCCACCCCGGGAATGTAACGCTCCAGCGCCGCCACCGATTCGTCGATCAGCCGCTGCTTCTCGCGCGCGTACTCCTCGTCGTTGAGCTTCTGCCAGTCACCGTAGTGGCCGTTCAATGACACCACGACCGTGTAGCGGTCCGAGCCGGGCCGGGTGTCCGGGTAGTAAACCGAAAAGGTGCGGCTTGTGGTGTGGAAATCCGTCAGCTCGCGGCTGCTGAACACCGGGTTGGCCGAGGTGAAGACCAGGTCGCCGATGTGCGGGATGCTCTCCCCTTTCCGAATGCCGAGGTACACCTGGCAGGAACTCGAGTTGATCCGCACCGCGCGGGCCGCGGCAACATACTCGGGCGCAAAGTTCTCCTCACCCGCCAGGCGGAAGATGGTGTTCCAGATGTTGGCGTTGGACAGCACCGCCCGGGCGCGGATCACCCGGCCGCTCTGGGCGACGATGCCGCAGGCCACTTTCCGGCCGTCGCGCTCCTCGACCAGTATCCGATCGACGCGCACTTTTTTCCGCAGCTCGACGCCGTTGCGCTTCAGTTCGGCCACCATCTTCTCGATCAGGAGATCCGAGCCGCCGCGGAAGGTGAACACGCCCGCGCCCATGAAATTCGAGAAGACGATGCCGTACGTGATCGCCGGGTCGTCGAGGGTCGAGCCGTTGGCGTAGGCGATTGGCTCCATCAGCAGCCGTTTCACGTCGTCCCGCCCCGGAAAGAAACGCTCCAGCATCTGCCCGGTGGTCTCCGGGTTGTTGTCGTAGAAATTCATCGACCGGAGGTGATCGTAGAACTTCTCCACGTGCGCGCGATCCAGCTTGAACTGCTCCACCAGCACGCGCGTGTAATCCTCCCGCGTGAACGTCGTCCAGACGTCCATCTGCGGGTTGACGAACCGGATGTCCTTCAGCTGGACGATCGAGTCCGCGATTTCCTTCGTCCAGTACTTGCGACACGACTTGATCATCCCGACGGGGAAGCCGTGCAGGGAAATGTCGAAGATGTGGCCGCCCTTGCGGGTGAACCAGGTGGCCAGCCCGCCGTACTGGTAATGATGTTCGAGCAGCAGCACGCGGTGACCGGCCTTGGCGAGCACATTGGCGCCCGTGAGGCCGCCCAAGCCGCTGCCGATCACGATCACATCATACTCGTCGGCGACACCTTTGAGCCAGTCGTAAGCCATGAAGGGCCAAACGTGGGCAGTTGGCCGGCGAATGCCAACTCAGAGTTTCAGCGCCCGCAGGTACTTGAAACTGTCCGGGATGCACTGCAGCGGCGTCGGCGTTTCATCCTCGAGGAAATAGTGCTGCACGCCGACCTTCTGCGCCGCGCGGAGGATCCGCACGTAGTCGATCTGACCCGTGCCGACCGTCACTTTCGCCGTCGGCGGCGTGCCACCCGTGTGCACGCCGGTGGCGAAGCCCTTGAGCATGTCCTTGACGTGCATCGTCGCCCAGCGGGTCGGGTACTTCTCGAGCAGCCGCACCGGATCCTGGCCGGCATAGTAGGCCCAGAAAACGTCCATCTGAAAACAGACCCACTCCGGCTTGGTCTCGCGTACGAGAATATCAAATACCGTCTCGCCATTGCCCGCGGCGGTCGGACGGAATTCGAGGCCGTGCGGGTGAAAGCCGAAGCGGATTCCCTCCCGCTTGAAGGCCTCGCCCCAGCGGTTGAAGTCGGCCGCCATCGGGCGGGCGATCGCCTCCGTGAAGAGCTTGTCCTTGTCCAGCTTCGGATAGGGACAAAACACGAACTTCACCCCCAGGGTCTTGGCGTCACGAATGACCGCCGCCAGGTCCTTGTCGAGTTGCGCATGGCCCGCGTGCATGCTGACGGGTACGAGACCGCGCGACTTCAGTTCCCGGAGAAACTGCTCCGGCGTCAGGTCGCCCGTGCCGGCGAGTTCGACTTCCGTCACGCCGTACGACTTCGCCAGGTCGAGCGCACCGGTCGTGCTCTCCTTGGTCTGCGCCCGCAGGCTGTAGAGCTGGAGACCGAGGTGGGAGCGAAAGTCAGCGGCGGCGGCCGAGACGGCGGCCAGGAGCGCGAGGCCGGAAAGGAGGAGTTTTTTCATGGGCAAACGAATCACGGCGGCGCCCCGTATTTTGGCAAGCCGGCGATGACCGGACCGGTTCGCTCTCCGGACACGCGAACGGCGACTCCCTTGAGTCGCCGTTCTGCTTTCAGTGCGAATGCACCTTAGTCCTGGTTCTTCTTCCGCTTCCGCTCGGTCGGTTTCTCACCCTCACCCTTCTTGCCCGCCACCTTGAACTCATCTGCCGAGAGCGCGCCATCCTTGTTGGCGTCGCGCCGCGCGAAGGCGGTCTTGGCCTTGGCTTCCTCGGTCTTGTCCTTCACCGCGGCCAGGTATTCGGCCTCGGAGATTTTGCCGTCGCCATTGGTGTCGGCCTTGCTGAAAGCCCGGTTGGGCTTGGCGTTATCCGCGGCCAAAACCGCGGTCGCGAGGGAAAGAGCCGCCGTCGCGGCGGCAACGAGGGTGAGGTTTTTCATGGTGAACATGCGCGTTTGACGAAACGCGGTCGCGAAGGTTACGCGGGGCGCGCTGGACATGGAAGAGGACGATCGGGAAGAACACGAAGAGTGGCCGAACACCCCTTGCCTCTCGGACTTGGATGAGTCCGATCACGGGAGCGCCACGCCGGAGTTTGGCGCGTCGCACGGCTTTCTTCCTGACTGCAGCGCCGCTTCTTTGGGCGCTTGTTTTTTCCCCCGTGCCGGTTCCATGCTCCGGTCCCGTATGAAAGTCACCCGCGTCACCCCGCTCGTTCTCGGCACGTCATGGCGGGAACTGATCTTCGTCAAAGTCGAAACCGACGAGGGAATCACCGGCTGGGGCGAGGTCCGCGCGGTCAACAAGGTGCAGGCCGTGATCGGGTACTTGACGGAGGCGGCGCCGCGTTACCTCGTCGGCCGCGACCCCTTCGACACGGAACGCCTGGCACACGAATTGACCACCGCGGACTACGGCCGCCCCGGCGAAGTCGCGATGTCATCGCTCGCGCTGCTGGAGGTCGCGTGCTGGGACATCAAGGGCAAGGCGCTCAACCAGCCCGTCTACCGCCTGCTCGGCGGCGCGGTCCGGGAGCGGATCAAGCTCTACGCCAACGGCTGGTATCGCACCGAACGCACGCCGGAAGCCTTCGCCGCGGCGGCGCGGGCCGCGGTCGCGAAGGGCTACCGCGCGCTGAAGTTCGATCCCTTCGGTGCGAACCACTTCGAGTTTTCCCGCGCCGAGAAGCGCCTGTCCGTCGCGCTCGTCGCCGCCGTGCGCGAGGCGGTCGGGCCGGACGTGGACCTGTTCATCGAAATGCATGGTCGTTTCACGCCGATCGGCGCGATCGAAATGGCGCGCGAGCTGGCTCCGTTCCATCCCGGCTGGCTCGAGGAACCGGTGCCGCCGGAAAATCTGCGGGCGCTGAAAAAAGTCATGGATGGTGTCGCGCCGCTCGGCATTCCCGTTGCGACCGGGGAGCGGATTCACACGCCGGGCGACGTCCAGGAACTCCTGGCCCTCCACGCCTGCGACATTCTCCAGACCGATCTCACGCATTTCGGCGGCCTCGCAAACACCAAGAAGATCGCCGCGCAGGCCGACGCCGCCTACATCCGCCTCGCCCCGCACAATGTCGGCGGCCCCGTTTCCACCGCCGCCGCGCTTCATCTCAACGCGTGCACGACCAACGCGATGATCCAGGAAAACTTCAACGACTTCGACGATGCCTATGTCATGGCCGCCGCCCCGGGCGTGCCGGCCATCGGGGCGGATGGTTGCGTCGCCCTGCCTTCCGGTCCCGGCCTCGGCATCGCGGTCGACGAGGCCGTCCTCGCCGCCCACCCACCGCGCAAGGTCTTCTTCAACCTGTACTCCGACGACTGGCAGAAGCGCAATTCACGTCCCGCTTCCTGACCGCCTCCCCTTCCATGACTTCGCTCCGTTTGGTTCTCGCCGCCGTCGTTTCCATCCTCGCCTCGGTTTCGCTCACGGCGGCCGCGGCTGATCGGCCCAACATCATCTACCTCCTGGCGGACGATCTCGGCTACGGCGACCTCGGGGCCTACGGGCAGAAGCTGATCGCGACGCCTCGCCTCGACGCGCTCGCGGCGCAAGGCCTGCGGTTCACGCAGCACTACGCCGGGGCTCCCTCCTGCGCACCGTCCCGCTGTGTCCTGCTCACCGGCCGGCACACCGGCCACGCCCGCATCCGGGCCAACAGCGATCTGCCCCTGCTGCCGGAAAACCGGACCTTCATTGAAGAACTGAAGCAGGCGGGCTACCGGACGGGGGTGGTCGGCAAATGGGGCCTCGGCCTCGAGGACAGCCCGGGCGCGCCGTGGAAGAAGGGCGTCGATGAGTTTCTCGGCTTCCTCGACCAGACCCACGCGCACTCCCACTATCCCGAGTTTGTCTGGCGCAACGATCGGCGCATCGAGATTCCGGAGAATCGCAACGGCGGCCGAGCCGTCTACGCCCAGGACCTGTTTGCCCGCGTGGCGCTCGACTTCATCCGCCGCCACCGGGACCGGCCCTTCTTTCTCTACGGCGCCTTTACCCTGCCGCATGCGGAGGTGACGGTGCCCGAGGACTCCTTGGCCCCATATCGCGACCGGTGGCCGGAACCGAAGCAGTTTCCCGGGAGCAAGACCTACTCGCCGCAAACGCAGCCGCGGGCCGTGCGCGCTGCCATGATCTCACGACTGGATCGTGATGTCGGCCGCATCGTCGACCTGCTCGACGAACTGGGGCTCGCGGAGAAAACGCTCATCGTTTTCACGAGCGACAACGGTCCGATCACCGCCGGCGGCCAGGACCCCGAGTTTTTCGACAGCAACGGTCCGCTGCGTGACTTGAAGTTCACGTTGTACGAAGGGGGCATCCGCGTCCCGTGCATTGCCCGCTGGCGCGGTCGCATCGCCGCCGGCGTCACGTCGCCGCTCGTCTCCGACTTCGCCGACATGTTTCCGACGTTCGTTGAACTCGCCGGACGGACCGCGCCGAGCGGACTCGACGGCGTTTCGCTTGTGCCCACCCTGCTGGGTCAGCCGGAGCGACAGGCCAGCCGCGATCTGTTCTACTGGGAAGCCGCCCCGCAGCAGGCGATCCGGGTGGGAGATTGGAAGGGGGTGCGAACCGCCCAGGGGCGTCCGCTCGAACTGTATCACCTCGGCCGCGACGTCGGCGAAGCGAACAACCTCGCGGCCCAGCACCCCGACATCGTCACCCGCCTCGACGCGCTGATGAAGGCCTCGCGCTTCGACTCGCCGGAGTTTCCCCTGCAGCGGCGCGAACGGAAACAGAAATGAGGGTTGTAGGCGGGGTGCCCCCACCCCGCGGCTGCAGCGCGACCCGCAGCCCGCGGAGTGAGTGCGCCTCGGCCACCGAAGCATCCATCGCACGGTATCCGACGCTCCCCTACAGCTCCAGCGCCGCCAGCACCCGGTAATAGATCCAGTGCCCGAAATCATTCGGGTGATTGATATTGTTCGCGAGGAGATCCTCGGGCCGCTTGCGCGCGGCCATCGCCTGCCAGTTGTTGAAGACATCGGCGTAGGCGCAGCCGGTCCCGGCCGCGACCCGGGCCGTCACTTCGGCGTAGTCCGCCATCCGATTCGTGCCATGCATCCAGCGCGGGTTGGGCGGGAATGTCGAAAAGAGCACGATCTCCGCGGACGTCGCCGCCCGGAGGCGCGCCACCATCTCGCGCAGTTGCCGCTCGAACTCGGGCAGCGGCACGCCGCGCCGGTTGTGGTCGTTCATGCCGAAGCCGATGAGGACGAGATCGGGCTTCGCGTCGATGACCTTGGCCTGCAGCCGCTGCAGCCCGCGCGTCGTGGTGTCGCCGCCGGTGGCGCCGTTGATCGCATTGATCCTGGCGCGCGGGTATTTCCCCTGCAGATCGGTCACCCAGCGCTGCCAGAAGATCAACGCGGGGGTCGAGGCCTCGCCGCCGTTCGTGATGCTGTCGCCGAAGGCGACGATTGTCACCGCGTCGCCGGCCGCGAGCTTGCGTTGCGTCGCCCGCAACCGCTCGAGCTGCGGTGGCTGCACCGGCCAGCGCACTCCGGTCGCCAGCCGGTAGTCCACATAGGCGAAGAACGGCTTGTTGCCGTAGCCGGGAAACTTCGTGTGATCGAATTGCTCCTGACCGTGGAGGACGTTCGTCCGGAAATCCGGCAGCCGTGAACCGGGCAGCCGCGTCAAGGTCCCCGCCGCGTAATCCACGCGGTAGTCGCGTCCCTCCTCGTAGGTGAGAACCTCCGGGCCCGGCGCATACGTGCTGCGCACCCGCACGGGTTCGTCACGGCTGGGCGGATACGCCAGCCGCGCCGGTTCGTCGCCGATGAAGACGACCGACTCGCCGGTCTGCCGCGCGAGCCGGGCGCCGGGTTCCGAGACGCAGCCCGCGACGCAAAGTCCCGCTGCCAGCACCACCCCTCTCAAACCAGCCGACGTGAAAGCCATGCCCGACGAGAGGAGAAAACCCAGCGTCCCGCCACCTGAAACCGCCGGGCGCGAGCCGTCTTCCCTGCGCTCGAATCTATGCTTCCTCTGCGCCGGGCACCTGATAGCGATGCCTGACCCATGACCCCGGCCACTCTCTCGGTGCTGGCGCTGCTCGCCGTAATCCTGCTGAGCCTCACCACGCGCATCAACGTCGGCATCGTCGCGATCGCGCTGGCGTTTCCCCTGGGCGTGCAGGTGTCGGGTTGGAAACCGGAGACGGTGCTGGGGCTGTTTCCGTCGTCGCTCTTCCTCACCCTCGCGGGCGTGACGCTCCTGTTCGGCATCGCCCAGGAGAACGGCACGCTCGGGTCACTGGCCCGGCGGGGCGTCCGGGCCTGCGGCGGAACCCCTGCCCTGCTGCCCCCGCTCTTTTTCGCCCTGGCGTGCAGTCTGTCGATGATCGGGCCCGGCACCATCGCGGCCTGCGCGCTCGTGGCTCCACTCGCGATGTCGGCGGGCGCGACCGCCGGCGTCTCGCCGTTTCTCATGGCGCTGATGGTGGCCAACGGCGGCAACGCGGGCAACCTGTCGCCCTTCAGTGCGGTCGGCGTCATCGTGCAGGCGCAGATGCACAAGGTCGGGCTGGTGCACGGCGACTGGAGCGTGTTCGCCTCCAACTTCGCGGCCCATTCGCTGGTTGCCGCCGCCGCCTACCTGCTCTTCGGCGGCCGGGCGCTCTGGCGGCTGCCGCGCGTGACCCTGACTTCGGACGCGGCCGAACCCCCGCTGAACGGACGGCAGTGGTTCACCCTTGTGGTGCTCGCCCTCTGGATCACCGGGGTCGTGGTCTTCCGGGTGAACCCGGGCTTGTCGGCGTTTGTCGGGGCCGCCCTGCTGATCGTGGCCCGCACGGTCGACGACCAGACGGCCGTGGCGTCGGTGCCGTGGTCGGTGTTGCTGATGGTGTCCGGCATGAGCGTGCTCGTCGGCGTGCTCGAGAAGACGGGCGGCATGGAGCTGTTCTCGTCGCTGCTCGCTCGTACCGCGACTCCGGATACGGTCAACGGCGCGATGGCGTTTGTGACCGGCCTCATTTCCACCTATAGCTCGACCTCCGGCGTGGTGTATCCCGCGTTCCTGCCGATGGTGCCCGGATTGGTGGAAAAGCTCGGCGGTGGCAGCGCGCTCGAGGTGGCCCTGAGCATCAATGTCGGCGCCGCCCTCGTGGATGTTTCCCCGCTGTCCACCATCGGCGCCCTCTGTGTCGCAGCCCTGCCCGCCGGCGGCGACGGCAAGAAGCTCTTCCGGCAGATGCTCCTCTGGGGCTTCGCCATGGTGGTCGTCGGCGCCGTGTTCTGTCAGTTCTTCATCCGCTTCTTCGCCTGACGGGTGGACATCGCCGCCCTCAGAGATGCCGGTCGAAGAAGGCCAGGATGGCCGGGGTGTCGAACTCGTGGCCCGCGGGATGCAGGTTGAACTGGAAGCGATCGGCGACGCCGAGCTTCCGGTAATACTGCGCCGCCCGCTCCGCCTCGATCCGGGCACCGTCGAGGTTGTTCAACGCACCGTCCTTCATTCCGATCTCGACGTAACACGGTCGGGGACAGATCAGCGCAATCGCCTGAGCGTGGCCAAGCCCGCCGAAGAATTCCCGGTCGGCGAGCCGCGAATCGTCCGCGGCCGCCCGCTTCATCTGCTGCTCCTGGTCCCGGAAATAGCCCGAGGGCGCCGCCACCTTGATGAAGGGGGCGAGGGCCGTCGCATACATCGTGAAATAGCCGCCCCACGAAAGCCCCGTCATGCCGATCCGCTCCGGATCGATCTCCGGGCGAACCTGTATGAGCGTGCGCGTGCTCTCGATGATCTTGTGCAGTTCGAGTCCGATGATGCTCGTCCCGGCCAGCTTCAGTTTCTGATCCAGCAGTTCGCGCGCGGCTCCCGGGATGGGTTCGTCGTTGCAATACCCGCAGCGCATCGCGAGCGCCGGAGCCCAGACGATATAGCCGCGCCTCACCGCCTCGCGGCCGAACGAGTGATAGTTCGCGCGCGTATCCAGGTCGACGATTGCCTCCGGATTCCCGCCGCCGCCGTGCTGCGCGATGAGCAGGGGCGCCTTCGCATTCCGCTGCTTCGGCAGCAGGTAAATGCCATAGGCCTCGACGCCCTCCACGACTTCGATCCAAACCCGGAAGACGACCGCTTCGGCGTCCTCGCCGACCTGCTGGAATTTCGTTACGCGGCCCGCTTTTGCTCCGGGCGGCGGCGTGCCGAGGACGGCCTGCAGGCGGTCGCGGTGCGGCTGGATCGAACGCTGGTAGGCCTCGGCGCTCGAGTAATCGGGCTGGACCGACGCGAGCGCCCGCGCCGTCTGCTCCTGCAACAGCCGGTCTGCATAGGCCTTGATCTGCAGGTGCTGCTCACGACGGATGGGAAACGACTCGGCGAACGGCTCGCGGTAGGGACCGGACGATGGCGTTTCCGCGGCCGAGGCGACGGCAATGAGCGCGGTGACGGCGAGCCAACCGCTGCTGATCGGATGCAGAAAGCTGAGAGCTCGAGTTGGTTTCATTTGGATCACAGACTTCAAATTTGGCGCGAGCAGGATGCTCACGCCACGTTGGCAGACGACTGCGTTACCGCCACGCAACAGGATCGGTGGACCTGGCACCGCGGGAGCCTGCGTGGTTTCCGTGTATTCCGTGTGTTCCGTGGGCAAACATGTCATTCAATCGTTCGGACTCCGAGCGGAATCAATCGCACCGGACCGAAGAGGCCGGATTCGATCGGATCGAGATTCTTCCACGGGCCGCTCTGCATTTCCCGGCCGAGGCCGCGCTGCGACTGCGTGACGTTGGTCTTCGTCCAGCGCGGAACGAGGCCGCGGGCTTCGCCGACGAGGCGGTTGTGCCAGGTGCCGACAACGTCCACGACGACTTCGTTCGCGCCGTCACGGAGGACGCTCGTCACGTCCACGCGAAACGGCGGAGTCCAGAGCACGCCGAGCGATTGCCCGTTCACCGCCACTTCGCCGATGGCCCACAGCCGGCCGAGGTCGAGTTCCACCCGCGGCGCCCGCGCGCGCCAGCCTTCGGGCAGCGCGAAGGAGCGCCGGTACGTCCCGGTCCCGGCGAAGGACTGCAGTTCGGGCGCGGCCTGCTGCGTCCACGGTCCGACCCGCGGCAGCAACAGCCGCGGCAGTGCGCCGGCCGGCGAAGCGAAGTCCACGGTCCAGTCCGTATCCAACATCATCACACCCGGCAGCGGGGGAATCGTGACCTGGCTGCGCAGGCCC
This sequence comes from Opitutaceae bacterium, assembly GCA_016793535.1. Taxonomy (GTDB): domain Bacteria; phylum Verrucomicrobiota; class Verrucomicrobiia; order Opitutales; family Opitutaceae; genus ER46. The sequence goes on along the minus strand of JAEUHA010000644.1, from coordinate 1,931 downwards.
GTGCCGAAGGTTACGGTGTACGTGCCGGCCCGCTCCGTCACGAGCCGCTTGGCGTCGCCCTGCCGCTCAACCTGCGCGGGTGGGTTCACGCTCGCGACGCTGGTCGCCGGCAGCCGGCCGCGAAACACGACGAATACCGACCCCATGGGCGCCAGGTTGAGTGTCACCTCGATGCCCGCGTCGGTCCGGCGGAACATGCCCGCCGGTGCGATGGTGCCGGTGCGTGGATCCCAAAGCTCCGGCGCACGCAGGCCCGCGCGGAAGGCCGCCGCACCGGTGAAGGGCGCGGTCTCCTTGTTGCGGACGAAATAGATCTCCGCGTCGCCGTCGCGCCGGTGGATGAAATCGAGCTGCGGCGGGGCCGTGAAATCCGGGGGGACGCCGAGTTCCTGCAGGACCTCGCGTTCGGTCTTCCCCTGCACCACCCGGCCGGCGCCGTGGGTGCGGCTGGTTTTCTCCCGGCCGTCCAGATCGGCCCAAAGGCGCGCCGCGATTTCCTTCACGCGCGCATCGCTGGTCGCGAAGCCCTCGAGGCCGGAGGCCCGGACCGGACGCCGACCGATGAGGACGGCACCGTCGCGCACCAGTTGCTCGAGTTTTGCGAGCACGGGCGGATGGATATCCTCCCGCTCCGGCAGCACGAGTACGCCGTAGTTCGTGCCGTCGGGCAGCGTGAGCCGGCCGTCGCGCACCGTCAGGCGGTTCAGGATCACATCGGCGTTGACGACGTCGTAGTCATAGCCGGGGCCGAGCGCCGCCGGATTGCGGCGCGGGCCGACGAAATTCGATCCGGCATCGCCGTAATAGTAGAGCACGTCCGCGACGAAGTTCCCGCGCTGCAGCAGGAACGACCCGCGTGAGAGATAACTCAGGAACGCCGGCGCCTGCTTCCACCACGTGATGTTCCGGTTGAGGTGCGTGCCAGCGCCGTAGACCCAGCCCGGCAGGCCGGCCTCGGGACTGTTGTGCGTCCAGGTGTGCCAGACGAAGTGGTTGCCGCCCTCGACGAACACGCGGTCCGCGCTCTCTTTCAGGTCCTGCGGTCCCTCGGCCCAGTGCCGCGACGACGTGAACGACTCCAGGTGGATCCGGCGTTTGCCGTAGATGTGTCCGGCCGACGCGGGTTCCTTGATCACGTTCAGCCCGTCGGACGTCGGCCGGAACGGCCAGAACTCGCCCTGGACGTTGTCGATCGCGCCGTAGGCCTGCAGCGACTCGATCGGCGGCGTGTGGATCGGCGGGCCGGGCCCGCCGGCCTCCGACTTGATCTGCAGGCCGGCTGCGCGCGCCACCTCGGCGGCGGTCCGGTAGTAGGCGTCGACGACGACCTCGCCGAGCGTCTTCTGGTAGTCGAAGAGGAAGCGCTCGGTTGTCTCCGCATTGCCGATACGCGCACCGAAGATCGCGGGCAGATAGCGTGTCAGCGCGTAGCCCCGGCGGCGCTCGAATTCGCCGGCAAAGACCGGCGACCAGACCTTGCCCACGACCTCGTAGCTCGCGAGGTAGCAGTTGGTCAGTCCACTCCGGGCGAGATCGGGGCCGAGCACCTTGCGCAGCTGGGCCACGACGTGATTCATGTGCAGGCGCGTCGCCTCCGGATTCAGGTGGTCGCTCGCGAGTCCGTCCGAGGCGGGGCTCGGCACCTTCAGCCGCTCGCCCGTGACCATGCACACGTAGCGGAGAATCGTCCATTCCCCCGGCGGCGCATCCCAGCGCAGCCGGCCGTCCCGATCGACGCGGGCGGTGACGTCGAGCACGTCGCGCGGGTCCGCGATCTCGAACGCCGGCCGGCCAAACGTGGAGAACACGCCGCTCGGCCCCGTGACACTGCCGTTGTTCAGGTTGCCGGCCTTCCATTCGTTATAGGCCAGCGGCATCGGAGCCCGAACCGTGAGCGCTCCGTCGTAAAGCCGGTTGACCGTGTGGGAGCC
>JAEUHA010000631.1 GCA_016793535.1 Opitutaceae bacterium | reverse complement strand
CGCTCCCAGGTTTTACTTGGCCGCCTGCTTCAGGTCTCCAGCCATCGCGAGCAGGGCATCCATGATCTTCACCGACGCCTGCGGCTCCAGATAGTTGGTGCCGGGCCAGGTCTCATAGCCGCCGAGCTCGAAGTGCCGCGGCGTGGGCAGATAGCCGAGGTACGCGTGGCTCAACTCCACCATGAACGAGCGCTGGAAAGGACTGCGCTTCTTGAACTCGAGGCCGGTTTCAGCGAACGTCTCACACGGCGAGCTGCCGATGCAGATCTCGCCGATCCGCAGCACCTGCACGGGAACTTTCGCGGGCTGCTTCGCCTGCGCGAGGATCTGCACGCGACCCGCATAGCTCAGCTTCTGCACGTACTCGGGCGTCGTCGGCCACTTGGCGCCAACGGGCACGTCGCCCTTCGTGAGCTTGGGCGCCTTCGCCTCGGTCTCCTTGGCCCACGCGATCAGCTCGGGCCCGATCGTGCGCCAGGCAATTTCCAGTTCGCGGTAACGGGCGCCGAGCGGAGCGGCCTCCTGCCAGGTGACCTGGGCCAGGGCGCCGTTCACCTTCTGCGCGACATCGTTGGCAACATAGCGCATCTGAGCCAGTCCGGACCGGCCGCGCTCGTTGTGGCGGAAATTAATGTTGTTGATGTCGCCACTGGTGCCATTGGCCATCAGCGCGACGAACGGCGGCGCGTTCTCCGGGGTCGGCTGCAACGCCTTCAGCGCCTCACAGAACATCCCATAGTAGTCGGCGGAGATGGAGCGGCCACCCACCCCGCCGACGTAGTGGAGCGAGTACGCCGCATACACCGAGATCGGAGTGCCGTTGGGTTCACGCAGTGCGACGAACGAGACGGTCGGGTCGATCGGCCCGGCCGGCTCGATCAAGTCCTTGCTGCCGCGGGGCGGGTTCATCTTCACCTTCTCCACCTTGCCGAACGGACTCGGGGGCGCCGTCCCTTCGCGCATGTGCCAGCGCCGGTTGTGCACGTGTTCGGGCACATCGACCGTGCCGAAGGCGATCTGCGCCGGCCGGAGGACATTCACCGCCCGCTGCACGCCGTCGGCGATGCGGCGCGCGACGAAACGCTGGTAACTGTCCAGCGGCTGATTGGGTTCGAAGCGGCTTTCGCCCAGCGCGGTGCCGGCCGAGTGGGTGTGCGTGCCGGAGATCAGGACGTTTTCCGGCGGGATGCCCACGGCCTCCTGAATCAGCCGGCGCGCCTCGACGCTGACCGCCCGGTGGAGTCCGAGCAGGTCGCACACGACGAGCGCGAGCTTCGTCGTGCCGTCGTCCAGGACGAGGCAGCGCGCGTGCAGTTCGTCGTTCACGTGCTGGGCTGGATACGGCGCAAACCCGCCGACAATCCGCGTGCCGAGTTCGGGCGTGATATTGCTGGTGGCCGCGCCGGCGCGCAGCTTCGGCGCGGCCTTTTCGGCGGCTAGGGTCACCCCACCGAGACTGACGGCGAGGAGTAAAATCAGAGTCTTCATCGGGCAGGAAAGCAGAGGCCAGAGGGGTTTGCCCACGGAACACACGGACGACACGGAAGGAGCGAGGCTTTCCGTGTGTTCCGTGTGTTCCGTGAGCCGCCCTCCGTTGGAATCCGTTACTTCAGCTCTTTCAATTTCACTTCGCGGCCGAGTTCCGCGGAGAGATCCGCGGCGAGCACGACGCGATGCGACTGGAGGCTCTCGCTCAGGCTGGTGAGCGCCATGTCGTTCCCCTGCTCGAGCGCATCGAAAAACGCCTGGAACTGGGACT
>JAEUHA010000567.1 GCA_016793535.1 Opitutaceae bacterium | reverse complement strand
CGTGGGGCGCGGCGGCCCAGCGTTCACGTTCGCCCTCGGTGATGAGCAATTCGGCCGGATCGAGCGCGGTGAGGACCGGCAGCAGGTTGGCGATGCCGACATCGGTCGCGACGCGGAACTCACCCGTCGAAAGGTCGAGCCAGGCGGCGTGGAGCCCGGTCTTGTCGAGCGCCACGGCGGCGAGGTAGTGGTTGCGGGCGGCGTCGAGCTGGTTGGCGGCGAGCGTTGTCCCCGGAGAAAGGATACGGGTGAGCTGCCGGCGCACGAGTTTTCCCGCTTTCGCAGGCTCGGCCTGGTCGCAGATCGCGACCTTCCTGCCGGCCGCAAGGAGCTTCGACACGTAGTTGTCGACCGCCTGGGCAGGCAGGCCGGCCATCGGCGTGTCCTGGCGTTTGGTCAGTGTGAGCCCGAGGAGTTTCGAGGCCGTGACGGCGTCGTCGAAGAACAGCTCGAAGAAATCGCCCAGACGAAAAAGCAGCAACGTGTCCTTCGGCAGGCCGCGCTTCACGTCGAAGTACTGCTGCATCATCGGCGTCATGACGCAGGGTGCCCTCCTGTGGCGGGGAGAATCCGATCCCGCGTGGCGACGGTGGGAGCCGCCGGCGGCCGGGCGGGGCTCTCGGGGCGAAACGGTCCTGGCGCGATGACGTCCATGCGGGCCTCAACCACGCTGAGGCGGACGGGGGTTGTCGAGAAAGACTATCGCGCCGGGCGATGGCCAAAGGGTGGTACAGCGACAGGAGCGGCTTCGTGGCCCGACTCTACTCGATTCCCGGCGACTCGCGGCGTGAAGTCGCTCCTCGAGTACCAGGAGGACGATTACATTCGATTCTGCGTTGCGGGGTGGCGCTCATGTGGACTAGTTCCGGCCACTCCCGAGCGATTTCCGTTTCGAGGACGGTACCATTTCCATGAGTCGTCTCATCTTTTTCCTTTTCGCCGGACTGGGGTTGGCCCTGGCGGCCACTTCGTGCCGCCGCGCCGCCCCGGCCGCCGCCTCGGGTCCCGCAAAGGTCACGGTGGCCAAGCCCATCCCCCAGCGGCTGACCGAATGGGACGAGTTCACCGGCCGGCTGTCGGCCGTCGCGTCCGTTGAGGTGCGCGCGCGGGTCAGCGGCTACCTCGAGAATACGCACTTTGTCGAGGGGCGGCAGGTGAAGGCGGGCGAGCTGCTCTTCACGATCGATCGCCGGCGGTACGCCGCGGAGTTTGCGCGGGCGCAGGCGGAGCTGAATCGGGCCCAGGCCGCGCTGGAGCTGGCGAACGCGGAGGCGGAACGGGCGGTCCAGTTGATCCGCACGCAGGCGATCTCGGCGGAAGAGGCCGACGTGAAGGTGAAGGGGCGACTTGGCGCCGCCGCCACGCTGGCCGCGGCCCAGGCGCAGCTCGAACAGGCGAAGCTCGACCTCGACTGGACCAAGGTCACCGCGCCGATCTCCGGCCGGGTGGGGCGGAAGCTCATCACCGAGGGCAATCTCGTCACCGGCGGTCCCAGCGGCGCGACCGTCCTCACGACCATCGTGCAGCTCGATCCGATCTACTGCTACTTCGACGTCGACGAACGGTCCGCGCTGAAATACCGCGAGCTCGCGCGGACGGGCAAACGGACGAGCGCGCTCTACGAGACGATTCCCGCGCAGATGGGCCTGGCCAACCAGGAAGGCTTTCCTCACCAGGGCAAAATCGACTTCGTCGACAACGAGATCAGCGCCACCACGGGTGCGATCAAGGCACGCGGCGTGTTTCCCAACCCGGATCTCCTCATGTCGCCGGGCTTTTTCGCGCGCGTGCGGGTGCCGGGCTCGGGCGATTACGAGGCGATGCTCGTGCGCGACACGGCGATCGGAAGTGACCAGGGGCGGCCGTTCGTCTACGTGGTCGGGACCGACGGCAAGGCCGTGGCACGCACGGTCGTGGTCGGGCCTCTCGAGCGCGGCCTGCGCATCGTGCGCGAGGGGCTGACGCCCGCGGACCGCGTCGTGATCAACGGCCTCATGGCCGTTCGCGCGGGTGCGGTGGTGGAGGCGGACGAGGTGGAAATGAAGCTGCCCGCGGTGGCCGGCGCGACGCGCTGACGCCATGAACATCCCGCGATTTTTCGCCGACCGGCCCGTCTTCGCGGCCGTGCTCTCCGTCGTCATCACGCTGATGGGCGCGCTGGCGTATTTTCAGCTGCCGGTCTCGCAGTACCCGGAAGTCGTGCCGCCGACGGTCATCGTGTCCGCGTCCTATCCGGGCGCGAACGCCCAGACCGTCTCCGACACCCTCGCCGCGCCCCTCGAGCAGGAAATCAACGGCGTCGAAAACATGCTCTACATGTCGTCCTCGGGCACGAGCGACGGCCGGCTGCAGCTCGTGGTGACCTTCAAGCTCGGCACGAATCTCGACGATGCGCAGGTGCAGGTGCAGAACCGGGTGAACGCGGCGCTGCCGCGGCTGCCCGAGGACGTGCGCCGGCTCGGAGTGACGGCGAAGAAGCAGTCGCCCGACCTCACGATGGCGGTGCAGTTCTTTTCCCCCGACGGCTCGCGCGACACGTTCTATCTCGCCAACTACGTGGCGCTCCAGGTGCAGAACCGGATCGCGCGGCTGCCGGGCGTCGCGGATGCGAACACCCTCGGGGGGCAGGAATTCACCATGCGGATCTGGCTCGATCCGAACAAGCTCGCCGCGCGCGAGCTGGCGCCCGGTGACGTCGTGCGCGCCATTCGCGAACAAAACGTGCAGGTGGCCGCGGGCACGCTGGGTCAGGAGCCTTCGCCGCGCGGCACCGAGTTCCAGTACACCCTGACCGCACAGGGCCGGCTGACCCGGCCGGAGGAGTTCGGCCAGATCGTGCTGCGCACGGGCGCCAACGGCGACGTCCTGCGCGTGCGCGACGTCGCGCGAGTGGAACTCGGGGCGCGCGACTACGGCATCAAGAGCTACATGGACGGCAAGAACGCGATCTCGATGCGCGTCTTCCAGCTGCCCGGCACCAACGCGCTCGAGACCGCGCAGGCGGTGTACGAGGAAATGGCGCGGCTGAAGACGCGGTTTCCCGCCGGGGTCGACTACCGGATCAACTACGACCCGACGCGGTTCGTGCGCCAGAGCTTCGAGTCCGTGCTGCGGACGCTGCTGGAGGCGATCGCGCTGGTGGTGCTCGTGGTCATCCTGTTTCTCCAGACCTGGCGGGCCTCGATCATTCCGCTGATCGCGGTGCCGGTTTCGCTGGTGGGGACGTTCGCGGTGATGCGGCTCCTGGGATCGTCGCTCAACAACCTGTCCCTTTTCGGCCTGGTCCTCGCCATCGGCATCGTCGTCGACGACGCGATTGTCGTGGTCGAGAACGTCGAGCGTTACCTGCGCCAGGGGCTCTCCCGTCGCGACGCGACGCTCAAGGCGATGAGCGAGGTCTCCGGCGCGCTGATCGCGATCGCGCTCGTGCTGTGCGCGGTCTTCGTGCCGGTGGCGTTCCTCGGCGGCATCACGGGACAGTTCTACCGCCAGTTCGCCCTGACGATCGCGACCGCGACCGTCATCTCGGCGTTCAACGCGCTGACCCTTTCGCCCGCGCTCTCGGCGCTCCTGTTGCGCGAACACGTCGACCATCCGCCGCGGGAATTCTGGCTGCTGCGGCTGATCCATGGCTTCTTTGCCTGGTTCAACCAGGCCTTCGACCGGCTCGCGGAGGCTTATTCGCGGGTCGTGCGGGCGCTGGTCCGTCACACCGTCGTGTCGGTGGTCGGCTACGTGGGCCTGCTGGCGCTCACGATCTTCACGTTCACGCGCGTGCCGGTCGGGTTCATCCCGACGCAGGACATGGGGTACTTCCTGATCGTCGTGCAACTGCCGGACGGCGCGTCGTTCAGCCGGACCGACGAGGTGGTGCGCCGCGTCGACGAGATCGCGCGCGCGGAGCCCGGCATCGCGCATACGTTCGCCATCAGCGGCTACTCCTCGGTCCTGCAGGCGAATCAGTCGAACGTCGGCGCGGCGTTTGCGATCCCCGAGGACTTCAGCCGGCGCAAGGGGCTAACCGCCGACGCGATGATGGCCTCGTTGCGAAAGAAGTTCTCGGCGATCCGCGAGGCGCGCATCCTCGTGCTGCCACCACCGCCCCTGCGCGGCCTCGGCAATTCCGGCGGGTTCAAGATCCAGGTGCAGGACCTCGACGGCGCGGGGCTCGCCGCGCTCGATGCGGCGACGCGGAAGCTGATCGACGCGCTCGCCAAGGAGCCCGGATTCTCCTCGCTGCTGACCGGTTTCCGGTCGAACACGCCGCAGTACTTCGTCGATATCGACCGCGCGGCGGCCAAGAATCTCGGCGTGTCGCTGGCGGACCTGAACGAGACGCTCCAGGTCTCGCTCGGCTCGGTGTACGTGAACGACTTCAACCTCTTCGGCCGCACCTACCAGGTGTTCGCGATGGCCGAGCCGGAGTATCGCGACTCACCGGAGGATGTCGGCCGGCTGCAGATGCGGAATCGCGACGGCCGGATGGTGCCGCTCGGCTCGATCGTGAACGTGCGGCGGATCGGCGGGTCGGACCGCGTCCAGCGCTACAACATGTTCACCAGCGCGGACGTCACTGGCAGCACCCAGGCCGGCATCTCGTCGGGCCAGATGATCGAGACGGTCGAACGGGTGGCGCAACGCGAGCTGCCGGCGGGGTTTTCGTTCGAGTGGACGGACCTGACGCTGCAGCAGATTCTCGCCGGCAACACCATCGTCTACGTCTTTCCCCTGTGCGTGCTCTTCGTCTTCCTCGTGCTGGCGGCGCAGTACGAGAGCTGGGGCCTGCCGCTCGCCGTCATCCTCATCGTGCCCATGTGCATCCTGAGCGCGATGGGCGGCGTGTTGCTCGCCGGCCAGGACAATAACATCTTCACCCAGATCGGCCTCGTCGTGCTGGTGGGGCTCGCGAGCAAGAACGCCATCCTGATCGTCGAGTTCGCGAAGCAGCTCCAGGACCAGGGGCGGTCGTGCCTTGATGCGGCGGTCGAGGCCTCGCGGCTGCGGCTGCGGCCGATTCTCATGACCTCGCTGGCCTTCATTCTCGGCGTCGTGCCGCTCGCGCTGGCGACGGGGGCGGGCGCCGAGATGCGCCGGGCGCTCGGCACGGCGGTGTTCTGGGGCATGCTCGGCGTGACCGCCTTCGGCCTGCTGCTCACGCCCGTCTTCTACGTGGTCGTGCGCGGTTTCAGCGAGCGCCGGCTGCAGCGGCGGCGGGCGGCGACGGCGGCCGGCTGACGCGCCCGGGCGTCCCGTTTCCTCATGGTCGAACTCTTTCATCGCGACCTCGGCGGCGCCGGTCAGCCGCCCCTGGTGCTCCTGCACGGCATGCTCGGTTCCTCGCGCAACTGGCAGACCGCGGGCGCCGACCTCGCGCGACGGCATCACGTGCTCGCGCCCGACCTGCGGAACCACGGCCGGTCGCCGCATGCGGCCGGCATGACGTATCCGGAAATGATGGACGACGTGCTCGGCTGGTTGGATGCCCGGGCGCTGGCGCGGGTGACGCTCGTCGGCCACAGCATGGGCGGAAAGGTGGCGATGCTGCTCGCGTGCCGGCATCCGGAGCGGGTGGAGCGGCTCGTGGTGGTCGACATTGCGCCGCGGAACTACTTCTGGCCGGGCCACCGGGCGAGTTTTGCGGCGATGAACGAGCTGAACCTCGCCGACCTCCGTTCGCGTGGCGAAGCCGAGATGCGGTTCGAGGCCCGCGTGCCGTCGCTTGGGACGCGGAAATTTCTCGCCACGAACCTGGAGCGCACGGAGGCCGGGCGCTGGTTCTGGCAAATCAACCTGCCGGTGCTCACCGCGGCGCTGCCGGAGATCGAGGGCAATCCGCTGCGGGACGACGACCGCTTTGCGGGGCCGGTGCGGTTCCTGCCGGGGGAGAAGTCGAATTACATCGAACCGGAGGATCATGCGGCGATCCGGCGCCATTTTCCGCGGGCCGAGATCCGGCCGATCGCGGATGCCGGGCACAGTCCGCACATGGAGGCGCGGGCGGTGTTCGTCGCCGCCGTGCTGGAACCGCCGGCCGCCTGAAGGCCGGAGTTGCTTTTCGCGGGACGGCTCCGTGGAATCCGCCCGCAACCCCGACTCGCGTTCATGCCTCACATCCCCTCGAGCAAGACGAAACCCAGCTACGACGTCATTGTGGTCGGCTCCGGCGCCGCCGGCGGCCAGACCGCCTACACCTGCGTCATGGAGGGCGCGAAGGTCCTCATGCTGGAGGCCGGGCGCAACTACGTGCCGGAGACGGAGACGCCGATGTTCCAGAACAACAGCCAGGCGCCCCTGCGCGCCGGCAGCACGCTCGACAAGCCGTTCGGCTTCTACGACGCGACCATCGATGGCGGCTGGGAGGTTCCCGGCGAGCCGTACACGAGCGCGTCCAGCGATCCGGCGCGCAAGTTTTGGTGGTGGCGCGCCCGGATGCTCGGCGGCCGCACCAACCACTGGGGGCGGATTTCGCTGCGCAACGGACCCTACGATTTCAAGCCCCGCAGCCGCGACGGCCTGGGCCTGGACTGGCCGCTCGGCTACGAGGATGTCGCGCCCTATTACGACAAGGTCGAGATGCTCGTCGGCGTGTTCGGCGACAACCACGGGCTCGAGAACACCCCCGATTCCCCGGCCGGCTGCCTCCAGCCGCCGCCCGCGATGCGCGCCGGCGAGCAGTACGCCCGCGCCAAGGGAAAGAAGCTCGGCCTGCCGGTGATTCCGATTCACCGCGCGGTGCTGACGACCAAGCAGGATCCGGACGTATTGCCGAAAAAGATACACCCGAACAACCCGAAGGCGCAGCGGCTGCTGGCCGACGCGATGCGGGCGCGGCAGGCCTGCTTCTGGGCGACGCCCTGCGGCCGGGGCTGTTCGATCCGGGCCAACTACCAGTCGACCACCGTGCACCTGCCGCCGGCGCTCGCGACCGGCGACCTCGACATCGTGTCCAACGCGATGGCGCGCGAAGTCACGACCGACGCGAACGGCAAGGCGACCGGCGTGATCTACATCGACAAGACCACCGGCCAGGAGCACGCGGTGAAGGGCAGGGTGGTGGTGCTCGCCGCCAGCTCCGCGGAATCCGTCCGCATCATGCTCAACTCGAAGTCGGCGCGCTTCCCGAACGGCATCGCGAACTCGAGCGGCCTGGTCGGAAAGTACATCATGGATACGGTCGGCGCCTCGCTTGGTGGCCAGATCCCCGCGCTCGAGAACCTGCCGCTGCACAACGAGGACGGCGCGGGCGGCGGGCACACGTACGTGCCGTGGTGGCTCTACAAGGAGCAGCTCGCGGGCAAGCTGGGTTTTGCGCGCGGGTATCACATTGAATTCGGCAGCGGACGCCAGATGCCCAACATGGGCACCGCAGCCGGGCTCGACGCCTATACGAACGGCAGCTACGGCCGGAAGTTCAAGGAGGACGCCCGGCGCTACTACGGGTCGTTCATGGGTTTTGCCGGTCGCGGGGAGATGATTCCGAACGACGATTCGTTCTGCGACCTGGATCCCAACGTGAAGGACAAATGGGGCATCCCCGTCCTGCGTTTCCATTGGAAATGGTCCGAGCACGAGACGCGGCAGGCGGCGCACATGCAGAAGACGTTTGCCGAGCTCATCGAGGCGATGGGCGGCAAGGTGCGCTCGAAGCCCGAGACCGATGGCGCGAAGGCGATCGAGGCCGGGGGCAAGATCATCCACGAAGTCGGCGGCACGATCATGGGGGCAGACGCAAAAAAGTCCGTCACCAACCAGTGGTGCCAGACCTGGGACGTGAAGAACCTCTTCATCACCGACGGCGGACCGTTTTGCTCGAACGCCGACAAGAACCCCACGCTCACGATCATGGCGATCGCGTGGCGGGCGAGCGACTACCTGCTGGCCGAACTCAAGAAGGGAAATCTCTGACATGAACACCCCCGAAATGTCCCTCCAGGCTCCGATGGACCGCCGCACGGCGATCAAGTGGATGATGACGGCGGCGGCGTCGACGCCGCTGCTGGACGGCCGGCTGTTCGGCGCCCAGCCGGCGAACGGCGTTCCGGGCGGCTACGGCACCGATCCCGACCTGCTCAAGACCTACAAGCCCGGCGACGTGTGGCCGCTTTCGTTCAACGCGGCGCAGCGGACGACCGCGGCGGCGTTATGCGACGTCATCATTCCGGCGGACGCCAAGGGCCCCAGCGCGTCGTCGGTGCGCGTGCACGAATTCATCGACGAGTGGATCAGCGCGCCGTATCCGGGGCACGATGCCGACAAGCGCACTGTGGTCGAGGGCCTCGCGTGGCTCGATGCGGAGTCGCGCAAGCGGTTCGGCAACGACTTCGTCAACCTCGTCACCCGCCAGAAGGCGGCCATCTGCGACGACATCTGCTACGTGGCGAATGCGAAACCCGAGTTCCGGCAGGCGGCCCAGTTCTTCCGCCGCTACCGTGACCTCACCGCCGGCGGCTACTACACGACGCCGGAGGGCATGAAGGACATCGGGTACATCGGAAACGTCGCGATGGAAAAGTACGAGGGTCCGACGCCGGAGGCGCTCAAGCACTTGGGATTGGCCTGCGGGGCTTGTCCCGTGGGAGCGCGGACGCCCCCGTCCGCATGATTCGAGATGCGGACGAGGGCGTC
>JAEUHA010000566.1 GCA_016793535.1 Opitutaceae bacterium | reverse complement strand
GACGCCCTCGTCCGCTTTCGATCGGATGCGGACGAGGGCGTCCGCGCTCCCAGGAGACACCCATTTTCCCGACACCACCATGCATACTACCAAACCGATCCTCTTTGGCGCGGTCGCCGCTCTCGCGCTCAGCGCATCCGGCCTCGCCCAGACGCCGACCACGGCCCCCAATGCCGCTGACACGGTGAAGCTCGAAGCCTTCACCGTCACCGGCTCCAACCTGCGCGCCGGTGAATCCACCGGGGCCGCCAATCTCCGGGTGCTCACCAGCGCCGAGATCGACGCCTCCGGCCAGACCAACCTCGGTGCCCTCCTGCGCAAGATCCCCGAGATCGGCGCCCAGGGTTTCGCCGAGAATCGCGTCAACACCTCCTCGCCCGGTTCGGCCGCCGTCTCGCTGCGCGGGCTCGGCGTCAACTCCACGCTCGTTCTCATCAACGGCCGCCGCGTCACGCTCGCGCCGTTCGGCCAGGGCGGCAGCGCGGCCGGCCTCGGCACGGAGCAGTTCGTCGACGTGAACATGATTCCCGTTGCCGCGATCGCCCGCATCGAGGTGCTGAAGGACGGCGCGTCCGCCGTCTACGGTGCCGACGCCGTCGCCGGCGTGGTGAACATCATCCTGAAGAAGGACATCGTCGGCGGTTCGTTCAACGTGAGCTACGGCGACTACGACAACGGCATCACCGCCCCGATCCTGCGCGGGTCGCTGGCGGTCGGCGCCAAGCAGGGGAAGACCTCCCTCTCGGTGATCGCCGACTGGTATCAGCGCGACGAATTCCTCTTCCGCGAGCTCCCGCAGCCCGTGAAGCGCCAGCTCCTGCTCGCGAGCAACACGCCGGGCAGCTTCGTCGTGCCGGTCGGCGCCACCGACCCGATCACCGGCCAGGTGATTCCCGCCGGCGCCGCGGTGGCCGCGCGCACGTTCACGAGCGACCGCGCCGCACCCGGCCCGAACGCGACGTTCACGCGTCAGCTCCAGACCCAGAACACCTTTGACGCCAATGCCGCCATCCGCCCGCAAACCGAGGCGGAGCGCCGGGGTGTCGTCGTGACCGGCCGCCATGAGTTCTCCAACCGCCTCGCGGCCTTCGTGGAGTTCGGCTGGCAGCGCAACGAGAACCTCGAGGGCCTCTCGCCCGCGCCGATCTCGACGCTCAACACGATCACGCTGCCCGCGAACAACCCGTTCAATCCGTTCGGCGTCGCGCTCGTTTCCAATGCGACGCAGACGATGTTCTTCCGCTTCCTGGAACTGGGCGACCGCCTGACCAAGACGACCAACCGCATGAACCGCCTCGTGGGTGGACTCGAGGGCAAGCTGAACAACGGCTGGACCTGGGACGCCTCGGTCACGTGGAACACCGAGACCTCGCACCTCGACCTGAAGAACTTCCCCGGCCAGGACAAGGTCAACGCCGCGCTCGCCGACACCAACCGCGGCTCCGCGCTCAACCTGTTCGCCAACGGCACGACGATTCGCAACAACCCGATCACCCTCGCCGGACTCGAGGCGGGCGTGACCCGTGATGCCAAGACGCAGCTGACCGCGTTCGACGCCCGCACGACGGGCTCGATGTTCAAGCTCCCCGCCGGCCCGATCGCCGTCGCGTTCGGCGCCCAGTGGCGCGAGGAGCGTTTCCGCGACAAGCGCACGCAGGTCCAGCTGCTCAACCAGGGTGTGCCGGTCCCGCAGGCCAAGGGCACGCGCCGCGTCAGCGCCGCCTACGCCGAGGCCTCCATCCCGCTCACCTCCGCCGCGCAGAACATTCCCGGCCTGCACGCGCTCGAGCTCAACGCCGCCGGCCGCTTCGAGTCCTTCTCGGATGAGGGCGTCGACCACACCACCGTGCCGCGCCTCGGGCTCCGCTGGCAGCCGCTCGCCGAGCAGGTCACCTTCCGCGCCTCCTGGGGTCGCGGCTTCCGCGCGCCCGCGCTGGCCGAGCTCTACCTGCCGCAGTCGGTCGCGGTCTCGTTCAACATCCCCGATCCGCTGCGCTTCGGCCGCCCCGGCGCCAACGTCAACGACAGCGGCACCGGCCAGCGCCTGATCCGCTCGGGCGGCAACCCGCTGCTCGCCCCGGAGAAATCCGAGTCGACCAACGTCGGCGTGCAGTTCTCGCCGAAGTTCCTCAAGGGCTTCTCGGTCAGCGTCGACTTCTACGAGGTCGAGGTCACCAACCGGATCGGCCAGCCCGCAACGCCCGCGATCATTCTCGCGAATCCGACGCTCTTCCCCGACGCCGTCGTGCGCGCCGCCCCGACCGCCAGCGACACCGCGAACAACCTGCCCGGAGAGTTGCGCGAAATTCGCACCGTGCTCGGCAACTACGGCAACACGAAGGCCAAGGGCGTCGACCTCGCCGCCGAGTACCGTTTCGCCGCCGGCCGGTTCGGCCGGTTCACGACCCGCGCTGCGGCCAGCCTGATCAACTCGCAGACCGTCCGCACCCGGCCCGACCTTCCGCAGGTCGAGACGGTCGGCCTCTATGAGATCCCGCGCTGGCGCGGCGACGCCTCGGTCCAGTGGACGCGCGAGAAGCTCTCCGCCGCCGCGGGCGTGAACTACATCGGCGGGTTCCAGGACACCGCCCCGAGCGCGCTCTTCATCAAGCAGCAGGTCACGACCGACGTCCAGATCGGCTACGCCCTGCCGTGGAACCTGCGCACCACGCTCGGCGTGAACAACGTCTTCGACCGCCCCGCGCCGGCGACGTCCTTCTCGACCGGATACGCGGAACGCGCGAGCAACTTCCTGCCGCGCTTCGTGTACCTCGAAGTCGCGAAGAAGTTCTGAGCCCGGTATCCCTGCAGTCGGGTTCGAGGAAAGGTCGTAGCTGACGACGGGATGAGGCGGTCGAGACCGGTTTGCCATTCCTTCCGCCGCGTTACGTCGTCGGCTACGTTCAATCGCATCGTTACGGCTGAGTCCGATCGGCGCGTTCAGGTTTTCCCTGGCTGCGCTGCAATGTAGGCGGGGTGCCCCCACCCCGCGGGCCACAGGGATCGCAGGCTCAAGCCCGCGAGGTGAGGACACCCCGCCTACATGTCGGGCGCCTCCGCCGGACCGGCGCCTTAGTCGGGCTCATGCAGTTGAAAGTTGAAAGATGAGAGTTGAAAGACACGACGCCGCGGGCAGTTCGGCTCTTTCAACGTTCAACCCTCAACTTTCAACTGCATGCCTCCGGCTTAGCGCCAGTGGCCCTCGATGAAGATGTGCACGCCGCCGCGTCGTTCCCACCGCGGTTCGACCCACGACCGGTGACCGCGTGGCGGAATGGCATAGTGGCCCGCAATCCAGACGTAACGGTTGCCGCGCCAGGCCCAGTAACCGGGCAGCCAGACATGGCGCGGTGACGGCCGGACGTACACGACCTCACGGCGCGGAGGGGGAGGCGGCATGACGATGACCTGGGGCGGAGGCGTCGGCTGCACCACGACCGTCTGGGACGGCGGGGCCGGAGTCGGAGGCGTCACGACGGGCGGCGGAGCGGGCACCGTGGGCGGAGCGACCACCGGTGGAGCGGGCGGAGCCGGCACTCGGCTACCCTCCACCCAGGCGCCCTCGCGCAGCACATAGCCGTTGGTGGCACGCTGCCATTGGGGCGCCTGCCAGACCAGGTTGGCCGCCGGCGGCACCTGCCACCGGCCGGATTCCCACACGTACGCTCCGTCGCTCCAGGCCCAATGGCCTGGCACCCACACGTGCTGCGCGCTCGGACGCTCTTCCGGTACGTCGTTCCCCGCGGGAGCCAGCGGCTGGTCAACCATGGCGGCGGGCGGCACGGTGGGCGCATTCGGCACGGCACTGGCCCCAAAGCCGCTCGCAGCCAGGAGCACCGCACTCATCCATACCGCGGCGCAGGATCGAATCGGACGATTTCGGGTGATCATGACAGCATCAGACGTCCCGACGGGAGGTTTGTTTCGCCGCGGCAGGCACGGGTTCCACCCAGGCCAGCCTCTCCCGCAGGCGGAAATGCTTTGGTACGTTAGTGACTGGAAAATCATCGTTTAGCTCTTCGGGCCCTGCCCCCGGCAGGCCGGCGGCCAATGCGGCCCGGGTCTTGCTAAACCGGCGCCAGAAACCCTGTCGCCACTGTCCATGGCCATCCACGTCGCCCTACACCACAAAACCACCTACTGCTACGA
>JAEUHA010000548.1 GCA_016793535.1 Opitutaceae bacterium | reverse complement strand
TCGAAGGCGCGGCCCGGGCGACCGTCTTCAGCGGTCCGCGCTACAGCGGTCAACGGCTGGAGGTCACCCGCGATATCCCGGACCTCTACGGTCAGGCCCGCGCCGGGGGCACCTGGGACCGTGCGATCGCCTCCCTCAGCGTCAGCGGCCCGCCGCGCACGGTCGTCACGGCCCCCCCGGCCGCACGGCCCGAACCCCCGCCGACGGTGGTCGTCGTTCCCGCCCCGCCGCCGCCGGTGGTCGTCGCGCCGCGGCTCGATCGCCGCACGGCCGAGGCCATCGTCCAGCGCGCCTTCCGCGAGGTGCTCGACCGGCCGGCGGATCCGGAGGGGCTGCGCACGTATCGCGACCGCCTGATGCACCAGGGCTGGACGGAGCAACGCATCATCGAGCAGCTGCAGCGGAGCAGCGAAGCCCGCGCGATCAATTCCGACGAGGCCATCACGCGCATGTACCGCGAGGTGCTCGGCCGTGAACCCGACGCGAACGGGCTGGCGCACTACAAGGCGAAGTGGCGCGACGGCTGGACGCAGGGCCAGATCCGGGCCGACCTCCGCCGCAGCCACGAGGGCCGCAACACCCATATCCATTCCGCCATTACACGTGCCTACAAGGATCTCCTGGGCCGCGAGCCCGATCCGGCAGGCTACGCCAACTTCGAGCGCCTGATGCGCGAGAAGGGCTGGTCGGAACGCGACCTGCGCGCGTCGATCATGAGCAGCGACGAGTACCGCCAGAAAAAGGCCAGGAAATAGGGCGCCCCTCGGGGCCCTCCGCGCACGGCGGCCTAATCGTCGGCCACGCCCTCGTCCTCGGCCACTTTCCACTTGGCCCGATGCTCGGCCGAGGCGCTGCCGCCGCCGCGGCTGCCGCGGGTCTCGTCGCGCACCTTGCCGACGAGGTCGAAGTAGACCGGACAACCCTTGAGATCGAACTCCTCCACCAGACCGGCCTCGAGGTAGCGCCGGTACTGTTCGGTCAGCTTCTCCTCCCGGTTGCAGAACAGCTTGATGCGGAACGGACGGTTCCCCGTCTGGGTCGCATAGTAGACCCGGAAACGCTGGCCGCCGACCGCGGGCGGCGGATTGCGCTCCGCCAGGTATCCTAGAACCTGATTCAACTTCGCCGTCGGCAGCTTCTTGTCGAGCGTGCGATTCAGCTTCACCGCCGCATTCAGCATGCGGTCGACCTCGAAGCCGCTCATCGCGGAGACGAAGATCAGCGGTGAGCCCGGGGTGAAGAAGAGCCGGTCGAACAGCGCGTTCTCGTACTTCTCCCGGTAATCACGCTCGCTCTTGTAGGGGGCGAAGCCGCGCTCCTTGAACGCCGTTTGCACCAGGTCCCACTTGTTGACCACGATGACGATCGGCTTCCGTTCCTTGATGGCCTCGCCGGCGATCGCCTTGTCCTGCTGCGTCACGCCGTCGAGGGCGTCGAGCACCAGGAAGACAATGTCGGTGTTCTTGATCGCATCGAGCGAGCGCAGCCGGGAAAAATACTCCACGGGCGACGCGAGCTTGGTCGCGGCCTTGATTCCCGCGGTGTCGATGAGCCGGAACGGATACGTCTTGCCGTCGCGCCCCACGAAGTCGAACGGCAGCTCGATCGCGTCGCGCGTCGTGCCGGGCACGTCGCTCACGATCAGGCGGTCGCTCTTCAGCAGCCGGTTGCTCAGAGAGGACTTGCCGACGTTCGGCCGGCCGATGAAGCAGATGCAGAGGGGATCGGCGGCGGTCTTGGGCGCGGCGCCGGCATCCTCCTCCGGGGCCGGCCCGAGCACGGCGGCAATGGCGGCGCGCAGCTCCTCCTCGCCGCGTCCATGTTCGGCGGATACGCGCAGGGGCTCGCCGAAGCCGAGCCGGTAGGCCTCGTCGAGCGCGACTTTCTCGTCCCCGAAGTCCGCCTTGTTCACCACGAGCCGGACCGGTTTCTGGCTCTTGCGCAGGCGCTGCGCGATCCGTTCATCCAGCGCGCTCAACCCGCTCAGGCCATCGACCACGAACAGGATGAGCGACGCCGCGGCCATGGCGAAGTCGACCTGCTGTTCCGACGCCCGGGTGAGCGCGGCGGGCGTATCCTCGCCCTTGTAGCCAAGTCCGCCCGTGTCGAGCAGCGTGTACTTTCCGTCCGCCACCTCGGCCGAGATCACGTCGCGCGTGATTCCCGGCTGATCGTGGACGATCGAGATGCGCTTCCGCGCGAGACGGTTGAAGAGACGGCTCTTCCCGACATTCGGACGACCGACGATGGCAACGATGCGGGACATGGGTTGGAGGCTAGAGGCGGGAGGCGATGGGCGAGAGGCTGAATCTTCAGCGGTGGGCGTTGCGGTGGGGCGCGAGGGAAAGCGGAACACTCCGGCTTTCGCCCCTAGCCGCTCGCCCCTTACCTCTTGCCTTCGCGTTGCACGAACCGTTCAACGCGATCACAGGCCTCGATGATCTGGTCGTACGCGGTGGCGAAGCAGGCGCGGACGTGGCCGCGGCCGTTGTCGCCGAAGGCCGTGCCCGGCACCACCGCGACCTTTTCCTGTTCCAGCAGCCCCACGGCGAATTCCTTTTCCGACAGCCCGGTGGGCGTCACATCGGGGAATGCATAGAAGCTCCCGCGCGGCAGGTGACACCGGAGGCCGATCTCGTTGCAGCGGCGGACAATCAGGTCACGGCGGCGATGATATTGCTCGCGCATTCGCAGCACCTGGTCCCAGCCGTGCTTCAGCGCCTCGAGGGCGCCCTCCTGGGCGATGATCGATGCGCACATCATGGCGTACTGATGCACCTTCATCATCGCATCGATCAGGACCGCCGGCCCGCACGCGTAACCGATGCGCCAGCCGGTCATCGCGAAGGCCTTCGAAAAGCCGTGCAGGAAGATCGTCCGCTCGGCCAGGCCGGGAAAGCTCGCGATGCTGGTGTGCGTGCCCTCGAACGTCAGTTCGGAGTAGATCTCGTCACTGAGGACCAGGAGGTCCTTCTCCCGGCAGAACTCCGCGATCTTCTCCAGCTGCTCCCGCGAGCACGTGCCGCCGGTCGGATTGCACGGCAGGTTGAGCATCAGGATCTTCGCGCCCGGTTGCCAGGCCGCCCGCAGCGCCTCGGCGGTCAGGGCGAAGTTGTCCTTCGCGTAGGTCGGCACCGCGATGCCGACGCCGTGCACGAGCGAGATGCTCGGGTGGTAGCTGACGTAACACGGCTGATGATACATCACCTTGTCGCCGGGATTGCAGAAGGCGCGGAAGCAGAGGTCGAGCGCCTCGCTCACGCCCACGGTGACGATCACCTGGTCGTCCGGCCGGTAGGTCACCCCGAAGTG
The DNA here is from genome assembly GCA_016793535.1 of Opitutaceae bacterium. GTDB lineage: Bacteria > Verrucomicrobiota > Verrucomicrobiia > Opitutales > Opitutaceae > ER46. Next base: position 11,888 of record JAEUHA010000548.1, on the reverse strand, counting down.
CTCCTCGACATAGCGCGAGATCTCGCGCCGCAGTTCGAGCAGGCCCAGGTTCGACGTGTAATAGGTCTTGCCGCGCTCGAGGGCGTAGATGGCCGCCTCACGAACGTGCCAGGGCGTGACGAAATCGGGTTCGCCCACGCCCAGCGAGATGACGTCCTGGCCCTTCATCTTCGCGACGAGTTCGAAAAAATCGCGGATGCCGCTCTTCGGCAGCGTGGACACGTGTCCCGCCACCCATCGTTTCGGATCGGTGTTCATGGTGCGTTGAACCTCCGGTTCAGGGCGCGACGTTCAGCCGCGTGGTTTGCGCCTCGCCGCCGTCGAGCAGGAACCCCTGCTCCTTGTAGCAACGCAGCATGAAGTGGGTGGAGGTCGAGAGCACGCCCTCGATCGAGGACAGCTTCTCCGAGACGAAGCTGGCGACCTTCTGGAGCGAGGCGCCCTTGACGAAGACGAGCAGATCGTAGCTGCCCGACATGAGGTAGCACGACTCGACCTCGTCGAAACGCGCGATCCGTTCCGCGAAGCGATTGAAGCCGCCGCCGCGTTCCGGCGTCACCTTCACCTCGATCACCGCGCGCACGGCGGCGGCGGCGGCGGCCTCGCGGGAAAGATCGAGCACCGGACGCCAGCCGAGGAAGATTTGATCCTTCTTCAACTGCTCCAGGTGCTGATTAACCTCCGCATCGGTCAGGCCCAGGACCGCAGCCATTTGGCTGGTCGTGAGGCTGCCGCCGTCGATCAAGAGCTTCAGCACGGGATTCATAGGGGCGCCGGTTATCCGGGATGGCGCGGGATTTGACGAGGATGAAGTTTATTGGCCTGACCGAGGGGGAGCAGCGTGTTTCCAGGCCGCGGATCGACGGCGCGAAGATCCCGCCCGATTCGCGGCCCTCCCCGGGGGCCAGTCTCCTTCCTACCGAGTTGCATCGGCATCGGAAATGCCCCAACCGTTTGCGTTCCCATGTTCGAATCCCTGACCGAAAAACTCGGCAACGCCCTGCGCAATCTCCGCGGTGTCGGCAAGCTCACCGAAGAAAACATGGCGGAGGCGCTCAAGGAGGTGCGCACCGCCCTGCTCGCCGCCGACGTCCATTTCAAGGTCGCCCGCGAGTTCGTCGAGCGCGTCCAGCAGCAATGCGTCGGCCAGGAAGTCCTCAAGGGCGTCGCGCCCGGCCAGCAGGTCGTCAAGATCATCCACGACGAACTCGTCCGGCTGCTCGGCGAGGGCACGACGGATCTCTCCGCCGCCCGCCCGCTGAAGATCCTGATGGTGGGACTCCACGGCTCCGGCAAGACGACCTCCACGGCCAAGCTCGGCAAGCTGCTCAAGAAACGCGGCTACCGGCCGTTCGTCATCGGCGCCGACATCTATCGCCCCGCCGCCATCGACCAGCTCGAGATCCTCGCGAAGCAGGAGGAACTGGGCTTCTACGCCGACCGGGTCTCCAAGGACGTGCCCGCCATCGGCGCCGCCGGCCTCTCGGCCGCCCAGGCCGCAACCGCGGATTGCATCATCTTCGACACCGCCGGACGCCTCCAGATCGACACCGACCTGATCGAGGAGGTGAAGCGCCTCCGCACCCGCATTCAGCCCGACGAAGTGCTCCTCGTCGCCGACGGCGCGCTCGGTCAGGAGGCCATCCACGTGGCGAAGGCGTTTCACGACGCGTTGCAGCTCACCGGCCTCATCCTCACCAAGCTCGACGGCGATACCCGCGGTGGCGCGGCGCTCTCGATCAAGAGCGTCACCGGGGTCCCGATCAAGTTCATCGGCACCGGCGAAAAGACCACCGACTTCGAACCCTTCTATCCGGACCGGCTCGCGTCGCGCATCCTCGGCATGGGCGACGTCGTGTCGCTGGTCGAAAAGGCCCAGGAGGCCATCGACCACAAGGAGGCCGAGAAGATGGCCGAGAAGATGCGCAAGGCGGACTTCGACCTGGAGGACTTCCTCGCCCAGATGCAGCAGGTGAAGAAGCTCGGCTCGATGCAGAGCATCATGGGCATGATTCCCGGCATGAGCGGCATGCAGCTGCCCGAGGGGGCCGACAGCCAGATGGCCCGGACCGAGGCGATCATCAAGTCGATGACGAAGCAGGAACGCCGCAAGCCCGACATCCTCAACGGCAGCCGCCGCCAGCGCATCGCCAACGGCGCCGGGGTGAAGATCGTCGAGGTCAACCAGCTGCTGAAGAGCTTTCAGCAGATGCAGAAGATGATGCGCATGATGAAGGGCGGCGGCGGCAAGAAGATGATGCGCCAGATGGAGGCCATGCGCGGCAAGGGCGGCTTTCCCGGCATGTGACGGCACGAACGCGACGTATCCACGATCCACTTACCCCAATCCCCATGACCCTCCGCGCCCTTCCCCTCCTGCTCCTCGGCCTCGCCGCCCCCGTCCTTTTTTCGGCGCCGGCGAATCCGCCGCCGGTCCGCGTCCTCCTCGTCACCGGCGGCTGCTGCCACGACTACGAACTGCAGGCGAAGGCGCTGATGGACGGCGCGAAGCAGTTCGGCACCTTCACCTGGACCGTCGTGAACGAGGGCGGCAAGGGCACCGAGGCCAAGATCCCGCTCTACGACAATCCCGACTGGGCCAAGCCGTACGATGTCGTGGTGCACAACGAGTGCTTCGCGAACACCGCCGACCCGGAGTATATCCGGAAAATCACTACCGCGCACAAGGCGGGCAAGCCGGCGGTGGTGGTCCACTGCGCGATGCACAGCTACCGGGCGGCGACCGTGGACGACTGGCGGGAATTTCTCGGCGTCACCAGCCGCCGGCATGACCACCAGAGCGCCTACCCCGTCAAGGTCGTCGCCCGCGACCATCCGGCCTTGCGCGGCTTCCCGGCCAACTGGGTCACGCCGCGCGACGAACTCTACATCATCGAGAAAGTCTGGCCCGCCACCACGGTGCTCGCGACGTCAACGAGCGAGAAGGACGGCAAGGATCACGCCGTGATCTGGACGAATTCGTACCACGGCACGCGTGTCTTCGGCACCACCTATGGTCACGGCAACGTCACGTGGCACGACCCGGTGTTCATCGCCCTGCTGTCGCGCGGCCTGCTCTGGGCCGCCGGCCGCTAGGTCCATGGCGTCGGCGTGCCGCGGTTACTATTGTGCCCCCACGGCCGCGGACACCGACAGGTCGGCCGCCAGGAGCTGACGCTTCCGCTGCTGTTCGGCATAAAGTTCCTGCTGCCGGCGCGTGAGGTCATAGGAAGCGGCGAGATTGGACGCGCGCTGCGCGTAATCGCGGGCGGCCCGGGGAGCGCGGCCGGAAATCGCGGCGGAAAGGCCGCCGTTCCAGGCGAGCGCAATGTTGTACGGCGTCGCGGGCTTTCGCGCGGCCTCCAAGCCCTTCTTGATCCACTCGTAGTGCAGCACCGCCACGGCGTCCGACGTTTCACGGTTGATCGCCCGGCTGAACGGAATCGACGTGTGCATCCGCCATGTCATCGAGCGGAACTGGTAGGCTCCCAGCTCGCCATGCCGGCCCGGCTTCGGGGAGTTCAGGGGGTTTTCAAGTTTGTGGATCGCTTCGAGGGTCGCCCAACGGCTTGACGCGCTGGCGGTTGAAACGGCGGCTGCCAAGAGCAGGATCACGGCCGCGAAGGGGCGCACGGCTCGGAAGGTGGGTAAGGATGGTAGGCTCACAGCGACGCCCACGACCGCATGAATCATGCTCTGTGCTCCGTTGTGAATAACTTTTCTTTCACACCCGCCGGCACCGCCAGCCTAAGCCAAGAGCTCCCGGAGGTTAAGCCTGACTACGTAGTTTCCGCCCGGCGTACGTAGGCTCCCGTCGATTTTACAATGGAGCCGCCAAAGCTGTAAGAACAGCACCCCTCCCGTCGGCATTTCTGACAATAATTGTCAGATACGGGCAAAGCCGGATTGCCCCCCGCTCCCGGCCGGTTTCCCTCTCCCCGCCACCGGTGCTTCGCTCCGGCCAACGCATGCTTCGCCTCCACCTCCCGCCCAACCTCACCGCCGCCGCGGCCCGCGACGCGGTCCCGCTGCGCGTTGAAGTGGATTTGCGGATACAGCCCGCCCCGGAGCTCCTGCCCGCGCTCGCGCTCCTGCAGCGGTGGTGCGGAACCGGCGCGCCACCGCAGTTCATCCAGCTCTCCCGTGCCCAGCTGCGCGAACTGGCCGCCGCCGTCGGCCCGCTGCCTGTATTCATGGAAGCAGGACGCCCGGTTGCCTGGCGGCACACCGACCTCGTCGGTGCGGCCGGCGCCGCTCCCGCCGGCCCCGGGGTCAGCGCCGGTCGCAGCCCGGCGCGCACCGCCCCGGCGCTGCCGCCGATGGAAATCGACGGTTCCGAACACTTCCTCGCCGTCACCCTGCCCTCGCGCGAACATCCGCGCTACCCGGACGCCCTGGCGCTGCTGAAGGAAACCGGGTTCACGCTCGAGCCCTCCAATCGCAAGTGGTGGCTGCGCGACCGACACAAGACGCTCAATTTCCTGGCCGCCCACCTCGCGCGGCTGCGCGCCGAGTTCGGCGCGCGCCTCACGGCGAACTTCGAACGCAACACCTCGCATCTGCGCCCCGCCGAGATCGCGACGCTCGTCGCCCCGGCCGGCGACGATTTTTCCGTCACGCTTGCGCTGCAGGCCGGCACGGCCGACGAATCCGCCGTGCGCGCGGCCGTCGCCGCCAACCGCGGCTACCTCGAGGCCGACGGGAAGGTCTTCCTGCTCGACGCCGCGAAACTGCAGCAGCTCGCCCGCGCGCAGCGCGCGCTGAGCGGCGATCCCACCGCCGGCCTCGCCCCGCGCCGAACGCAGAAGATCTCCGCCGCCCGCGCCGCCGAGGCGCAGGAAGTCCTGGAGGAACTGTCGCCCGGCTTCCAACCGCCCGCGGCGTGGCAGGCGCGCAGCACGGCTCTCCGCCAGCTCTCCGCGCTGGCGCCCGCCCCGATTCCCGCCGCGCTCGAAGCCACGCTCCGTCCCTATCAGCGCCTCGGCGTCGCGTGGCTCTGGCACCTCCACCGCCATGAGCTCGGCGGCATCCTGGCCGACGAAATGGGCCTGGGAAAGACCCTGCAGGCGCTGGCGCTGCTGTGCGCGGCACAGTTGAGGGTTGAGAGTTCAGAGTTGAGGGTTCAAATGCCGGGCACGGAACAGTCGGGATCGTCTCTCAACTCTCCACGCTCGCCTCGTAGCACGCCCTCCCCCGGCGTCAGCCTTGTGACTTGCCCCGCGAGCCTGCTCGAGAACTGGCGGCGCGAGGCCGCCCGGTTTGCGCCCCAGCTGCGCACCTTCGTGCATCACGCGGACCGCCGGCTCGGCTCGGCCGCGGACTTCGCCCGTCACGATCTCGTCATCACGAGCTACGGCACGCTCGCGCGGGACCAGGCGCTGTTCAGCGCGGTCGACTTCGCCATCGTCATCGCGGACGAGGCGCAGCACATCAAGAACCGGCGCTCCCAGAACGCGGCCGCGCTCCGGGCCCTCCGCGCGCGCACCCGCTTCCTGCTCACTGGCACGCCGCTGGACAACTCGCTCGACGACCTGCGCTCGCTGTTCGAATTCCTCCTGCCCGGCTATCTGACGAAGGTGCCGGCCGGTTTGCGCGGCGACGAGCGCACGTGGTACGACGAACGGCTGCGCGCCCAAACCGCTCCCTATATCCTGCGCCGCACCAAACGGGCCGTCGCGCCGGAGTTGCCGGCGAAGCTCGAACAGGTGGTGTGGTGCGAGTTCACCCCGGCCCAGGCCCGGCTTTATCGCGAGACCCAGGAACGGTCGGAGCGCGAACTCTTCGACCTCGAGGCCTCCGGCGCGAGCGAAGCCCGGCTGAAGTTCGCCGCCCTCACGCAGCTGCTGCGCCTGCGCCAGATCTGCTGCGATCCGCGGCTCGTGTCCCCGGACGCCCCCGCCGCCGCGTCCGCGAAACTCGAAAGCTTCCAGGAGCTGCTCGCCGAGGCGATCGACGACGGCCATCGCGTGCTCGTGTTCTCGCAGTTCACCTCGCTGCTCGCGCTCCTGCGCACGGAGCTCGAGGCGCAGCAGGTCGGGTACTGTTACCTCGACGGCTCGATGACGACCCGCGCGCGGCAGAGCGAGGTCGACCGGTTCCAGGGGGCACCCGACGTCCCCGTGTTCCTGCTCTCGCTCAAGGCCGGCGGCACCGGCCTCAATCTCACCGGCGCCGACACCGTCGTGCACTTCGACCCCTGGTGGAATCCCGCCGCCGAGGCCCAGGCCACCGATCGCGCGCACCGCATCGGCCAGTCGCGCGTCGTCACCAGCTACAAGCTGATCGCTTCTGGTACGGTGGAGGAAAAGGTGCTCGCCTTGCAGGACGAGAAGCGCGCGCTGCTCGCCGGGGTGTTCGAGGCCAGCGACGCCGCCGCCGCAAAACTTTCCCTCGCCGAACTCAAGTCCTTGCTCCAGTAGGGCTGTCCGTCTTACACCCGCTTCTTTTCCGACCATGCGTCTCTCCGGGAAAACCGTCCTGATCACCGGTGCCAGCAAGGGCATCGGCCGCACGCTCGCCCTCGCCTGTGCCCGCGAAGGCGCCGACGTCATCCTCAACTACAACTCCGACCGCGCCGGCGCCGACGCCGCCGCGCAGGAGATCCGCGCCCTCGGCCGCCGCGCGCTCATCGTCCGGGCCGACCTCGGCCGCGTCGCGCAGATCAACCGGATGTTCGCCCAGGCGCGCCGGCACTTCGACCGCCTCGACGTGCTGATCAACAACGCCGGGCTCACCGGCTGGGCCAGCTTCTTCGACACCACGGAGGAGAAGTGGGACGTCGTGCTCGATACGAATCTCAAGGGCACGTTCTTCTGCTCGCTCGCCGCCGCGCGCTGGATGCGCGAGACCAAGACCGCGGGCAGCATCGTCAACGTCTCGACCCAGTGCGCCCAGCTCGCCGTCACGAACCTCGTCGCCTATGGCACGAGCAAGGCGGGCATCCACGGCATGACCAAGCAGCTCGCGATCGAACTCGCCCCGCTCGGCATCCGCGTCAACACGTTCGCGCCCGGTCCGGTCAACGTGGAGCGCAACCTCAAGGACGACCCCGACTATCGCGACGTCTGGGGCGCGATGATCCCGCTCGGCCGCACGGCCGAAGCCGAGGAGATGGTCGGTCCCGCGCTCTTCCTCGCTTCGAACGACTCGAGCTACGTCACCGGCCAGACGTTCTACGTCGACGGCGGCTGGACCGTGCAGGGCATGGTCCCCGCCAGCAACGTCCAGAAGGCCGCCAAGAAAAACCGCTGACGCTCCCCGGATCCGGTCCCTCACCTCCCCCCGTCAACCCCATGCTCCGCCTGTTTTCCACCGCCTCCGGTTTGGTCATTGAACGCGCCGGCGCCTGCTTGGCGCCGGTCCAGCCGCTTTCCCTCGACGCCGTCTTCCAGGCCGACGATCCCGCCGCGCTCGTGTCGGCCGCCCTCGCCGGAGCGAAAGGCGTGGCCGCACCGGCCGGCCTGCGCGCCCCGCTGCAATCGCAGGAAGTCTGGGCTGCCGGCGTGACGTATTTCCGCAGCCGCACCGCGCGCATGGAGGAATCGAAGACGGCGGGCGGCGGCAGCTTCTACGACCGCGTGTATGAAGCGGACCGCCCTGAGCTTTTTTTCAAGGCCACTCCACACCGGGTCGCCGCCCCCGGGACGCCGGTTCGCATCCGGGCCGACGGCAAATGGAACGTGCCCGAACCCGAGCTCACGCTCGCGATCAACTCGGCCGGTAAGATCTTCGGCTACACGATCGGCAACGACATGAGTTCGCGCGACATCGAGGGCGAGAATCCGCTCTACCTCCCGCAGGCGAAGGTTTACGACCGTTGCGCCGCGATCGGACCGTGTATCGTAATTGCGGAGACACTGCCCGCCGCCAGCACGGTCATCGCACTCCAGATCCGCCGCGCCGGCAGCGTGGCCTTCGCCGGTGAGACCACCGTCGGCCAGATCAAGCGTCCGCTCCCGTCCCTCGCGGAGTGGCTTTTCCGGGAAAACAGCTTCCCGCACGGCTGCCTCCTGATGACCGGCACCGGCGTCGTGCCACCCGACGCGTTCACGCTGCAGCACGGGGACGAAATCCGGATCACGATCGAGCCCGTGGGCACGCTGGTGAACACGGTGCAGTAGGCGTACGAGTTGAGAGTTGAGGGTTGAGCGTTGAGAGATCGGACCACTCCACAACGATTCACTCCGGATCGGACTCTCAACTCTCAACTCTCAACTCTCAACTTGTCCCCCTCCATGTCACTCCACGGTCTCAGTTTGGTCGCCGGCTCACCGGGCCGGCCCGGCGGTGTCACGTTTCGCGCCGTCAATCCCGCCACGGCCCAGCCGCTCGAGCCCGTTTTTCACGAGGCGTCGCTGGCCGAGGCCGGCCACGCCCTCGACGCCGCGGCGACGGCGTTCGCCGACTATCGCGCCCGCCCCGCGGCGGACCGTGCCCGCTTGCTGGATACGATCGCCGCGGAGATCGAGGGCCTGGGCGATGCCCTGCTGCAGCGGGCCCACGCCGAGACCGGCCTCCCACTTGCCCGGCTCACCGGCGAGCGCGGCCGGACCTGCGGACAGCTCCGGCTCTTCGCCCAGCTCGTGCGCGACGGTTCCTGGGTCGACGCGCGGATTGATCCCGCCCTGCCCGACCGGCAGCCGCTGCCGCGACCCGACCTGCGGCGGATGCTGATCCCGCTCGGACCGGTGGTTGTCTTCGGCTCGAGCAACTTTCCCCTCGCGTTCTCCGTCGCCGGCGGCGACACGGCCTCGGCGTTCGCCGCCGGCTGTCCGGTCGTCGTGAAGGCGCATCGCGCCCACCCCGGCACCTCGGAGCTCGTCGCCGGCGCGATCACGCGCGCCGTCACGGCATGCGGCCTGCCCGCGGGACTTTTTTCGCTCATCCACGGCGGCGGCGCCTCCATCGGCATCGCCCTGGTGAAACACCCGACGACGACGGCCGTGGGCTTCACCGGTTCGCACGCGGCCGGCCGCGCGCTGTTCGACGCCGCAGCATCCCGCCCGCAGCCCATCCCGGTGTTCGCCGAAATGAGCAGCATCAACCCGGTGTTTCTGCTGCCCGGTGCCGTCCGCGAACGCGGAGCCGCCCTCGCGCAGGGCCTGCTCGCGTCGTTCACGCTCGGCGTGGGTCAGTTTTGCACCAAGCCGGGTCTCGTCTTCGCGCTTCGCGGCCCGGACACCGACACCTTTGTCGCGAAGCTCGCCGAACTCGTGCGGGCTGCGCCGTCCGGCACGATGCTCACGCACGGCATCCGCGAAGCGTTCCTGGAACATCGCGCCCGGATCACCGCCGTGCCCGGCGTGGAGGCGCTGGCGCAGGGCGGCGGGACCGCCGACATCGCGCGCACGGAGCTGCCGCCGAGTGTCGCGACCACGCCGGCGCGCAATTTTCTCCGCCATCCCGCGCTCGCGACGGAGGCCTTCGGGCCGTTCGCGCTGGTGCTGCTTGCGGACTCCGCCGACGAGTTCCAGGCGTGCGCCGCAGCGTTGGAAGGGCAGCTCACCGCGACCCTGCACGGCACGGCCGCGGACCTCGCCGGCGCGCGAGCCCTCCTGGCCACGCTCGAGCAGAAGGCCGGCCGAATCGTGATCAACGGCTTCCCGACCGGCGTCGAGGTCTGCCCGGCGATGAACCACGGCGGACCGTATCCGGCCACCACGGACGTCCGTTTCACGTCCGTCGGCACGGCCGCCATCCAGCGTTTTGTCCGCCCCGTCTGCTATCAATCCCTGCCCGACGACCTGCTGCCTCCGGCGCTGCAGAACGCGAACCCGCTCGGCCTGCTGCGCCTCGTGAATGGTGCGCCGACGCGCGAACCACTCTGAGGTGAAACCCGCCCAGGCAAAGTGAACCACGAAACACACGAAATACACGAAAGGACCGGGTCGCCTGGCTTCGGCTGAATTTCGTGTGTTTCGTGTGTTTCGTGGTTAACCCCGTCTGACCCCCTTCCGTCCATGGACCCCATCCTCGATTCCGCCGACGAACGCATCTACGCCCTGCGCACGACCGCGCCCGGCCCCACGGGCACTCTGCCGCTCGAGGCCAACCAGCTGCGCCACATGAGCAGCGGCGACCTGTTTGGGCTGACGCAGAATGCCGGCATGGGCTGGAAGCCCGAGCTGCTGCGCGGGAAGCAGTTTCTCATTCTCAGCACGCAGGGCGGCATCCGCGCGCCGGACGGTTCGCCCATTGCGCTCGGGTATCACACCGGACACTGGGAGGTCGGCCTGCTGATGGAGGAGGCCGCGCGCACCCTCAGCGCCGCGGGTGCGATTCCCTTTGCCGGCTACGTCAGCGATCCCTGCGACGGCCGGACCAACGGCACCGCCGGCATGCTCGACAGCCTCGCCTACCGGAACGACGCCGCCGTCGTATTGCGCCGCCTGATACGGTCGCTGCCCACCCGCCGCGGGGTGCTCGGCATCGCCACCTGCGACAAGGGCCTGCCGGCGATGCTCATGGCGCTCGCGGGCATGCCGGACCTGCCGACCGTGCTCGTGCCCGGCGGCGTCACGCTGCTGGCCGAGGAGGCCGAGGACACGGGCAAGGTGCAGACGCTCGCCACGCGGTTCGCGCGGGACGAGGTGACGCTGGACTACGCGGTCGAGATGGGCTGCAAGGCGTGCGGTTCGCCCGGCGGTGGCTGCCAGTTCATGGGCACGGCGGCCACCAGCCAGGTCGTCGCCGAGGGCCTCGGCCTCGCGCTGCCGCACGGGGCGTTGAGTCCGTCCGGCGCCGAGATCTGGCGCGACCTCGCCCGCCGCTCCGCGCGTGCCTTGCTCGGGCTCGAGGCGCAGGGCGGGTGCACGCGCGACACCGTGACGGACGACGCGATTCACAACGCCATGGTCGTGCACGCCGCGTTCGGAGGCTCGACCAACCTCATCCTGCACATTCCGGCCATCGCGCATGCCGCCGGCCGCCGCCGTCCCTCCGTCGACGACTGGACCCGCATCAATCGCGCTGTGCCGCGGCTGGTGGACGTGCTCCCCAACGGCCCGAAGCATTACGCCACCGTGCAGGTGTTTCTCGCCGGCGGCGTGCCCGAGGTGATGCTGCACCTGCGTGACGCCGGCCTGCTCAAGCTCGAGGCCCGCACGGTGTCGGGCCGCACCGTCGGCGAGAATCTCGCCTGGTGGGAAACGTCGGAACGCCGCCGCCGGCTGCGGGAGAAACTCCATGCGCTCGACGGCATCGATCCGGACAACGTCATCATGAGCCCGGAGCGCGCGCGCGACCGCGGCCTCACGAGCACGATCACCTTTCTCCGCGGGAATCTCGCGCCCGAGGGCGCGCTGGTGAAGAGCACGGCGATCGCGCCCCAGTTGGTCGGCGCCGACGGCGTGTACCGCCACGAGGGACCGGCGCGCGTCTTTACGAGCGAGGCGACCGCGATCGCGGCCGTGAAGGCGGCGCGCGTGAAAGCGGGCGACGTCATGGTGTTGATCGGCATCGGTCCCGGCTGCGGGATGCCCGAGACCTACCAGATCACCTCCGCGCTCAAGTATACGAAGGACGGGCAGCGCATCGCGCTGGTCACGGACGGACGTTTCTCCGGCGTCTCGACGGGCGCCTGCATCGGCCATGTGAGTCCGGAGGCGTGGGCCGACGGACCGATCGCGCGGGTGCGTGATGGCGATCTCGTCCGGCTCGAGATCGATACGCGAAGCCTGACGGGCTCCGTCGATGTGGTCGGCGTCGACGCGGGGGAATTCTCCCGGCGTGAACGCCATCCGAGCCTGCGGCCCGATCCGCGCGTCCCGGCCGACACCCGCCTCTGGGCCGCGCTGCAGAACGCGAGCGGCGGCAGCTGGGGCGGCTGCGTTTACGATGCCGAACGCGTGACGCGCCTACTCGAACTCGGCCTCGCGGCCGAGCGCGGG
>JAEUHA010000542.1 GCA_016793535.1 Opitutaceae bacterium | reverse complement strand
GCGGCATGAGACGCACGCCGGTGTTGGCGAGCTCGATCGAATTGGAGCGGTTGTAGCGCAGCGACAGCCATGGCAGCACGTGGAACACCGCGCCGTACGTCCGGGTGGTGGCATCGAGCGTGCGGTGCGTGCGCGGGTTGTTCACGTTGTCGATGATGAACTCCTGCGTCACCGGATCGATGATACCGCGTGCGCCCTCATGCAGGTACAGCGTGTCGGCCCGGTAGCCGCCGGCGAGCACGAGCCGGCGGCCGAAGTAGAAGGCCTGCGCCGCGAGCAGGTAGGAATCCTGCTCCGACGGATCGTCGAAGGCCCCGGAGCCGGACGCGACGAAGCGCGTCTTCAGCCGCCGGGCCGGGTTGCCGGGGTCGACCATGCCGCTGACGAGCCCGCTCGTGCGACCGGGATGCTGGGAGCTCGCGAAGTACGTGGCCTGGTCCAGCAGCGTGACGTAGTGCCGCCGGAGCACGCGATTCGCGGAGGCGTTGGGCGCGGCGGCGAACGCACCCCGGTTCGTCGTCTCGTCGATCCACGCCTCGTTCGATCCCTGGTTGAAGAACGTCCGTTCCTCGCGTTCGGCCAGGCCCGCGACGCGGTACTCGCCCCACCGCCCCAGGTTCAGCTCCTGGGAGACCGTGAACCGCAGGTTGTCCGAATCCTCATTCCGGATACGATTGGTCCAGTAGGTCTCGAAGTACAGCCGGCCGGCATTGGGATTGGGCGTGCCGTCGCGGAGGAACTGGTTGGGGTCGCCCTTCATCCCGGTGGGGTTGCTGGCCTGCCAGGCCTCGAAGTCGTAGCTCTGGTGGTTGAAGGCGAGCTGCAGGAACGTGGCCCGACCGAGCTTCTGGTCGACGGAGACCGTGTAGGTGTCGAAACGCGAGGCCTGCGACTGGCTGGGGCCGCCGAGGCTGGCGCGGTAGTTGACGTGGTCGATGATCCGCGGATCCGTGATGAGCGCGGAGGTGTCGGCCTGGGTGATGACCTGGCTGCGCGCGTCGAGGTTGGTGAGGTTGTTGCGCCCGTCATCGACGAGGTTCACGGCGAGGTTGGCGGAGGTGTTGTTGCGCGTGACGCCCGTGGCCGTGCCGGTGGCGCTGACCAGCGGGCGGCCGGCGTTGAACCAGCGCATGACGTTGTCGCCGACCTCGGTGTTGTCCGCGGCGACCCGGAACGTCTTTCCCTTCTCGTATTCGGCCCGGATGACGGTGCTGCGCGTCGGGTCATACTTAAGCGCCACATGCCCCCGGTTGTCCTCCGCGCCGGCATAGTGCTGGTAGGCCTGCTCCTTCGAAGTGACGGCGTTGAGCCGGACTCCGAACCGACCGTTGAACGCGGCCTGGTTGACGTCCAGCGACGCGCGCCGCAGGTCGTAGCTCCCGTACACGAGCTGGGCTTTCCGGAACGTCCGGTTGGCGTGGGCCTGCTTGGTCGATGTGCTGATCAGGCCGCCCGCCGAGGCGATGCCGAACAGGATCGAGTTCGGCCCGCGGGCCTCCTCGATGCGTTCGACGTTGAAGGTGTTCGTCGGCAGCTTCCACCGGAAGTAGTTCCGAGCGACGGTCGCCGCCTGGCCACGGATGAGAAACGTGTTGAAAAACTCGAACGCCGCGTTGCCGTCGGGAAGCTCGAGTTCGACGTTGTTCCCGAACGCGATCGCCTGGGTCAGGTCGAGCGCGCCGATGTCCTTGATGAACTCCTCGGTCAGGATCGACAGCGACGCCGCGGTGTCCTTCAGGGACGTGTTCATGCGGCTGCCGGCGAGGGTGTTCGCCGCCTGGTAACCGACATCCTTCTCCGAGGTGACCTCGAACGGCGTGAGCTGGACGGTCTCACCCGCCGGCGGGACGGCCGGCTGGGCCGACGTGAGAACCGGGCACAGCAACGCCGGGAGGAGCGCGGAGAGGACGAGTCTGGGGATGGGGTTCATGGGGTCGCGGTCGGTGGGACGGGAATCGTCCCGTCGGAGAACGGGGCGGAAGAACAACTACTTCAGCGCCGCCCGGGTGGCGGCGACGAACGGGGCGAAGATCGCGTGCTCGTTGAACGGAAGGTGCTGGGCAAAAAGCAGTGCGACCGTGCCCTCGCGCGGACAGATGCGCACGTACGTGGTGGCCGCGCCGCACCACCCGAAGGCGGCCGTCGCCGGATCGAGCTCCACTTCGCCCGCCAGGCCCCAGCCATGCCGGTCGCTGAACTGATGGGTCGGCCGAGGCAGGCCGGCGAGCTCGTTGACCGCCAGCCGCGCGACTGTCTCCATCTTCAGGATACGTACGCCCTCGAGTTCGCCCCCGTTGACCAGCATCTGGGCGAAACGCAGGTAGTCGCCCGCGGTCGAAAAGAGACCCGCGCCGCCACTGGCGAAGCCGCGCCCGGGTTCGGCGTAGGCGCCGATGATGGGGTCGGTCGCGACGAGCTTGCCCGCCGGGCCGTGCTTGGACAACACAGCGAGCCGCCCCCGGTTTTTCGCGGGCACGTCGAAACCGGTATCGGTCATCCGCAGCGGCCGGAAGATCCGCTGCCGCAGAAACGACTCGAAGTCGGTGCCGCTCACCCGCTCGATCACCGCGCCGAGCAGATCGAGACCGATGCTGTAGTTGAATTCGGTGCCCGGCTCGGTCTTCAGCGGCAGCGTCGCAGCCCGCCGGACGAACTCCGCCAGCGAGGGTGAGTTCCAGAGGTCGGCACGCTGGTAGAGCTCCGTGAGCGGCGACGGCTCGAGGATGTCATAGCTCAGGCCTCCCGTGTGCGTGAGCAGGTGCCGGATCGTGATCGCGCGCTGCGCCGGCCGCAGCTGTGGCGCGTCCGCAGTGCCGCCGGTCAGCACCCGCGGCGCGGCGAACTCCGGGAGGAACTTGGCCAGCGGATCGTCGAGAGAGATACGGCCGTCCTCGACCAGGCAGAGCACGCCGACCGCCGTGATCACCTTCGACATTGAGTAGAGACGCAGGATCGTGTCGCGCTCCATCGGCGCACCGGTCGCGACATCGCGCACGCCGTAGGTCTGCCAGTCCACGATGCGGCCGTCGCGCGCAAGCACCGAGACGAAACCCGCGTGCTCGCCGCGCGCGATCGAATCCCGCAGCACGGCGTGGAGCCGGTCCAGTCCGTCCGCGGAGACGCGGACGTCCGCCGGCGCCGCCTCAGGCAGCGGCGAGCGGGCGGCCGCCACCAGCAGCGCGTGGCCGAGGACGGACGCAACGCAGGCGAGCACGGAGCGGACGCGGCGCATGGGCAGGGCTTACTTGAGTTCGCGGATGCGGACGTTCTTCAGGTCGACCGTCATCGGCGGACCGCTGTGCACCTGCAGTCCGATCAGGCCGGACTTGCGGAACGCGGCCGGATCCTCGTCCACCGCCACGCTCATCACCCGGCCGTCGAGGATGTGCACGAAGGTGTTGCCCTTCGCGATGATCGTCATGGAGTGCCACGCCGTCGGATCCTGGACATGGCTGAAGACCTCCTGCGTGGTGGCGAACTTCACCTTGTCGAGCCGCGCGCGCGGCTTGTTCTTCTTCGCCGCCTCCTCCGGCGTGAGCGCGCCGAGCGGTTTCACCGTCACGTACTCACCCGGATACGCCATGAACATCCGGCCGTTCTCCTCGAAGAACATCCCGGTGAAACGATTCTGGTTCTCGAAATCGCTCTGGTAGCCCTTGAGCACGAAATCCGGCAGCCGTTCACTGCGGTATTGCATCCCGGAATTGCCGCCCACCACACGGTAGTCGAAGCGCAGCTCGAAGTCGCCGAACGCCTGGGCGGTGTAGATGAGAAACGTATTCTTCTTGAGCGGATTCGCGGCCGTCGTCTCGGCGTGAATCAGGCCCTCCTTCACGGAAAAGACCTCCGGCAGGCCTTCCCAGCCGGTGAGGTCGCGGCCATTGAACAGCGGCTTGAAGCCGGCGTCGTCGGCGGCAAAGGCGGAGTGGGCAACGAGGAGCGAGGTGGCGAGGGCACGGAGAACCATCATGGTGGGTCGGGGTGGCGCGGGATTCCGGACATCGGAGCCGCGACGCCCCCCAGCATCGCACAATCGGCCCGCTGGAGGCTACGCATTCGGTGACTAACCTTTGTCCGTCCGTGTCGCCCGGCACGGTTCCGCTTGTCAGCCGGGTGGCGCCGTTCCTACCTCTGCCCCGTCCGACCCGCGGCACACGGCGTCGAACCTCACCTGCCCGCACCCCATGAAGATGACGTATCATCAGGTCCAGCCGACGCCGGAAGAGTCGTTCCGGGTGCTCGAATTGCGCGGGCCCCACTACCACTGCACGTGGCATTTTCACCCGGAATACCAGCTAGGAATCGTGCTCAGAGGCGCCGGTCATCGCATCGTGGGTGACAGCATCGCGCCTCTCGAGGCGGGTGACATCTCGCTCCTGGGCCCCAATCTCCCGCATGCTTGGCAGTTTGAAACCGCCCCGGGCGCGCGCCGCGAGCTGCATGGCATCGTGGTCTATTTCAAGGAGGACTCGCTCGGCCCGGGATTCTTCGAGCGTCCTGAGGCGCAGCGCATCCTGCGGCTGCTGAAGCGCGCGAGCGTCGGCCTGCAAGTACTCGGCCGCACGCGGCGTGAAGTCACTCCGCTGCTCGAGGCGATGCCGCGCGCGGAAGGCTTCCAGCGTGTGATCATTCTGCTGCAGGTGCTGCACCGGCTCGCACAGTCGGAGGAGGTCGTGCCGATCTGCAGCCCGGGCTTCATGCCGAAGGGCCCCGACCGCGAGGGCGAGCGGCTGCGGAAGATCTGCGACCTCATCCAGCAGCGGCTGGCGGAGCCGCTGCACCGCGATGACGTCGCCCGGCAGGCGAACTTCAGCCCGGCCGCCTTCAGCCGCTTCTTCAAGAAGCGCACCGGGAAAACATTTCACGACTTCGTGGCCGAACTTCGCGTGGGCCGCGCCTGCCGCCTGCTCGGCGAACAGGAGCTGAACGTCACCGAGATCGCCTACGCCTGCGGCTTCACCAACATCGCGAGCTTCAACCGCTGCTTCCGCCGCGCGAAGCAGGCGGCCCCGACCGAGTACCGGCGGAAGCTGCTCGCGATGAACTGAGCGCCGCCCATGACTCCCACATCCACGGCCCTGGGCTTCGCCGCCATCGCGCTCGCCACCCACGCCGGCGCCCAGGACGTGTTTCGCGAGGTCACCTACACCTACGGCGCGCCGGAGACGACGCACTTCGCCGAGCTCGACCCGGACACTAAACGCGTTTTCACCGGCGAGCATGCCGGCATGGCGAAGATGAAGCGGCACCAGCCGAAGCCGCTGAAGCTCGACCTCACCCACGCGACGCAAGCGGAGCTCAGCGTGGAATACTGGGGCGGCCATATCGGCACCGCCGGGCAGCGCTTCCGCGTCAACGACCATCCCTGGATCGACCTGCCTCAACCGACCGGAACCCCGACCGAGCCGCAGCGCTACTATCGCACGCTGCTCGGCAACAACGCCGCACCGATCCCGCTGGCGCAGCTGCGCGACGGGGAAAATGTCTTCCGCTTCACGGCCGGCCAGCAGATCGCGTTTCGCAACGACTGGGGTTTCTACTGGATCTACGATTTCACCGCGCGGATCCACTACGATGCGGCCCGCAAACCGCACCCGACGGGCGAGTTCGTCTCGCCGCTGCCCGGCGCGGTTTTCGACGACGTGCTGCGGCTCGAGGTCAACGCCCGCAGTCCCAATGGGCCGATCGTGCGCGTGGAGTTCATCGGCGAGTACGACGACTTCGACTGGGACGGCGACGGCGTGTGGCGCGAATGGCAGTACTCGACTCACCACGGCGTGCTCCGCCACCACCTTGGCACGGTGTCGACCCCGCCCTGGCGGTTGAAGAGCGACCTCCGGTGGCTGCCGGATCAGTCGCAGCCGATCCGCGTGCGGGCGCGCATCACCGACGCCACCGGGCTCACCTACCTCACTCCGCCCGTGGAGAACGTGGTGCAGCAGCGCACGCGGCGGGGAGTGCGTCTGATCAAACCTGCGGTCGTGCCGGAACGCTGGGCGTCGCGCGCCGGCCGGGAATCGGCGAAGGGCAGCCTCACGGTGACCGATGCCCACCTGGCCGACGCGACGTTCGCGCGCCTGGCGGTCTCGACCTGGAGCGGCGACGTCGACGACACCAGCGTGCACGAACTCCGCCTCAACGGCGAACGGCTCGCGAGCCGCTTCGGCGAGTTTCACCACTACGACCTCGACCTGCTCGAGGTACCGCTGGCGCGGCTGAAACCCGGCGCGAACGAGATCACCGTTTTTTCCACCTTCCAGGGCCACATGCTCGAGATCAACTGGCCCGGTCCGGCGCTGTTGATCGAGTACCGGAAACCCTAACCCGGCCGCTTCCGGTCCGCCCCGCCCCGATGCCGTCGCTTCCGCCTTTCCGCCTGTGCGGCGCCGGCCTCGCCACGCTGTTCGTCCTGTCCCTCGGCGCGGCGGAACCGGTTCCCGCGCGCGGACCGCTGCGTCTCCACCCGACGAATCCGCGCTACTTCACCGATGGCACGACCGGACCGGACGGCACGCCGCGCGCGGTCTACCTCGCAGGCTCCCATGTCTGGCAGAACCTCCAGGACTCCGGCCACCGCCTGGAGTCCGGCGAGGATCCGCCGCCGGTCTTCGACTACGGCGCCTTCCTCGACCTCCTGCAGTCGAGCGGCCACAACGCCACGCGCCTCTGGCGCTGGGAGCTGCCCCGGTGGACCGAGCGCGACACGGAGTCCAAGAAGACTGAATACAGCCAGCCGCACCCCTGGGCCCGCCCGGGCCCGGAGCTGGCCCGCGACGGCAAACCGCGCTTCGACCTGAGCCGGTTCGACGACGACTACTTCAACCGGCTGCGCACGCGCGTACGGCTCGCGGGCGCCCGCGGGATCTACGTGACCGTGATGCTGTTCGAGTTCTGGGGTGTCACGCACGCCCCCGACGCCTGGCAGTTCCACCCGTTCGCGGCCCCGAATAATGTCAACGGCATCGAAGCCGACGCCAACGGTGACGGCCGCGGCGTCGACCTCCACCTCCTGCGCGACGACGCCATGGGCCGGCGGATCCTGCCGCTGCAGGAAGCGTATGTCCGTCGCGTGGTCGAGACGCTCAACGACTGCGACAATGTCCTCTACGAGGTCGGCAACGAGGGCGGCACCTACACCCAGCCGTGGCAGGAGCACGTCGTCGCCTTCATCCGCCGCGTGGAGGCCGGGCTGCCGAAGCAGCACCTCACCGGCATCTCGTGGATGTTTCACCGCGACGAAAACCGCGTGTCCCACGGCAACAACGCCGCGCTCCTGCGCAGCAATGCGGATTGGATCGCACCCGGCAACGACCGGCAGCTGAGCTTCGATCGTGGGCCGCTCATCGATTACCCCGGCAAGCTGATCGTCACCGACACCGATCACATGGGCTGGCGAAATCCGCGCCATCAGGGCTGGTTCTGGCAGCAGTTCTGCCGCGGCTACCACACGCTGTATCTGGAATGGTCGTACGCCACCCCGGCCGTCGGCGCAGCGGCACGCCAGGGCCTGGGCCAGACCGTTGCCTGGGCGCGCGCGGTGAACCTCGCCGCCATGCTGCCGTCACCGAACCTCGCCTCGACCACCTATTGCCTGGCGGACCCGGGCCGCGAGTATCTGATCTTCCAGCCGGCGACGGGCGCATTCACCGTTACCCTGCCGGATAACGGCTCCACCTTCGCCGCGGAGTGGTTCTCCCCCGTCACCGGCCGGCGCGAGGCCGGCGAGGACGTGCGCGCCGGCGGCGTGCAGACCGTGACTCCGCCGCAACCCGGCATGGCCGTGCTGCACCTGCGGGCACGCCGCTGAGCTCTTATCGACTCCCATGCCGAACCTTCGCAGTCTTTTCGCCCGAACCTGCTGGCTGTGGTTGCTCGCGCAGGCCGGGCTCTCCGCGCGGGCAGTGACGATCTCCGAGGCCGAGCACGCGGGGCGCGCGCAGTTCAAGGTCGTGACGACCCAGGCCACCTATTTCTACGATCGTGGCGGAGGCGGTTTCTCCCGGTTGCTCGATCGCGACGGCAAGGACTGGATCGCGTTCGGCCCGGATCCGATGTCGGGCCGCGCTGCCGCAGGCGCCGGCTACCGCGGCAGCCCCAATCTCGTTTTCGGCGCCGATAACCCCGACGCCGGCGCGGGGCATCCGGGCTTCGATCGGTGCGAGAGCACCGTCATCGCGGTCGACGCGATCCGGACCGTGAGCCGGAGCGGACGGTGGGCTTGGACCTGGCGCTTCACCGAGGAGAACGCTGTGCTCACGATCGAGCAGGCCGACGCCAATCACCCGTACTGGTTTCTGTACGAGGGTCCGGTCGGCGGGCGCTGGTCGCCGCGGACTCATTACTTCGGGACAAATCGCGGCGGGCCGCGCCGCGAAACGCCCTTTGGCCGCGACAAGCTCTACGAGAACTGGCGCTGGGCGTACTTTGGCGACGACGCCGCGCCACGGGTGCTTCTGGCGCTGCAGGGCGACCACGACCGCGAGGACGACACGCTGTGGTACATGGGCAACTCCGCCGCGGAACTCGCCGCCCCCGACGGGATGATCGTGTTCGGCTTCGGCCGCGGCCCCAACGGCCCGCGCCTGCGCGGCCCCGGCCGCCGCTTCGTCCTGGGCTTCGTCGAGGAACGCGTGGCCGACGCCCCGGCGCACGCCCGCGTCGCGACGGTCGCCCGGCGCTGGCTGCAGGAGGTGGAGACTCCGGTCCGCGTCAGCGAGACGACGCTCTTCGGCGACCTCGACTGCTTTCGCATCGAAACGCCCGCGGCCACCTACCTGTTCGGCCGACGCGGGGCCGGCTTCGCCAGCATCCTCGACCCGACCGGCCGCGACTGGATCTCGTACCGGCACGGCGGGCGCTCCGCCGGCGAGTTCCGCGGCCTGCCGAAGAGCGGCCAGCCGGTGAAGTATTTTCACTGCGGATACGGCTACGGCATGTACGCGAACGACAATCCCTTCACGACGACCGTCACCGTGCGGGAACCCGGGCACGTGCGGCTGCGCTCCGAGACCCGGCTGGGCGACGCCGCGTGCGAGTGGGACTTTTTCCCGACCCACGCGACGATGACCCTGCTGAAGATCCCGGGAAACTACTGGTTCATCTACGAGGGCACTCCAGGTGGCGCCCTCGATCCGACCTCGGATTTCGTGCTGCGTCCGCACGGCCACCGCACCCCGCTGAGCCGGCCCTGGCAGGAGTCGGTGCCCTGGGTGATCTTCGGTGCCGCCGAGTCGCCGCACGGCCTGTTGCTAGTCAACCACCAGTCTGACTCGGGCGACGCCAGCTACGCACCCTGGCCGTACACGCCGAGTGTGCGCGAGCCGCAGCCGCTGATGACCGTGTTCGGCTTCGGCCGACCCGGCTGGGACGATCCGGCGCAGCACACGCCACCACTGTCCCGCCTGCCGGCACGTTTCTCGATTGCGCTGACCAAGGCCGCCGACACCGAGACGGCCGAGGCTATGCTGCGACGCATCGGCACCCCCGCTGCCGACCGCACGTCCGGGCTGCTGTTCGGACCGCCGACGATCGACGTATGGCACGGCGACGAGCAGCATTTCGGCCGGCTCGGCGTGCCGCAACGGTGGGTCAACATCCTCGGCCGCGTCGCGCCCGGGGATGGTCTCGCCCTGGTGCAGGCCGCCCTCAATGGCGGGACGCCGCGAAGACTCTCCGTCGGCGCCGACGGACACCGGCTCGCGCGCGACGGCGACTTCAATGTCGACCTCGAGTTCGACACGCTGCGCGACGGCGAGAACACCCTCGTCCTCTCTGCCGTCGACCGGATCGGCCGTTGGGCCGAACGCACGGTTACCGTGCACCGTCACGCCGGCCGCACCTGGCCGCTCCCGTATTCCGTCGACTGGAGCCAGGTCCGCACTCTGACCGACGCGGTGCAGGTCGTCGACGGCAACTGGCGCCTAGGACCCGACGGCGTGCGCACGGTGGACACCCATTACGATCGCATCCTCGCCTTCGGCGACCGCACCTGGACGGACTATACGGTCACGGTCGCCGTGACGTTTCACGGCTACTCGCCCCCGCTGGCGCAGCCGCCAACCTACGGCGTTTCCCATGCGGCCATCGCCGCGCGATTCCCCGGTCACTTTCCCGACCAGCGGCAGCCACACGTGCAGTGGTATCCCCTCGGTGCGGTCGCGGAATTCCGGCTCGGGGCGGACCTCGCGGAGAGTTCCTGGCGAATTTTCCGCGACGGCGCCGCCAAGACCTTTCCCACCACGCTCACGGAGCCACGTCTGCGCCGGGTAGAACTTGGGGTTCGCTACTGGCTGAAACTCCGGGTCGACACGCTGCCCGGCCCCGCCGCCCGCTACCGCGTCAAATCGTGGCGCGACGGTGATACCGAACCCGTCACATGGGACCTCGATTCCCGGGAAGGCGGAGGCGCGATCCCTCGCGGCGGCGCGCTCCTGGTCGCGCACAACACGGACGTGACCTTTGGCGCACTCCGCGCCACCCTCAACGATCCCCACGAACCCTGACCGTGCGCCTGCTTTCACGCCTCAGTCTGCTCGCCGCCCTGACGTTGCTGCCAGTTTCCCTCACGTCTGCCGTCGAGGTGCCGCCGGGCTTCGTCTCCGAAACACTCGCGACCGGACTCAACGCCGCGACGACCCTAGTGCCGCTGGCCGACGGACGAATCCTGATCGCGGATCAGACCGGGCCGCTCCGCGTGTGGAAGGACGGCGCCCTGTTGCCGACCCCCGCCCTGGACCTCAGCGCGCGGCTCGACACGTGGTGGGAGCGCGGCCTGGTCGGTGTCACCCCGCATCCGGATTTCCCCCGCACGCCGCACCTGTACGTCCTCTACGTCGCCAAGTCCCCGTTCACGCATCACGTCCTCAGCCGTTTCACGTTCCGCGGAAACATCGTCGACCCGGCGAGCGAACAGATCCTGCTTGAGGGCGACAACCAGGGCCTCCTGACGAGCAAACAACCGGCCGGGCATCAGGGCGGGCCGTTGCGCTTCGGACCCGACGGCAAGCTCTACGTCGCCCTCGGCGAGCAGTCCACCGGCCAGCCGGCCCAGCAACTCGACCGGCTGCAGGGAAAGATTCTCCGGCTCAACGCCGATGGCTCGATCCCGGCCGACAATCCGTTCCACGCGCAAACTACCGGGAAGTACCGCGCCATCTGGGCATATGGTCTGCGCAATCCGTACGGGCTCGCGTTCCAGCCCGAAACCGGCCGCCTCTTCGCCACCGACGTCGGCCAGACGGCGTTCGACGAGGTCAATGAAATCGTCCGCGGGGCCAACTACGGCTGGCCCGCCGCCGAGGGCCCCGCGTCGAATCCCGCGTACAAGAATCCCTTGTACGCCTATCCGCCCGCGATCGGCCGCAGCGTCGTGGGGGCTGCGTTTCACCCGCGCACCGGGGGCACTCCTTCCGGCGGCCCGGCCTTTCCGGCGGCATGGCGCGGGAAGTTCTTCTTTGCCGACTGGAAGGCGAACTGGATCAAGGTGCTCGATCCGGATGCGCCGCAGGACGTGATCACCTTTGCGCGCGGGCTCGATGGCCCGGTCGCGCTCGAGTTCAGCGCGGATGGCGCGCTCTACGTCCTGAATCGAGCCACGATCTGGCGTGACGGCAAGGCCTGGCGGCCCGACACGGGTTCCCTGGTGCGTATCCGGTATACGGGCACGACCGCACCGGCCGGTGGTCCGGTCGCGCCGCCGCGGACCCTGGCGGAGACCGGGCTCTTCTCGAAACTGAGCCCGCTGACTCCCGCGGCGGAGTTCGTCGAAGTGAAGCCCA
>JAEUHA010000538.1 GCA_016793535.1 Opitutaceae bacterium | reverse complement strand
CGTCCCGGCCGGCGGCGCCACGCGGGTGAGCACGGCCTCGAGCGGCGCGCCGGTGGCGAGCGCCGTGCGGCACAAGTCGCCGGCGATCGATGCGTTCACGGTCCGGAGGTCGCCCGACCGTTCCAGCTGGTCGAGCGTGGCCATGGAATTTCGCAGCGTCGCGGAGCCGATCGCCGTGCGCAGCCACGGGTCCTCCGGCGCGCCCGCCGCAAGGCGCGCCAGCAGCAGCGCCGCCGCAGTCGCGTCGTGCCACTCTCCCGCCGTGAACGCGAGCTGCGTGCGCACGCCCGGATCCGGATCGGCCCCCAGCGCCGGCAGCAGCGGGTCGAGGGCCGAGGGCGAACGCAGGAACCGTTCGGCGAGCGTGAGGGTGAAGCGCCTGACACCGGGGTCCGGATCACGCAAGGCACGCGCGACGTGGGCAACGGCCAGCCCGTCGAACGCCGAGAGGAGCGCCAGCGCGTGCAAGCGGACCGCGGGCGTCGTACTCGCTTCTCCGATACGGACCAGCAGTGGGATCGCCCCCGTGTCCCCGCGGAAGAGCAGCTCGCGCTGGACCCGGTCGCGGGCGGCTCCGTTAGGCGTGTCCAGCGCGGCCACCAGGGCGGGCAGGTCGAGCGACGTGAGGTCGGGAATCGGACGGAGCGCGGCGCCCCGGCGGACGACCCGGAAGACTCGGCCCATATCCTCACCGGCCCGCACCGGCAGGTCCCGCAGCCGCTCGGGCGGTATCCAGTGGGGGTGCTCGATCACAGGGCGGACCATGTCGACGACCCACAGCGCGCCGTCGGGCCCGGTCCGCGCCTGGACCGGGGTGAACCAGCTCGACGTCGATGCCAGGAATTCCGACTCCCTCTCGTCCGCCGCCCGCGCGCCCTCGAAGGTTGCGCCGCGGGCCGTGAGCTCAATGCGAGTGACAAGACTGTGAGCCGGCTCGCAGACGAAGGCGTCGCCGTGGTATGCATCGCCCAGCAGCGTGTCGCGATAGAGCCCGAGTCCGCAGGCCGCCGTCACCTGGTTGGCATGACCCGGTTGATTGAAGCGCTGTATTGCGTCCGAAATCGGAAAGACGCGGGAGCGCTGTGCCCCGCTGGGCAGTTGCACGACGGCCGCCCCGCTCGGGACGTGGGGATTGCGCCGGGCATAGCGCTCGGCGAGCGGGAAATGCAGCAGCAGGTTGCCGGCCGTGGTCCCGAACCAATTCCCGTCGTCGTCGCGCACGCGGCCGTATTGCGAACGGCCGGCGACGGTCTCGACCACTCCGGTGTCGGGTTGAAAGCGGATATCCTGGCCGCGGATATCGAGCGTCCGCTCCGGGTGGGCCGGGCTGTGAATGACGCCGCCGCGCAGGCCGTTGGCCGCGTACACCCAGTTGTCGAGCCCGAGCGTCAGGCTGTTCACGCGCGCCTGGTAGTTCTCGGTGTTGAAGCCGGTAAGCACCTTCCGGATCACGTCGGCGCGGCCGTCTCCGTCGGTGTCCTCGCCGTAGAGGATGTCCGGCGCGGCGCAGACCAGCGCGCCCTTTCGCCAGGGCAGGACACCAGTCGGAAACGGGATTCCATCCATGAACACCGTCGACCGGTCGTACCGGCCGTCGCCGTCGGTGTCGGCGAGCACGCTGACCCGTCCGCCCGGTTTCCATTTTCCGTCGATGCCCTGCGGGTAGTCGCGCATCTCGGCGACCCAGAGGCGTCCGTCGGTGCCGAATTCGACCGCCACGGGATCCAGTATCAACGGTTCGGATGCGACCAGTTGCACGGTGAGATCCGGCTTGGTGCGGAGCGCCGCGAGCGCCTCCTCGGGGGTGGTCGCCCGCGGCAACGGACTCGTGCGCGTGGCGGCGAGGTAGTCGCGAGGGACGACCTCATGGACGGCACTGACGATCAGTTCCTCGACTTCGGGGGCGAACGGAGCCGGCAGATCGTAGTAACGGGTCGAGGCCACGGCTTCGTACTGGCCGAGCGCCAGCACGCGGCGCGACGGAATGTAGGCGGGCGCGGCGTTGGTGTAGGCGTTGAACCAAAACCGACTGGAGTCGAATTCCCGCTTCAGACGGAGCGAGTAGTCGCCGACGACTTCGCCGGGGAGGAACACCAGCGCGAGTTCACGGCCAAAACTCCACGCCTGCACCAGGTACGGCACGTGCGTCGGGAGCGTTTCCCCGCGGTCGAGCCGGGCGAGATTCTTGCGCGCATGGTAGGCGACAGCCGGGCCGGTCTGGGCGAGCCGTGCCTGCCACTCGGCGCGGGTGGGCAGCGGTTGAAGGGGAAGGTCGATCGACTTCACACGGCCGACGGGAGCGGCCGTGAGCGGCTTCAGGCCGCGTTCGAGCAAACGGCGGACTTCGTCGGCGACGACGCGACCGAGCCGCGTCGTCTCGGCGAGACGAAGCGCCGGAGGAAGTTCACGCACGCCGGTCGGGATGCACTCGCCCGCGGCTCCGAGGGCGATGAGCGCAATGGCTCCCAGGTGATCTGCCTCGATCGCCCATTGCGCGCCGCCCGCCCAGTCACCGTGCGACTCGTTGACGTCCGCACCCAGCGTCGTGGTGTGGCTCGCGTAGCTGGCGAACAGCGCGCGAATCGCGCCGCCCGGCGCGCGCACGGCGAGCAGCGGAAAATCGTGATCCACGAGCCCGCCATTCAGCTGGCGCCGGTTCTGCGCAAACCGCAACTTGCCCGTCGCCCACTCGAGCCGGGCGGGCTTCCGGTCGGCGAGTGCGGCGAGGCCGAGCTGGACGAGCTTGTCCGTGAGTTCGCGCGTGTACCGGTCGATGTTGGCCTGGTGCGCCTGGGGGACATCCTCGGCGAAGATGTTTTCCAGCGCGCCGGTCAGGCACGGCGCGGAGTGCGTGTGCGTGAATGTCAGGGCGAAGCGTTCGCTCGTGACGCCCGACGGTTGGAGTCGCCGCAGCACCTGCTCGCGCACGCGGGCCGGCACGCCGCAGTTGTCGACCGTGAGCAGCAGAAAGGGTTCGTCAGTCCTGACGCTCACTGCCAGCGCCTTCGCCCAGAGCGGCTGCGCGGCGCGCGTGGCCTCCTCGCGGCGGGTGGCATAACCGCTCAGGCGGACCGGATGCGTGGGCGTGATGTCCACGCGGGCCACGCCGGCGTGATGCGTCGGATGTTCCGTCTCCGCGGCGGCGGCGAGGACACCCAGGGATGACGCGAACGCGCCTAGGAGGAAGTGAAGCAGGCGAGACGCTGGGCGCATGAAGATGCGATGAAGGGGACGACAGGAGTCAGGCAAACTTTTCGACAGGATGACAGGATTAACAGGATGGGGACTCAGAGATCCTCTGCAGCGATCGCATCGCGCATTCCGGCCAGGCCCGTCGTCATCCTGTCGATCCTGTCCATCCTGTCGTCAATTGGTCTTGGCTTGGAGGCACGGGCTTAAGTTCTTCCTGGTGTCGATCATATCTCCTCGGACCGCCCGGAGTGTCGGGCCCGCAGCTTCTGCGTCATCTCGGACGTGATCTCGAGCAGCCGCTCGCGCAGATGGACGAGCCGCGGCGGATCGATGCGCGTGAGCGGCGCGCTGCAGCCGACGGCGAAGAGCAGCCGGCCGGTCGCCTCGAAGACCGGGGCGCCCACGGCAACGACGCCGCTCCGGGCGACGTTCTCGGTGACGGCGCAGCCTTCCGCGGCCACCCGGCCGAGAAGGGCCACCGCGTCGTCGGGATTGCGCGGTCCGTTGGGCCTGAGGCTGGCGTAGTCCACTCCGCGCAGGTGGCGCAGCTGCACTTCCCGGTCCTGGTGGGCGAGGAGCACGCGCCCCGAGGCGAAGACGATCGGATGGTCGACGACCCCGTGATGGTGCGTCACCGCGAGGGTGTGGCCGGCCTGTATCCAATCGACCACGACGGCATGGTCCTGCTGCCACGCGAGCACGACGATCGTCTCGTCCGACTTCTCCGCCAGCGTCTCGAGGTAGGGCCGCGCAAAGCGCCGCATGTGCTGCAGGGGATCGGAGCCGGCGCCGAGCCGCACCGCGGCCAGTCCGAGGCGGTACTGGCGGGAGGCCGGATTCGACTCGACGAAGCTCGCCGCCTGCAGGGTCTTGAGGAGATTGTGGGTCGCAGGCGGCGACAGTTCGAGCTGGCGCGCGAGCTCCCGCACGCCGATCCAGCGGCCATGGCGGTCGAGGGCCTGCAGGAGGCGCAGCGCCTTTTCCACGGATTGCACGGTGGCGCGCGGTTTCGGGACGGAAGGGGAGGAAAGGCGGCGGGCGCGCATGGTGGGCCGATGCTCCACGGCTGCAGGAGCGATCCGCGGTCCTCAAGCCAATTGTTCTGATTAGCAGAACACTATTCTGATTAGCTGACGTATCGGCTTGAGCTGACCGTGGAATCGGCACTCCTTCCTCTTCTCCGGCGTTTTCACCTGATCCCCCGCCGCCCAGGAAAGCCCTGGTGCCGCGTTCACCCCGCTCACCTCCCTTCGCATGAAATCGTCCCCGCGTTCACCCCTGCTGTTCCGCTCCGAGCCCATTTCGCCCCACTGTCCCGCGTCCACCGCCGCAGCAGCGATCACGCGGCGGCGCTCGCTGTACGCGTTGCTGAGCGGACTCACCTTCGCCGGCGGCGTTGCCTGCGCGCATGCCGCCGCCACATCCGCCACGGCCTCGCCCACGTCGGCGGCGGAATCGGATCCCATCGTCCTGAGCCCGTTCGCCGTCACGTCCGCCGGCGACGTCGGCTACGCCGCGGGCGACTCGCTCGCCGCGAATCGTTTCAAGACGCGCCTGATGGATTCGGCCGCGACGGTCTCCGTCTTCACCGAGGAGTTCCTCCGTGACCTCGGGGCCAGCTCGCTCGCCGAGGTGCTCGAATACGGCGTCAACTCGAACATCGACTACGACCAGAACCGGCCCGACCCGACGATGTTCTACGTCGATGCCGGTCTGCAGAACACCCGCATCAACAATCGCGGCCTATCGGGTTCGAGCCTCACCGACTTCTTCCGTTCGCGCATGCCGGTCGATGCGTACAATACCGGCCGCTTCGATTTCGCCTCCGGACCGAACAGCGTGCTGTTCGGCGTCGCCAATTCCGCGGGCTCGATCAACACGTCGACCCTCCAGGCCGAGCTCCGGAAGAACCACTACAAGTTCCAGGCGCACGCCGGCCGCTGGGAAGACTACCGCGCGTCGGTTGACGGCAATTTCGTCGTCGTGCCGCAGCGCGTTGCCCTTCGCGTCCTCGGCCTGCATGCGCGCAAGGAGAGCTGGCGCGAGTGGGACAACCGCGAGGACAACCGCGTGACCGGGTCGCTGCGCATCGTGCCCTTCAAGCGGGCCGGCACCAACCTCGTCGGCTCCTTTGAGAAGGCGAACCTCTCCGGCATGTGGTCGGTGCCGCAGAACATGGCCGACAACGTCTCGTTCTGGGAGACGCTGCCCGATTCGGTGCGGCTCATCGACAATCGCGGCACCGCGGCCCTGGCGCTCAACGCTGCCGCCGCCCGCGGCCTCGAGCGCATCGCCGGCAACCGGCACTACATCGTGACCAATTCGGGCGACACGTTCGCCAACACGATCAATCCCACGGTCGGCGGGATGAATCTCTACACGAGCACGAGCTTCTACGAGACCGCCGCGGCGTTCAACACCCTCGTCGGCATCGTGCCCGGCTGGCAGCCGGCGGTCTTCCGCGACACGTTCCAGACCCTGCTGCCCGCGACCCCGGAAGCCGCGGCGCGCAACGGTCCGTATCAGTCCAACCTCGTCGCCCCGTACCAGATTGGCTACGGCCCCGACACCACGAACGCGAGCGACGTCGAGCGGCTCTTCCTTCGCTTCGAGCAGCCGATCGGCCGGAATCTGTTCGTCGACGTCAGCTACCAGAAGGAGACCGCGATCGGCTCGGCGTTTCGTCTCGATACGCAGATCTCCGCCGACCCGAACCTCTACATCCCCGATGGAGCCGGCGGCGTGAAGGCCAACCCCTTTGTCGGACGCTATTACATTGACGGTGCCCCGCTGCGCACGATCAACACCGACAACAACGAGGCCCTGCGCGCCTCCGCGCTCTACACGCTCGATCTGAAGAAATTCGGCGAACACAAGATCCTCGGGATGTGGGAGCGCAGCGAGAACACCAACTCGCAGCTCCAGGGCAACCAGGTGCTCATCAACGCCCGCACCAACGCGCCGATCGCCAACGCCGACATCCGCAACGCCAACAATCGCGTCGACTATCGCACCTACATCAATCCCGGCACCGACTATCGCTCGTGGTTCGCGGGGTCGTTCGCGGGCACCGGACTCGTCCGGCTCAACGGCATCGACTACAAGAAGGATTTCACCGACCGCAGCGTCTCGGGCAACAAGTCCAAGGCAACGACCTACGTGCTCGCGACCCAGAGCTCCTTCTTCGACAAGAAGGTCTTCGTCTCGCTCGGCGTGCGCCGCGACGACTACCGCACGCTCACGCGGGTGGCCTCGCTGCTCGCCGCC
>JAEUHA010000073.1 GCA_016793535.1 Opitutaceae bacterium | reverse complement strand
CGCAGGGCACTGAATGCGGACGAGGACGTCCGCGCTCCCAGGGCGAGAATCCTGCGCAAAACTCCTCGCGCGGCAGGCGGTTTCCCCCTCGGATCATGGACCAGCTCTTCCCTCGCATGCTTCGCTTCGCCCAATTCGGTGCCGGACGTATCGGCGCCATTCACGCGGCTAATCTCGCGTCCACGCCGGACACGCAGCTGCTCTACATCGTCGACGTCAACACCGACGCCGCCCGCGCGCTCGCCGTGAGGCACGGCGCCCAGGTGGCCGGCGTGGAGGCCGCCCTCGCCGATCCCCGGGTCGACGCGGTCATCATCGCGTCGTCGACCGACACGCATGCGGACCTCGCGATCGCCGCGGCCCGGGCGGGCAAGGCGATCTTCTGCGAGAAGCCGATCGACCTTTCCCTGAAGCGGGTCGACGCCTGCCTGGCCGCCGTGAAAAAGGCGAAGGTGCCGATGTTCGTCGGCTTCAACCGGCGCTTCGACCCGAGCTTCGCCGCCCTGCACGCCCGCATCGCCCGGGGCGACATCGGCGCGGTGGAGCAGGTGATCATTTCGAGCCGTGATCCGGGCCTGCCGCCGATCAGCTACCTGAAGGTGTCGGGCGGACAGTTCCGCGACATGACCATCCACGACTTCGACATGGCGCGCTGGCTCCTCGGCGAGGAGCCGGTCGAGTTGTTCGCCTACGGCAGCTGCCTCGTGGATCCGGCGGTGGCGAAGGTGGGTGACACCGATTCCGCCATGGTCGTGATGAAGACGGCCTCCGGCAAACTGTGTCACATCAACAACAGCCGCCGGGCGAGCTACGGCTACGACCAGCGGCTCGAGGTCCACGGTTCGAAGGGCCGTCTCACTGCGGGCAACCGGACCGCGACGACCGTGGAGCTGGCCGACGCGTCCGCCGTGAGCGGGGACAAGCCGCTCTTTTTCTTCCTCGAACGCTACGCGGACGCCTACCGCGCGGAACTTGCGGCGTTCGTGCAGGCCGTGAGCAACCGGCAGCCGCTGCCCGTGACCGCGCATGACGGCCGGCAGGCCATCGTGCTGGCGGAAGCGGCGGTGAAGTCGCTCCAGACCGGGCGGCCGGTGAAGATCTGAGCCGGACTCATGCAGTTGAATGTTGAAAGATCATTTCAACCTTCAACTTTCAACTGCATGCCTCCGGCTGAACGGAACGATGCCGTTGAGAGTTTGAAGTTGAGAGTTGAGAGACCGATCGGCCGAGGTCGGATGACTCCGGACGCCTGGGGAAGTCTTGCGCTCCGATTGGTTTGGCTCTCAACCCTCAACTCTCAACCCTCAACTGCTTGGCCCGGCTTGGCTCGACTTGCGCCGTCAACGGCGGCCTCCGGCCGAACGTCTTCCGCGTGAGCACGAGCTGACCGTCGATCAGGGTCGTGCGCGGATGCGCGGGAATGCCGGTCTCGTGGTAGTAGATCATGCCGCCGAGCAGGTCGATCGCGGCGGCCCCGATGAGTTCGGCGCCTTCATCGACGTAGGGAAAGCCGTTGCTGTGGTGGACGCCGAGGCTGATGACCTGGAAACTCAGCGTCGGGCGCAGGCGACGGAGCCGAGGCAGCGCGGCCGTCACGGCGTCGCTCTGGGCAAAGACCGCCTCGGGCTCCTGCTGGGCGAGCCAGCGGGCGACGAGGTCCAGGCGCTCGGGCGCCGACACGGCCTGGGGCACGATGAGCGTGGCGCGGTCACGCGGCTTCCAGCTGACGGCGGCGGTGAAGTTATGCGCGGTCCGTTCGTCGAACGTCTCGTCGAACACC
Source organism: Opitutaceae bacterium (assembly GCA_016793535.1). Classification (GTDB taxonomy): domain Bacteria; phylum Verrucomicrobiota; class Verrucomicrobiia; order Opitutales; family Opitutaceae; genus ER46. Next base: position 5,696 of record JAEUHA010000073.1, on the reverse strand, counting down.
GCCGCGATCCGCCGGTGCCCGGAGGCTTCCAGGGTTTCGAACAGCCGCATCGTGTTGCCGAACTGGTTGGGCACGACGCAGTGGAACCGCGGGGCGAGCAGTGATTTCGAGGTGCTCAGCACCGAGATGCCATTCCAGTTGGCCGAGGCGTCGAGTTCCGTGGGCACGACCGACGGGAGCAGCAGGGCGCCCTCGATGCCCCGGGCCCGGATCACCTTGAGCAGATGCCGCAGGTTCAGGTGATAGTCGGCGGCGTGCATCGGCGAGACGCTGAAACCGAGTTCGGTCGCGCGGCGTTCCGCACCCCGCCGGAGCTTGGCGTTGTAGGCGTTTTCGACGAAGTGGGGTGTCGGATAGAAGTCGACCAGCGCGATGCCGATCTTGCCCCGGGCCGTGCGGGAGGTCCGCAGGTGATTCATCAACCGGGACAGCTCCGGGTCGGGGTGATAGCCGAGTTCGTCGGCGAGCCGCTTGATCCGGTCGCGGGTTGCGACGGAGATCCGCGGATTGCCGCGCAGCGCGAGCGAGACCGTCATGACGGAGACGCCCGCCGCCGCGGCGATCTCGCGCAAACCGACCCGGATCGGCGCTGGGGCGGGGGGACGCGGCACGGTGAGGAGGCGCGCCGCCGCGGTCAGCGCGGAACCGCCAGCCAGGGCCACTCGGTCTTGGCGGCGAAATTGTAGCGCAGGCAGTAGCGGTTGAGCGTGGCGTTGGCCCAGCGCGAGACGTACTGGAGGTCGCGCTCCCGCAGCATCGGTCGCGGATCGAACGAAACGCTGAAGCGGGTGAAGGCTGCGTAGTCGCCCGTGAACTCCCGCGGCCAGCCGCGCGCGAGCGGATCGGGTGCGCGCGCCTTCAGCTCGCGATGCGCCTTGTTCCAGTGGTCGCGCAGGACATCGTCGACGACTTTCACGCTGCCCACGGCCTGCCAGGGGATGCTGCCGTGAAAGCCCCACTCGACGCCGATCCACGGCCGGCCCGCGTGCATGTTGGCATCGGCCGTGGCGGCATCCGTCGTCACGATCCGGCCATGCCAGTAGGTGTGCACCCGCGTGACGCGCTCGGTGGCGGGATCGTACTCGACCCAGACGACCTCGTGGTCGCACGGATCGTTGTCGCTCGGGAATCCGAGGTCGTCCTCCCAGAAAAGGTGGTAGGCGATGACCGGCTTGTCCGGGTGGACGATCGCGGCGATGTCCTTCAGCGGAAAAAACTCCCCGCGCACGAGCACGAGGCGCGGGGCGAATTTCAAGATCCGGGCGCGCTGGGCGGCGGAGGGCGTCACCGGCGGTTCCGCGGCGAGCAGCTCCTGGTAGAGCGGGGTGGCGTCGCCGAGGTTGCGTTTCCCGTGGGCGGCCTGGGCCTGCGCGTTGATGGCTTCCAGGCGGGCAGAATCGGCGGCCGAGAGCGCCGGCGCGAGGCCCAGGACGGCGGCGGCCAGCAGGCGGACACGAATCGAACGGGCGGTGGAAAGCGGAAACATGTTCGAGGAGGGAGAAGCGCGGGGCGGTGACGCGGGCACGGAAGGCGGAGGCTAAGCCCGCGGCTATTTCACTTTGGCGCAGACCACGCAGTCGCGCGGTTCGGGGCCCAGGGTGGGACAGACGTGCCACCGGCGGAGGATGCCCTCGCGGACCAGGCCGGCCTTCTCCATGACCCGGACGGAGGCGGGATTCTCGACGTCGCAAAACGCCCACGCGCGGTAGAGCTTCGGCTGCGCGAGCGTCCAGTCCACGAGGAAGGTCAGCGCCTCCGCGGCGAAGCCGTGGCCCCAGAACTTCCGCGCCAGCACGTAGCCGAACATCGCCCGGCCGCCGCTCTCCAGGGTCACCCCGATCGAGCCGATTGGTGTATCCGTTCCCTTGAGACACAACAGCCAGGCCAGATGCCCTGAACCCTTTTCCCAGTCCGCCATGCACTCGCGCAGGAACGCGTTCAGCGGCTCCACCCGATCGTAGGCGCGCCAGCTCAGGTAGCGGGTCACCGCCGGATCGCCCGCGTACGAGGCGAGCACCGCGGGCCCGTCGTCGGCGCGCGGCATCCGCCCGACCAGGCGCGCGGTGGCGAACGATGACGGCGGGCGGGGCATGACGGGCAAATTCCAAACGCCAAAACGCCAAACTCCAAACAAATCTCACCCTTACCGCACCGGACATTCTAGCTCCTGTCCCCTGACCCTTGGAACCTGGAACTCAAATCAATCGCCCCAAGCTTCCAGGCTTAACCGCGGATTACGCCGATCACGCGGATAGATGAAACATCCGCGCCATTAGCGAAATCCGCGGTCAAAATGATTGGGCGGCCTTCAGCCAGAGGTTCCAAAGCGAAATCCGCTTGGCATGAGCCCGCTCTGCCTCAGCGGCGCTCCGGCACGTACCACTCCCCGCGCAGCCAGTCGGCCACGAGGCTGATCTCCTGGGCGGTGAGCGATTTCTCCTCGAGGTAGGCGGGCATGCGGTCGTTGCGGTCGCCGTAGAAACGTTCGTGCGCGGGATTGCTGATGAACGCGACGAGCCACTCGCGGGAACCGTAGCCGGTCAGGTCGGGGGCGTTCTCCTCGCCGTCGTCGTGGAACTTGTGGCACTCCATGCAGCCCATGCGGCTGCCGATCAGCGCCTTCGTACCCTCCGTGATCAGGCCTTCGTCCCGTTTGTCCAGGTCGCGCTGGGCCTTCAGCCGGGCCTCGGCGGAAAGGGCGGCGATCGCCTTTTGCAGCGCCTGCTTGTCCTCGGCATTGAAGGCCGCGACGTCGTCCTGCACGTACTTCACCATCTTGCCTTCCTTGAACTTCGTCGCGCCGAAGTAATGCACGGAGTCGACTTTCGCCGGATCGAGCAGGCCGGCGAGCCACTCGCGGCTGGCGAAGCCCTTGAGGTCGGCCGCGGACGGCTTGTCCTTCGGCTGTCCGCCGAGTCCGTCGTGGCCATCGTAGCGATGGCAGCTCGCGCAATTCTTGGCGAAAATCTTCGGGCCCTGGGTGAACGGGTCGTTGCGCAGCAGGGTGACGGCGCCCGTCACGGGGATGCCGTCGGGTGAACGCGCGAGTTCGACGACGCGGTCGGCGTCGCGCTTCGCCATCAGGACGGCGCGCGCGTATTCGGGATCGTTGCGGTCGGCCTTCACGGCCAGCGCGGTGAGCACGCCGACCCCGACCAGCATCGACCACAGGTAGATCAGGTTGAACCGGTGACCGAGTTTCCAGTTGGCGATGAAGGGCATCGCGGTCAGCACCACCATCAAGAGCCCCGGGAGCACGATGGCGCCCCAGACCTCGGTGCCGCCGGGGAAGTACTTCAGCAGCTCGAACAGGAAGAGGAAATACCACTCGGGTCGCGCGGCGGAGAACTGCTCCGAGGGATCGGCCGGGGCGCCGAGTTCGGCGCCGTGGTAGCGGAACACCAGGAAGAGCACGACCGCCAGCACCGCGAGGCAGGCCACGGCGTCGCGCAGCACCTGGTCGGGCCAGAACGCGGCATCCGGCCGGCGGCGTGGCTCCTTGGGGGTGAGACCGTGCTTCCGGAAAAGGTAAACGTGGCCGACGATGAACGCGATGATCAGCCCGGGGATGATGCCCGCGTGCAGGGCGAAGAAACGCGTCAGCGTATGATGCCCGTAGTCGCTGCCGCCGACGATGATCTTCTGCAGTTCGGGTCCGATGAACGGCGTGATCGCCGCGATGTTGGTCGCCACGCGCGTGGCCCAGAAGCCCTTCTGGTCCCAGGGCAGCAGGTAGCCGGTCAGCGAGAGCGCGAGCACGAGCAGCAGCAGGATGATGCCGGACCAGAAGTTGAATTCGCGCGGGGCCTTGTAGGCGCCATCGATGATCACCTGCATCAGGTGCAGGACGAGCAGCACCGTCATGGCGTGCGCCGTGTAGTGGTGGAGGCCGCGCAGGAACCAGCCGCCCCACATCTCATGCTGGATGAAGTAGACGCTCTCCCACGCGGTCTGCGAACTCGGGCTGTACGCCAGCCAGAGGAAGCAGCCGGTGATCACCTGGATCACGAAGCAGAACGCGAGCGTGCTGCCCCAGACGTAGCGCCAGCGGGCGCCGCCGGGGACGTTTTCGTAGAGGGTTTCGTGGACCAGCCGCTTGTAGCCGGTGCGTTGGTCGAGCCAGTCGAGCGCGGACTTCATCAGACGGGGATTTTTTCGTGCACACCGGCGCGAAAGTTCTGGAACGTCACCCACACCTCGGAGCCGTTGCGGATCTCGACCGGCAGTTCATCGAGGCCGCGCGGGCTCGGGCTCTTCGGGTCCTGGACTTTGCCGTCGAGGGCGAAGCTGCTGTTGTGGCAGGGGCCGAAGTCATTGTTGTTCGCCGACCGGTAGTCGACGAAGCAGCCGGCGTGCGGACACACGACGTTCAGCGCGCGGACCTTGTTGTCCTTGAGCCGCTGGAGGTAGACCGCGCCGATCGGGACGTTGGGCGTGCGGTTCCAGGCGTCGACCCGCGTGGCGAGCACGGAGAACTTCCGCGGTTCGCCGTCTTCCGGGAGCGAGTTCAGCGTCGCGACAAGGACGGAGGCCCCGGCTTCGGACTTGCGCCGCAGCGGGTCGAGGACGACGCACAGCCCCGCGACGACGGGAGCGACGACGAGCGAGCCACCGATGACCACGGCGGACGCTTTGGTGAGGAAGGCGCGCCGGTCTTGCGCAGGGGAATCGGCGTTGGGTTCCATGCAGAGGGAAGGAGTGAGGACGGCAACCGCGGGGGTCGCGAGGTCGGATGACGGCGGAGACGGGCAATCGATTCAACCGCAAAGCGGATCGGTCACGCCCGGCGCACGAAAGAGCGGGTATTCCCTGGGCGCGCGGCGGTCCCCGGCCGCAGGAATTGCGCAGCGAATGGGCGCTTCGCGCCGATGCGGCCGAGGGCGGCCGCGCTCCCAGGAAATACCCGTTCTTTCGTGCGCTGCGCGTCACTCACCCGCTTTGCGGTTGAATCGGTCGCCCCTCTGCGCCGTCATCCCGACCACTTTACCCTGCATGGAACCCAACGCCGATTCCCCTGCGCAAGACCGGCGCGCCTTCCTCACCAAAGCCTCCGCCGTGGTCATCGGCGGCTCGCTCGTCGTCGCGCCCGTGGTCGCGGGCCTGTGCGTCTTCCTCGACCCGCTGCGGCGCAAGTCCGAGGCCGGTGCCTCCGTCCTGGTCGCGACCCTGAACTCGCTCCCCGAGGACGGCGAACCGCGGAAGTTTTCCGTGCTGGCGACGCGCGTCGACGCCTGGAACCGCACGCCCAACGTCCCCGTCGGCGCCGTCTATCTCCAACGCCTGAAGGACAACAAGGTCCGCGCGCTGAACGTCGTCTGCCCGCACGCCGGCTGCTTCGTCGACTACCGGTCGGCGAACAACAACTACTTCTGCCCCTGCCACAACAGCAGCTTCGGTCTCGATGGCAGCATCCAGGACCCCAAGAGCCCGAGCCCGCGCGGTCTCGATGAACTGCCGGTCGAGATCCGCAACGGCTCCGAGGTCTGGGTGACGTTCCAGAATTTCCGCGCCGGCGTGCACGAAAAAATTCCCGTCTGATGAAGTCCGCGCTCGACTGGCTCGACTCCCGCACCGGCTACAAGCGGCTGGTGCACGAAACGCTCTTCGAAAACGTGCCCGGCGGCGCCCGCTGGCGCTACGTCTGGGGCAGCACGCTCGCGTTCTGCTTCGTGATCCAGGTGATCACCGGCTGCTTC
>JAEUHA010000526.1 GCA_016793535.1 Opitutaceae bacterium | reverse complement strand
AAGGGCTCATGAGAGGGCGAAAAGGCAGACGTACCATCGCGGGCGGCGTTGCGCAGGTCAAACGCGTCCGCGCTCCCAGGGGGGGACTACTTCAGGTGCTTCGCCAGGAACGCGAGGAACTCCGGTCGCAAGTCCCGGGGCAACGGCTTCTTCGCCCAGGTCTGGAGGTCGAACGTGTGGCCCACGCCGTCGAGGAGCACCAGTTCGTGACGGGCTCCGCGCTCCCGCGCCACCCGATGAAGCTCCTCGGCCTGCAGGTAATCGACGGTCGCATCGGCACGGCCATGCAAGGTCAGCATCGGCGGACTGTTTCGCGCCACGTGCGTGACCGGCGAGGAGAGCGTGAGAACGGGATCGGTCTCCGACGTCGCGCGATGCACCGAAATCGCTCCGGCCAGGGTGCGACGCACCTCGGACGGATGGCCCTGCTTGTCGGTCTCGCGGCGCGTCAGGATGTTCGTGATCCCGTAGAAATTCGCGACGCAGCGGACCCCACTGGAAACGTCCGCGTAGGGCGTGGCCTCGCCGGTCGGCTCGAGGCCGGGTTTCCCGGTGGTGAGCGCGACCATCAACGCCAGGTGGCCGCCGGCGGAACCGCCCGCGACGGCGATCCGATCCGGATCGACGCCGTACCGCGCGGCGTGGGCGCGCAGAAAGCGGACGGCGTTCTTGCAATCGAAGAGGTTCGTCGGCCATGCGCCGGCCCCGAGCCGGTAATCGATGCTGACGGCGACGTAGCCCGCCCCGGCGGCCGTCAGGCAGACGTTCTTCGCGCGGGCCTCGCTCTTCGTACCCCCGGTCCACCCGCCGCCATGGATCCACACTAGCGCCGGGCGCTTCTGGCCAGGCGCGGCGTCCGCCGGCAGGTAGAGGTCGAGCTTCTCCTTCCGGTCGGGCGCAAGGAACGCGACGTCGGTCGTGATCCGGATGTTGGAGTCGGCCGCGACAGCAAACGACGTGGCGGCCAGCAGAGGGAAAGCACGGAGCAGGCGGGACATGGTGCAAAGAGCAGGAGCGCTTTTCCACGGGACGGCAATCGCAGCCAGTCGCCGTCGAAAAACCCAAAACATGTCGGCGGGGTGCCCCATCCCGCGCGAAACGAGTTTCGAAACGAATCAGCGCGGGGTGAAGGCACCTCCGCCTGCAATCATCCCTTTGGCCAGGCTAGGGGGATGCCCGAGGCCACCAGTTGCCGCTGGAAATCGGCGAGCAGCGTCGCGTTCTTTCGCACCGCCCGGGGCGGCTGCTGCTTCGCGGCGCAGAAGGCGGCCAGTTCGCCGACGGATTCGCCGATGTTCCACTCGACGGGGTGCAGCCGGTAGCAGCCGTTCGTGAGGTGTGTGGTGCCGATGTTCTTGCTGGCGGGCAGGAGGTTTTCCATCCGCTGCGGCAGCAGGGATCCCAGCGGGATCTGGAACGGCAGCGCCGCGAAATCGATGTAGTTGTCGCCGCCGCTGCTCGGATGCAGGTCGATGTTGTAGCGGCCGATGCCGACGGAGTCCGCGAAATCCGCCGCCGTCACCTCGTTCGCCGCTTTGCCGGTCACCTTCATGCGCGCCTCGGTGCCGACGTGCTGCTCCGTGATGGTCAGCTCCGCCTTGATGCGGCGGCTCTCGCGGATGTACGGGTACTTCGCGAGCCCGTCCTCCGTGCCGACGATGTCGGGGCGCAGCCGCAGGCCTTTCCAACCCGTGCCGCCGTCGGGACGCGGGCACTCCGTCTGCAGCCAGTAGAGCCACGACAGGCTCAGCTGTTTCGCGCGATCGACATGCCGGGCGAACTCCTCCGCGGAAACGTCGACGAGATTGCCGAGCATGTAGTCGTTCTGCGGCCAGTTCACGAGCGTGATGTCACCCGCGTAGGTGCCCGGCGCGAAATTGGTCCGGTCGATGATCCGGCGATACTTGAAGAGCCCGGTCCCCTTCGCCGGATCGAAGCCCATGTTGAAAGGCTTGAGCGTCTTCGGCTGCGAGTAGAACAGGCTGAGCAGCTTCCCCGACCAGGGCGGATGGAGCGGCGGCACGTGGTCGCGCCAGAAGGCGTATTCGCGCGGCCGTTCGATCGTGTGGTCCTCGCCCGCGAGGTAATCCATGGCGAAGCAGCAGGTGAACGACTGGTGGTTCAACGGCTGCGCCTCGGGTTTCGCGCGCGGCTCGCCGGTGTCGCGCTGCGCCTCGGCGCCGGTGACATATTCGGTGCGCGTGAGCGGCAGCAGGTCGCCGAGCTCCGTCGCGTCGACGAACACCGGCGCGCGCAGCACGAGCGTGTTGCCGGTCTCGAGGTTGCGCACCTGCACGGCCTCCACGCGGTCGCCGTTGGTCGTCGCCGCCGTCGGCACGTGCCGGAGCAGGATCCGGACGCGCTGGCCGGCCACGTAAGGCGCCAGCATCTCCTCGAGCACGGCGAGGGCGACGCGGGGTTCGTGGCAGAGTTTCGAAACCGAGCCGTTGCCGGGATTGAGCAGCTTGTTCGCGCGCGCGGCGTCGGTGAGCGGAAAGTTGCGCGCATAGTAGTCGCGGACCTTCTGCCGGAACGTCAGGTAGCTGCGCGTGCCGCCGACCGTCTCGATCAACGGATTCTCGTCGGGCGGCACCGCCTGCGAGGTGAGCTGGCCGCCGATCCAGTCGGTCTCCTCGGTCATGATCACGCGCCGCCCGTGCCGCGCCGCCGCCAGCGCGGCCGCGCAGCCGCCGGTGCCGCCGCCGATGATGACGACGTCGGCCGCGAGTTCCTGCGCCGGGATGCGGCGCGGTGAGGCCGCGGCGGCCGGCGTGGACGCGGCAGCCGCCGCCGAAGCCAGCGACGGCAGCGCCAACGAAGCCGGCAGGAGCAGGCTGGCGCGTTGGAGGAAGGTTCGACGGGAGGACATGGCGTAGAATGATGCTGGGGGTTCCTTCCCTGGGAGCGCGGACGCCCTCGTCCGCACTTCTCAATTCTGCGGACGAGGGCATCCGCGCTCCCGGGACA
>JAEUHA010000515.1 GCA_016793535.1 Opitutaceae bacterium | reverse complement strand
TGTTGATTCCCACCATGCCGGCCTCGAGCGCCTCCATCAGCCGGAAGGCGCGGTTGAGGTCCTGGGTGAACACGTAGGCCGCGAGCCCGAAGGTGGTGGCGTTGGCGCGGGCGACGGCCTCGGCCTCGGTATCAAAGATGTTGATATAGGCGACGGGTGCGAAGGTCTCGTCGATCATGCCCTGGGCGCTGTCGGGGACGCCGGTCAGGACGGTCGGTTCCAGGTAGGCTGCGCCCAGGCCGGGCGGTCGCCGACCGCCACAGAGAAGCGTGGCGCCGCGTGCCTGTGCGTCCGCGATGTGACCGAGGGCGAAGTCGACCGCCGCCGGATTGATGAGCGGACCGATCTCGACGCCGGGCTCGAGTCCCGGACCGACCTTGAGGGCCTTGACGCGCGCGACAAACGCCGGGATGAAACGCTCCGCGGCTCCCCGCTGCACGTAGATCCGGTTGGCCGCGATGCAGGACTGGCCGGTGTTCCGGAACTTGGCGAGCAGCGTGCCCTCGAGGGCGCGGACCGGGTCGGCGTCGTCGAACACGAGCACCGGCGAATGTCCCCCGAGTTCGAGCGAGAGCGGCTTCACCTGGGCGGCGGCGCCGGCGATGAGCTGGCGTCCGACCTCGGTCGAGCCCGTGAAGGTGATCTTGCGGCAGAGCGGGGAGGCGAGAAATTCGGCGCCGATTTCGCCGGCGGCGCCGACCACCAGCTGAAAGACGCCCTTCGGCACCCCGGCGGCGTGCACGCACTCGGCGAGCAGGGCGGAGCTCACGGGCGTCGCGCTGGCGGGCTTGAGCACGACCGTGCAGCCGGCGGCGAGGGCGGGGGCGACCTTGCGCACCGCGAGCGTGAGCGGGAAGTTCCACGGACTGATGGCGGCGACCACGCCGACCGGAGACTTGATCACCAGGTGGCGTTTGCCCTCGGCCTGCGGCGCGATGATCCGGCCGTATCCACGGCGGGCCTCCTCGGCGAACCAACGCAGGTGATCGATCGTCATCGCGACCTCACCGCGGCTTTGCGCGAGCGGCTTGCCGTTTTCGAGCGTGATCGTGCGGGCGAATTCGTCCTGCCGCGCCGAGATCCCGGCCGCGACCTGCAGCAGAAAATCGCCGCGCGCCTTTCCCGTCAGCGTGCGCCAGGTGGCGAAGGCGGTGTGCGCGTCCGCCAGCGCGCGGGCGACGGTTTCGCGTCCGCACGTGGACATCTGCGCGAAGGCCTGCCCGGTGGCCGCATCGAGCACGGGCCGCGACTGGCCCGTCGTGACAAACTCGCCGTTGAGATAGAGCGGATGGGTCTTCATGGGATCGGGGGCGAGCGTACGCCTTCAGGCGGCGGTGAGGAGATACTTGGCGCCCAGCAGGAGGAGCGACAGAAAAACCGTGAACTTGAGGGGCGGCAGCGGCACGCGGTGAAGCAACCGTCCACCGGCGAGAATTCCCGCGATCAGCGGGACCAGCGCGAGAAGCGTGAGGTAAACCAGGTCGCGATGCAGGAGCCCGGAGTGGCCCACGAAACCGAGGCGCAGGAGCGCGCTGGTGCCGAAGACCAGTTGCAGGACAGCGACAATTTCCTCCTTCGTCCAAGGCTGGGAGTAAACGTAGGCGATCACGGGCGGCCCGCCGACGTTGAACGCGCCGCCGATGCCGCCGCTCAGCAGGCCCACGGGAAAACCGCTCCAGGCGGGGAAGCGCAGGGGGAAGCGCCGGGCCAGGAGAAGTTCGTGGACCGCAAAGAGACAGAGCAGCGCGCCGAGGAGCCGCAGCAGCAGCGCGGCGTCGAGTTTCACCAGGAGATAGAAGCCAATCGGCACGCCGAGGCAGGATCCCAGCGCGAGCGCCGCGCCCCGCCGCCAATGAAAATGCCGCCGGTTCGAGAACAGCGTCAGCGCGCATACGGGCACATTGAGCGCCGCGACGACGACCAGCGCGTCCTTGAACGGCAGCACGAGCGGCAGGAGCGCCATCGAGACGAGGCCGAAACCGAAGCCGGTCAGACCCTGCGTGAACCCGGCCAGCGCGAGAATGCAGATGGGGACCGCCGGCCACATGTCAGGCGGTGGCGAAGGCGCTAGCGCAGGGGACCGATGAGAGGGAGGCGGCGGGTTTCCGGCGGCGGCGAGGGCTCATGGTGGACGGACTCAGCCAAGAACATGTCGGGCGGGAAGACCAGACTGGGAATCGAATTCGAACCTGGGAGCGCAGACGTCCTCGTCCGCACGCTTTCCCTGCGGCCGAAGACGGTCGCTCCCCAAAAAAAAGGGGAATCAGGGCAGAGATGAAACGTACGTGAGAAACGGCGCGTCGCTGGCACGCAGTTCTGCCAGCCACAGCGCGCGCAGGCGCTCCAGGTCCCCTCTGCGCTGCGGGGCGCCGGCCAGGTTGGTCAGTTCCTCGGGGTCGGACTTCAAGTCGTACAGTTCCTCCGGTTCGCGCCCGGACAGGTAGCGCACGTACTTCAGGTCGCCCTGCCGCACCGCGGCGAAGTACGGCACGCCGGAGTGTTTGGCCTGATCCGGACCCGCGAGCCTGGCCGTCACGTTGCTCCCGAAATCCTGTCCGGTATTCGTGTAAAGCGTGGGCTGATCCCAGCGCGCGTGATCCGGATCGCGCAACAGCGCACTGAAGTCGCGCCCGTGCATCTTCCAGGGCGGGGCGATGCCGGCCTGCGCGAAGAACGTCACCACGACATCGGGGCCGTTGACGGTGTGGCGCGCGACCTTCCCGGCGGGCACGGTGCCCGGGCGGCTCACGATGAACGGCGAGGCATAGGTCGCCTCGTACGGGGCCACCTTCTGCTTCATGCCGTGCTCGCCGTTGGCGTAGCCCTGGTCCGAGGTGTAGATGACCAGCGTGTCCTCGAGTTGGCCTGACTCGCGCAGGGCCTTGATCAGTTCGCCGACGCCCTCGTCGACCGCCTGCAGGCATTCGTTGACCTGCCGGGTCCAGTCGGCGTGGGACGACTTTCCTCCCTTGTCCATGATCTCACCCGCGGGCCCGCGCTTCCAGGCCTGGGTGCCCTCGAGGTACGCGGGCTTCCCTGGGCGGGGACCCAGGATGTCCGCGGGTGTTTCCGCCTTGGCGGACTTCAGCGTGCCGCGGTGGCGCGGCGCCGGGATGGTCGGGCCGTGGATGGCGCCGTAACACAGCCACAGGTACCACGGTTTTCCGGCCTCGCGGCCCTCGCCCTTGATGTAGTCGACCGCCCAGCGCGTGTAGTTATCGGTTGAATACCCCTCGACCTTCCGGCGCTCGCCGTTGAAGTCGATCAACTGCGGGCCGTAGTAGCTGCCGGCGTTCTCGGGGTTGGCCGGCCGGTTCCAGACCCGCTGGTAGTCCCAATCGCGGCCCCAGCCGGTGTCGGTTCCGGTGTGCCACTTGCCGATCTGGGCGGTGTGATAGCCGTGCTGGCGAAAGACCGACGGCCAGAAGCGGCAGACCTTCGGGTCGTACGTGCCCTGCGGGTTCGGTCCCGTCAGTCGCATCGTCTCGATCGCGTACGGATGGAGTCCGGTGAGGAGCGTCGCGCGCGAGGGCATGCACCACGCCCCCATGTAACCGGCCTGAAAGCGAATGCCGGAGGCGGCGAGCCGGTCGATGTGCGGAGTGCGGGCCATCGCGTAGGCGCCCTCGTAGCTGCTGATGAGCTTCTTCGAGTGGTCGTCGGCGTAGATGAAGAGGATGTTCGGCGGACGCAGCCGACCGGGCGCCGATTCCGCAGCGCCGACGAGCCGGGGAAACACGAGCACGGCGGCGAGGCAGACGAACGTGAGGCGAGGGGACATGGCGGTTTCGGATGGAGGGAGGGGCGTTTCAACCGGGCGCAGGCGGAGGGAGTCGCTCCACGGCGCCGTCCTCCGCTGTGGCCATTTACCGGCGCGTTGTCGACGCCAGGTTTGTCCAGGGCTGTGGGCGGGGTGCCCTCACCCCGCGCGAGTCCGTTGTGAATCCCGTGACCCGCGGGGTGAGGGAACACCGCCTGCAGCCAGGGCAACCGACTGCGCAAGCTAGCGGGGCGGAGAAGCCGCCTCGGGGCCGAACTTGGCCCGCAGGTAGGCCAGCACCGCGCGGCGTTGCAGCGGATTGATGATGGCGCCGAACGCCGGCATGCCCTTCGCCTCGACGCCGTTCGTGATCGCCTCGAGCAACTGCGTATCCGACTTGGCGAGACGGCTGCGGTCATCGACGAAATTGGCCGCGCCACCCGCGACGCCGCGGCCGTCGGGCTGGTGGCAGGCCACGCAGTAAAAGCGGTAGACGCGCTCGCCGGCCGTGATCATTTCGGCGGTCGAGGACTTCGCGGTCTCGCCCGGCACTTCGCGGGAGGTGAGCGACGTTTCCCCGGGCCGCGGGAGCCGCGTGGTGCCGCCGACGGCGGTCTCGCCGTTGGGCAGCCGGTTGGCCGTGTAATAGCCGAGCGGATTCGCCAGGGGATCGCCTTCCCGGGTGCGCAGGCGCGGCAGCGAGAATTCGTAGACGAAACCCGGTTGGAGCCCGTCGAGTTCGAGCGTCGCCGCCAGGCCGTCGGCCGCCGGTGTGACGGCTTTCACCGCCACTCTCGCTTCATCGACCCAGGGCGAGCCGTACTTGTGATGATAGTAGTAGCGAAAGCGGGTGATCTCGTAGCTTGCCGCGGCGGCAAGTGTATCCGCCTGCATGGGACGCGTGAAGCTGACCTGGAAGCCGCGGTCGGTCAGGCGGATGTTCCGGATGTCCGGCGACGTCTGTCCGTCCCAGGACACGCGCTGCAGGCCGTCCTCGCCCGCACCCTGCCCGGCGGTGGCGGCGAGATAAAGGCTGCCGTCGGGCGCGAAGGCGCCGCGCGTGGTGCCGGCCTTGAGCTTGTCGCCGGTCGCGTAGGGCGGCATCACATTTCGGCCGAGAAAGGGAAACGCCGCTCCCTGCCAGGCGCCGGCGACCTTCTCCAGCGCGGCGCGGATGACGATCCGGCTGTAGTCGCCGGTGAAGACCTGGCCGGCGTAGGGACCGAACTTCCCGCCGCTCAGGTCCCAGACCGGCTCGCCGGGCGAAACACCGAGCGGTCCATGGGGAAAGACCACGGCCGGTGTTTTCAGCCGCCGCCACAGGGATTCCGTGGTGACCTGGTTCGGATCGAAGCCGGGCTCCCATTTCAGGCTGGACGCATGACCGTGGAAATCGCCCTTCGCGACGTGCAGCAGCCCGGTCGACGGCTTGTAGTCGCCCTGGTTGTCCGTGACGAAGAGTTCCTCCTCGGGACTCAATCCGATCCCGTTGGCCTGGCGGAAGCCCGCCGCGAGCGGCTCCAGGCGGCCGTCCGGCGAGATGCTGATGACCCAGCCGCGCCAGGGCACTTCCGAGCGGTGACCGGTCGGTTCGAGGACGTTCTCCAGCCGCCGCGTGCCGCGGTAGGGAAGTGTCGGATACAGGTCGCGCTGCGCCTGGTTGGCGGCGCCTGTGGACTCGAGGGCGAGCGCACCGTAGAAGCGGCCGGTCCGGTCGCGCTTCAGGCCGTAGAAAAATTCGTGGTAGTTCTGGGTGATGCCCCACTTGCCGCCGATCGATTCGAACGTCTCCGCCCGGCCGTCGCCATCGGCGTCGTCGGCGCGCAGCAACTCCGGCCGGTGCGCGATGAAAAGGCGGGTCTCGGATTCGGCGACAAGTCCCAACGGTTCATCGAATCCGCGGGCAAAGAGCCGCCAGTCACCCGAGGGCCGGCGGATCCAGATTTCACCGACCCGCGTCGCGATGACGAGCGCGCCAGCGGGCGTGAACGTGACGGCGGCGATGCCCGCCTTGATCTCGGCCGGGTAGGGGACGTCCTCAATGCGATAACCGGCCTGCACCGCGGGCACGAGACCGGCCAGAGCGATGGCCAGCCGCAACGTGAACCCGCGGTGGGTGCGAGGAGCGGAGGAAGGGCGCGGCGTCATCGTTTTTCGACCGGACCGGCAGAAAGGGGCAGTTCCAGGACGAAGGCGCCGGCGGGATCCCGTTTCAACTCGGCGGCGGGGCGGCCGGCCACGACGTGCCACCAGCGGCTGTCGGAGCCGCCCTCGATCTGCAGCCGGCGCACGAGCGTGCCGCCATCGGGGCGCGCACGGATCTCCTCCCGCACCGGGATCCCGTTGACCAGGTAACGAAACTCGATCGCATCCGCCTTCAGCGTGTAGCCGGTAAACTCAACCGTCGGCTCGCGCGCCGGATCATCGCGCCGGAGCGGCGCGGCGCCGGATTCCTGATAGACGAGCGGACCGAGGAGTTTGGCCGCCTCGATGAACTTGCCGACGCCCGGTCGCGCCGGCGTCGGGTCGAGAAAGCCACCTTTCCAGGCGTAACTCACCGCTCCGCGCAACGGGTCCCAGCAGAAGTTGACGCCCCCCGGCAGCCCGACGGCAAAGCTGCTCGGCGACGCCTGGTGCGGCATGAAGATTCGATCGATCTGCACCTCGGCCCGCGCCGGCGCGCAAAGGCAGAGTGGGCCGAGGAGCAAGGCAGCGCAGGGAAAAACGTAGCGGAGTGGGCGGAGTGACATGGCGGAATAACGGATGATAGGGCGGGCCGATGGACGGGGAACCAAAGTCAGAGTGTGACCGCGGATGATGTGGATAACTGCAGCCGCGCCATCCGCGCCATCTGTGCTCCAAACCGTGCGCGGAGCGTTGGGGAAGGCACGCATGGACTGAGATTCCCCTGCGCCGGATAGGCCTTCAATGCCATCGCTGCAGTTCCACGATGTTGCCTTCCGGATCCGTCATGTAGATCAGCGTGAGCCGGCCGGCGCCCGGGATGTCGAGCGTGACGAGCTGGCCGAAGTCCCGGCCTCCCCAGCGCAGGATCTCCGCGCGCTTGGCGTCCACATCCGGCACTTCAAAGGCCAGGTGGGCGAAGCCGGGCCGGTTGAGCACGGCGGGCCGGTTCGGTTCCTGGGGATCGAACTGGAAGATCTCCAGGGTCGGGCCGCGCTCCCCGTGCCCCGGGAGGCGCAGGTGCCGGCCCTTGACCGAGCCGCCGACAATCCCGGTGAGCGCGTCGAAGTGCGGCCCCCGGTTGTCGCGCTCGGAACTCACCGGCTCGCAGCCGAAGACCTCGACGTAAAACGCCATGAGCCGCCGCCAGTCGCCGGCGGTGAGGTTGGTATGCGCGTAACGGATACCGGATGCGGCCGGGGACGGAACCGAAGTGGGGGCGGTCGCGGAGGGGGAGGCCATCGGGAAGACGAAAGTGCCGTCAGAACCGGCCGGCAACACCCATCGAAATGGTCGTGCCGGTAAGGGTCCAGCGCTGGAGCTGTTCCGGAATGCCGCGATAGTACTCCTGCGGCTCGTTGAAGAGGTTGGAGATGTCGCAGGTTAGCGTGATGCCCGGCCGTACTTCGTAGCCCAGGCCGACGTTCACGCGCGTCGACTCGAAGCGGTAGAGGTTCCGGCCCACCGCCGTCGCGGTGTAGCTCGTGATGCCATCGCTCGTGTAGTTGACGAGCACGCGCGAACTGAACGCGCGGTAGCGCCACGACAGGATGAGATTGGCGGTCTTCGGAATGAAGCCGGCGACCTGGCCGGTCGTGAGGTTCGTGGTGCCGCCAAAGTTGCCGTGCGTGTCGAGCACGGTGTAGTTGACGAGCAGGCCCAGGTTCTTCAGCAGGCCGGGCAGGAAGGTGAACTGCTGCTGATAGCTGAACTCCCAGCCCTGGACGATCGCCGTGCCGGCGTTGAGGGAGGTGCGGATCGAATAGCCGGCATACTCCCCGTCGTAGCCGTTGTTCGCGCCGACGGGGACGGTGCCGACGTCGATGCCGCTGACGATGAAATCCTTGATCGTCTTGTGAAACCAGCCGACGGAGAAATTGCCGACCGGCTCGAAATAGTAGTCGAGCGTGGCGTCCCAGTTGTTCGCCATCTGGGGCAGCAGGCTGGGGTTGTTGATCGTCAGCGTCTGTGCGGCGTCGTTGAAGGTCTCGTTGGGCAGCGCATTGCTCATCGCGGGACGGCCGAAGCCGGTCGACCAGCTGAGACGCGCCTTGAGATTGCGCGTGGCGTCGTGCGTGAGGTGAACGCTCGGGAATGACTTCGTGTACGCGCCGCTGAGCTGCCGCCGGGTGTTGGCGTAGTCGCGCCGCGCCGAGCCGACCGGATCCGCGAGCTGCTGCGCAGCCGTGCTGCCGGAGTGGGCGCGGACCCAGCCCCAACTGCCCATCTCGGTCTTTTCCGTGCGCACACCGGTGAGGTAACCCGTGCGGCCGAGCAGGCCCTCGGGGCCGAACCTGCCCTGCGCCATGACGTAGCCGGCGGTGACGGTCTCTTCCGCGGCGCGGGTGCCGGTGTACTTGCTGGATTCACGGAAATAATCGTCCTCGCGCCAGACCGTGGGATCGGTCGGCCCCGCACGGTTCATCACGGCGGCGGATTCCCAGATGGGAATGCGGCGGCCGGTCTTCACCATGTCGTACGTGATGATCGACGGATCGTGCGGGATCGCGGTCGTGCCGGTGTAATTCCAGCGCCGGACGCCGCTGCCATTGAAGGCGCGCTGATAGCGCCAGTTGAATCCGGTCTTCACGAACGTGGGCACGCCGATCGGGAGCTGGTACCGCAGGTTGCCGCGGGCTTCCTTGATGTCGTGATTGTTGCTCTCGTTGCGATTGTTGATCGTCACCGGGCGGTAGTTCGCCGGGTTCGTCAGGTCGGGTCCGGCGGTCTGAACGAAACTCGGAAAACGCTCGTTCGCGGTCAGGTCGAGCCTCCAGCCCACGTTCGCGACGCGGTTGATCAGCACGCCTCCGTTGCTGCTGCCCGGGTTGATGTGGGCGCGGCTGTAGCGGGCGTTGTAGTCGATCTGCAGACGCTCGAACAGGTGTTCCGCGCCGAGATCAACCGAGCGCAGCCGGTTGTAGAAGCTGAACGTCGACGACGTCACGTCCATCGTCGACCCAGGCGCGGCGCGGACCTCGGTGACCTTGTCGGTGTAGCCGGGCAGGATGCCCGCATTGCCCGTGGTGCCGACCGTCTGCGCGGCGTAGGCCCGGGCTTCATACACGCGCCGGTAGGGCTCGTTGGCGTTGTTGCCCAGGGCGCTGAGCGAGAGGCGGGTCGAGGGTGAGAGCCGGTAATCGACCCGGACGTTCATGCTGCCCTGCTTGCGGTTGTTGTAGGAATCGAGCGTGCGGTAGTCCCAGATGTAGGCCGGCCGCGCCGTGGTGTTCTGATGGTCGCGGATGGTGTTGAAGAAACCGGCGACGTTTTCGCTGTAGAACACAGTGAGGGAGACGCCGAGGTTCCGGGTGCCGCCGAAGACATCAAAGACCTCCTGGTAGGACGCGTTGAGCAACGGATGGAAGCGATGGGCCTCGCGCAGCGGAATCTGCTCGGTGAAGGACGGTGCGAGCCGGCCGGAGAAACTGTAGGTGAACCGGCGCTTCTCGCGCATGCTGAGCGGGGAGCGCGTCTTCATGTCGATCGAGCCGCCCATCGAGGCGGCGCTCTTGTCCGGCGTCAGTCCCTTGGTCACCTCGATCTGGTCGAACAGCGCTCCGCTGATGAAGCTGGTGGGGAAGCTCCGGCTCATCCCGCCCTCGCTGGGCGCCATGCCACCGTCGATCGACACCGTGTTGAGCGCGGAGCTCATTCCGCGCACCATCACGTTGGTGACGTTGCCCTCGTTATCGAGATTGCCGGCGACGCCCGGGAGACGGATCGCCACCTCGCCGGGATTCATGTTGGGCAGGTTGCCGAACGTATCCATGGCGACAATATTCTTCACGTTCTCGGCGTTGCGCTGCGCCGTGATCGCGGCCGCCGCGCCCTCACGCTCGCCGGTGACCTTGAACTGCTCCAGGCGGTAGATGCCCGTGGTCAGGTCGAAATCGCGCGTCGCTCTCTGCCCCGCCGCGATGGTGATCGCGACG
The DNA here is from genome assembly GCA_016793535.1 of Opitutaceae bacterium. Classification (GTDB taxonomy): domain Bacteria; phylum Verrucomicrobiota; class Verrucomicrobiia; order Opitutales; family Opitutaceae; genus ER46. The sequence goes on along the minus strand of JAEUHA010000515.1, from coordinate 3,735 downwards.
CGCACGGGATCGAGCCCGGTGTACGACACGGCCGCCTCGTGCGTGCCCGCGGGCACGCCAGCCAGCACGAAGCGGCCGGTGTTGTCGGTCAGCGTGCTAAGGCCGAGCGAGGCGAACTCGATCCGGGCTCCTTCCAGGAGGTTGCCGGTGGCGGCGTTGCTCACCGAACCGGAAAAGACGCCCGTGGCCGCGGGTGCAGGGATGGATCGTTCGGCGGCCGGAAGGCCGGCCACGGGCGCGAAAGCGAGGAGCGTCGCGGCGAGGGGAAACGTGAAGGCGCGGAATCGTTTCATGGGGAGACGGCAGGGTGGAGACTGGAACCGGGGTGGGGTCCAGGGACGCGGGGAATAAATGGTTTATGGGAGGGCGGTCGCGGCATCGCCAACCGGACGACGTGGCACTTTCGGCGTACCCGGTGCGCCGGCGGCGGAAGAACGTGGGCCGGCCGGACGATTCACCCGGGTCGTCGGGTCGGAGAACGCAGGCAGGGTCATGGATGCTGACCGGCGGGTCCCGAGGCGCTCAGTTCGTCGACGAGTCCCCAGCAGGTAAGCTGCATGCGCGGCAGGTGAAACGGCCCCTTCCACGTGTTGCCCTTCAGCCGGGTGGTGATGCGGCCCTCGCGACTCGCATAACCGAACCATTCGCCATGCACCGGATCGGCGAACACGCGGTGCGACCACTCGTGCACGAGACCGTGCCAGTGGGCATACTTCGGATTTCCGGTGAGCTGGTAGGCGAGGAGCGTTGCTATCTCGGCTTCGTTGTGCGGCCACCAGAACTTCATGTCCGCCCAGTATTCCTGCACCGGCTTTCCCCACACGTCGGTATAGTAGAGGAGTCCCCCGTGCAGCGGATCCCAACCGCGCGCCCACATGCAGTCGAGGATCGCGAGGCCGAGGGCGGTGAGCCGCGCGTCGCGCTGCCGGTGTTTCGCCTCGCGCAGCACGAACCAGGCGCACTCGAGCGCGTGACCCGGGTTGAGGGTGCGCCCGTCGAAGCAGTCCACGATCTCGCCGCGCGGGCCGACGGTCTCCATCAGGGCGCCGAGGTCCGGCTTGAAGAAATCGCGCTCGATGGCAGTGAGCGAACGGTCGATCCACTCCGTGCAGCGCGTTCCCGCCACGACGGGATCGTCGAGCCGCGCGCGCAGTTCCTGCGCCGTGACGATCGCAATCATGTGCGGCGCGAGCCCCTGCAGCGGACGCGTCACGGGATCCAACTTCGGCGGCATGACCCCGGGCGTGAAGCTGTGATGGAGGTACGTCTCAAAATAGCGGACGGCTTCCACCGCCGCCCGTTCGTCACCGGCGGCCCGCGCATAGGCCGCACTGCCAACCGCAGCAAAGCATTCGCTGTAGACATAGCGCCGCATCCGGATCGGCCGGCCATCGCGGGTGACCGTGAAGTAAAGTTTGCCGTCGGGCGCCCGGCCGTGCTGCCGGATGAAATCGAGGCACGACTTTGCGGCCGAGAGCCATGCCGGGTTCTTTTCCACGCTCGTATGGAGCGTGGAGAACGTCCACGCGGCGCGCCCCTGCAGCCAAAGTGCCTTGTCGCCATCGATGAGGGTACCGTCCTCGCCCAAATTCGACAGCAGGCCCCCGTGCTCGCGGTCGAGACCGTGGCGGAGCCAGAACGGCACCGTGCTGTCGAGCAGGCCGGTGCGATAGGTGGAACGCAGGGTGGCGAGGCGGGCGGGCGTCAGCGTCATGGCGAGGGTGTGGTGCCGGCCCGCTGCGCATCCTTCCAGGCGAAAAAGCCGATCGCGTCGAGTTCGGCGAGCATGGACCGGACGGACTCGCGGTCCGGGTTTCGGTTCGGCAGGCGGGCCGGGCCAACGGGTACGCCGAGGTGCGTCATGAGGGCCTTGGCGGCACCGACGTAGCCGCGGCCGGACAGGATCCGGACCACTTGCACGGAGCGGAACTGCTCGTCGCGTGCGGTCGCGAGGTCGCCCGCCAGGAACGCGGCGTGCAGCCGTTGATGAATTCCCGGGGCGAAATTGTAGGTGCTGCCGATGGCTCCCTCCGCGCCGAGGGCCAGCGCGGCGAGATAGCACTCGTCGCAGCCCCAGGGCAGGTCGAAGCGGCCGCCCGCCGCGCGCCGCGCCAGCTGGTAGGCCATGAGGTCCGAATTGGTGAACTTGATGCCGGCGAGGTTGGGGATCCGCGCGGGAGCTGCGTTGAGGAACTCCTCCATCGAAAACTGCACCCCGGTCAGCGCGGGAATATCGTAGAAGTAGAAGGGGAGTTCCGGCGCGGCCCGGGCGACCAGTTCACAGCAGTCGATCAGGCCGGCCAGGGTGGCGGGCCGGAAATAGGAAGGCGCCAGCATCGACACCGCGGCGGCTCCGATCGACTGCGCATGGGCGGCGAGGTCCGCCGCATCCCGGAGACAGTTGGAGCCGGCGTGCACGATCACCCGCATCGCGGTTCCGGCGGTGACCTCCAGCCAGCGTTCCGCCAGGAGGCGGCGCTCCGGTACGGAGAGCGAATGGGATTCCCCCGTGCTCCCGTTGATGAACACGGAGGTGACGCCCCGTTCGAGCAGGTGGGCGCATTGGCGCTCGACGACACCGGGATCGACCTCTCCATCGGCGGCGAACGGGGTGTGCGTCGCGGCCTGGAGGCCGTGCATCTTGAAGTGGATCACGCGGCGACCTTGATTCCACCCGCGGGTCCGAACGACCCGAAATCACTGGCAAACTGTTTTTGCCAGAGTCGCCGGAGGCGGGCGGGGCTCAGGCGAGCCTCTTCACCGAGCCGCCGGGAAAATACTGCGGAAAAATGAGGCTGGGCTCGGGCGCCAGAAACCGATTCCCGACCATCTGGGCCACGAGACGGGACAGGCGGTGGACGTACGCGGGGGCGCTGAAGGGATAGTGGGCGATCGAATTGCCGAAGAGCGGATCGTAATCGCGGGCGATGACCGAGACCGTGTCCGGTACCGTGAGCCCCCGCTTCAGCAGGTACATGATCACCGCAAACGTGTGCTGGGGGCGGGCGATGAGCAGCGCGGTCGGTCGGCTGGGCCCGAGGCAGAGTTCGTCGAGTTTCGCCAGCAGGTGCTCGGCCGATCCATTGTGCCGCACGATCGTCGCGTGGGCGCCCCGGTCGCTGCGCGACGCAACCGCGTCGCGAAAGCCCTCCTCGCTCATGAGGTCGCCGGCGAGGCCCGAGTTGGGCACCACGAGGGCCAGGCGGCGGTGACCCTTGCTGAGGAAAACGCCCGCGGCGTGACTGCAGACCGACCGGTAGTCGATGTCGAGGGACGGCAGTTTCGCGGTCGGGTGGCACGACCCGAGCACCAGCGCGGGCAGCGAGTGACGGGAGAACCACTCCTGCAGTTCCCGGCTGACCGAACGCAGGATGCAGCATGCGACGCGGTTTTGCCGGACAAAGGCCTCGACCTTTCGCTGCTGCGCCTTGGCACTGCGGTACTGGCAAACGAGGATTTCAGTGCTGTATCCTTCCTCGGCGAGGTGAGCCCGGATTTCATTGATGCCCTGGAAGGCGGCGGAAGGGATCTGGGATGTCGGTTCGCCGGTCACGATCGTGACCAGACGGCTGCGGGGTGACGCGAGGCGACTGCCGCGCGTGAGCAGTCGGGTGCGGCGGCACCTCCGGATGTCGACGAGATTTTCCTTGGCGAGCAGATGCAACGCGGTGTGCACAACGGGGCGGCTCGCCTTGAACAGCTCGCTCAGGTGGCGTTCACTCGGCAGGAAGCCCT
>JAEUHA010000513.1 GCA_016793535.1 Opitutaceae bacterium | reverse complement strand
GACGAGCGGCGAGCGGAGCTGGCGTTGCAGTTCTGAGCGTTCTTTCAAGAGAGAAATTGGGTCAGAATCACTGTCCGCATGGGGGTTGGCCAAAGCAAGTTCTATTTGGCGCAAACGGGGTTCCAGCGCGCGGGCGCGAAGTTGCCGAAGCCCTTCCTGAGCCACCTTTACCGGATCGTCGATGCCGGGGCTTTCAAAAAGCAGATTTGCGACCAGCGTTCGCTCGGCGGGCGACTCCAGCAGGGCGTCCAGTTGCCCGCGCCCGGGCCAGGCATCCTGCTCGAACTCGGCGAGGAAGCGGTTGAGCAACGCCCCGGCCGGCTGGGCGGTGTCGACCCAGTCGTGGTGAATCGCGTGACTCAGCGACTTGCCCAGGGTCTCGAAGTGAAGCAGCAGGAGGAGCAGGTGCTGCTCCGGCGTGTGGGAGGTGTCGGCCGCCTTGGCCGGGGCGGCGCCGGCGGGTTCCTGGGCGGGCCGGGCGGCGGCCTGGCGTTGCTGGCGGCTGACGTAGCTCTGGAAGTCCCGCTGCATCGCGAGGGGCGGCAGCTTCAGGTGGACGGCGGCTTCGGCCAGAAAACCGCTGCGGGTCATCTCGCTCTCGGCGGCGGCGATCAGTTCAAAAACCGCTTGCGCGGCGCGGCTGCGCTCCTCGACCGAGGCCTGCGCCGGATCGGCGAGGAGCGCGCGGCAGGCGAAGTGCATCGCGCTCTCCGCCTGGCGGCGCACTTCCTCGTAGGCGGCCATGCCGCGTTCGAGAAACAGCAGATCGGGATCGAGCTTCTCCGCGCCCGCGAGGGTGAGGAAGCGCACCTCGAGACCCGCCTTGAGTGCCATCGGCAGGAAACGCAGCGCGGCCTTCTGCCCGGCGCTGTCGCTGTCGAAGAAGCACTCCACCTGCGTGTGATACCGGCGCAGCAGCACGAGCTGGCTTTCGGTGATCGAGGTGCCCTGGGGCGCGATCGCGGTCTTGAGGCCCACGCTCCAGCAGCGCAGCGCATCGAGCTGGCCCTCGACGAGGACGAACGGCTTGCCCTCGCCGACCGCAGTGCGGGCCCGGTCGAGGTTGAAGAGCAGGTTGCCCTTCGTGAAGATGGGCGTCTCCGGGGAATTGACGTACTTCGCCTCGCGCGCCGGATCATCCGCCGGGGTGAGGTCGGTCTGCCGGGCGGTGAACGCCACGACGCGGCCCTGATGATCGCGGATCGGAATCATCAGCCGCCCGCGGAATCGCGGCCGCAGCGTCCCCGGCGTCACGAGGGCGTCGTCGTGGATGAAAAACAACCCGCACCGCCGCAGCGCCTCCTCGGAATACTTCCGGCGCAGGAGCACCGCCGCGAGGCCGCCGCCGTGTTCGTCGACCGCGCCGATCTTGAACTCGTCGGCGAGTTCGGGCGTGAACCGCCGCTTCGCCGTCCAGAGCGTGCGCATGAACTCGCCCGCCGCGCCCGGACCCTTGAACGCCTGGTGGAAGTGCTCCGTCGCGGTGTCGTGCAGGTCGAAAAGCTCCTGGCGCAGCGAGCGCTCCGCGGTCGTCGGGCCGCCCGAGCCCTCCTCGTACTCGATCGGCACGCCGAAGCGTTTGCCGAGGGCCTCGACGGCTTCGGTGAAGTTGAGCTGCTCGGTGTCGCGCACGAACGTGATCGCGTCCCCGGCTTTTCCGCAGCCGAAGCACTTGTAGAAGCCCTTGTCGCCATCGACGTGAAACGACGGGGTCTTCTCGTTGTGGAACGGACACAGTCCCTTGAGGCGCGAACCCCCGGCGCGCCGCAGCGCCACCACGCGCGACACGACGTCGGCGAGGTTTACGCGCAACTTCAAGTCGCGCACGCAGGAGGGTTTGATGACGGGCATGGGCGGCGGCTGGAAACGGCTCGCCACGGCGGGCACCCTGCGGTCGACGCACGGGCCCGGCGCTCGCGCCCTCCCGCACGCCGGCCAGGCACGGTGGCCGCAACTCAGCGAAGAATGCACTTTCAACCCGTCCACCCCGCTGTCAAGTTTCGCCCCCTTGGCGATTCCCCGGCGGCCAGATTTTGCCGGGTTTGGAGGAAACTTCGTGCGTCGCCAGGCGACCCATCTCCCATGCGCTTTGTCCCCGTCCTTCTCCTCGGCCTCGCGATCCTCGCGCGGGCGGCCCTTGCTGCGGCGCCGGCCGCGTCCGCCGCTCCGGGCGCGGCGCCCAAGCCCGCGCCGGTCAGCGAGCCGGTGTGGGAGGCGAAGCTCGCCGCGTTCGACGAGCCGACGTACGAGCGGCAGGTGGAACGGTTGATCGCCGAGTTCGAGCGGGCGTCCGGCCGCAAGCTGGTGCCCGGGGCGAAACGCAAGGTCGGGCTCAAGATCTACGCCGACTCCGGCCCCGGGCTCGCGACGCCGATTCCGCTGGTGAAGGCGGTCATCGCCTCGCTCAAGCGCCGCGGATTCGAGCACTCGGAGATTTTTCTCGTCGGCCTCAACGCGCTGCGCCTGCGCATGACCGGCTACCTGCCGTCGCTCGTGTCCGGCCAGACGCCGTTCTTCGGCATTCCGGTCTACGTGCTCGAGTCCGGCCGCTACTACGACCCCGTGTGGTTCTACGACTCGCCCTTGCCGCAGCGCTTCGATCCGATTTTTGCGCAGGAGCAGACGAAGGGCGTGTCGCCCACGACCACGAAGGACGAGGACCGCAAGAGCTTCCTGGCGACGCCGCTGTTCCTGGACGCCGACTTCTGGATCAACCTGCCGGTCTACACCGACCATCCGACGCTCGGCATCAACGGCGCCCTCGTGAACGCGACGCTGTGGAACGCATCCAACACCGCCCGCTTCTTCCGCTCGCCGGCCAACGCCCCCGCCGCGGTGGCGGAGATGAGCGCCATCCCCGAGCTGCGCCAGACCTGGATGTTCACCCTCGCGAGCCTGCAGCACTACCAGTTCATCGGTGGACCGTTCTTCAATTCGCTCTACACCGTGTCGGAGCCGCTGATGTGGCTGAGCAACGATCCGGTGATGCTGGACGCGCTGATCCGCGATCGGATGAACAGCCTGCGCAAGAAGCAGGGCTTCGAGCCGGTCGACGAGGAGATCCGCACCCTGGAATTCGCGGAGACGCTCGGCGTCGGCTCCACCAAGACGAAGCAGGTCCGGATGATCCCGATCGATTGACGGAGTGACGCAGCCTGGCCCCGGGCTGCTCCCGCGGGCCGCGCGCGCCAACTTCCCTCTTGCGGACCCCGCCGCCGCCGGGCCATTTTTTCGGGTCACCACGCCATGAATTCCTCCGCGTATCTTCCGTTCCTCATCCAGGCGGCCCTGGCCGCCGCCATCACGGGAGGGGTCATCGGTGCGAGCCACCTGTTCGGCCAAAGGTCGCCGAAGAACAAGATCAAGGATTCGGCCTATGAATGCGGCGTGCCGGCCGAGGGCCTGGTGCACACGCGGTTCTCGGTGAAGTTTTACCTCACGGCGCTGCTGTTCATGCTCTTCGATCTCGAGGTCGTGATCCTGA
>JAEUHA010000069.1 GCA_016793535.1 Opitutaceae bacterium | reverse complement strand
ATGGTCGGCGACGTCACGCGCCATCTGCCGATCGACGCCAAACGCATCTACGTCGCCGGCCTCTCCGGCGGTGCGCGGGTCGCCTGCCAGATCGCCCTCGGCGGGCTGGCGCAGGGCGTGATCGCGTGCAGCGCGGGATTCCCCGCCAGCGAGACGCCGCGCAAGGTGGGATTCGCGTTCTTCGGCACGGCGGGCCAGACGGACTTCAATCATCGGGAGCTGCGACGCGTCGACCGGGAATTGCGGGACCGCAAGGCCGACCATCGCGTGGTCATCTTCGACGGTGGCCACGAGTGGCTGCCTCCGACGCTGGCCGTGGAGGCACTGGCGTGGCTCGAACTCCATGCAATGCGCACCGGACTGCGTCCCGCGGACCGGCCGTGGATCGAGGAACAGTGGACGAGCCGCACGGCGGGCGTGCCGGCTGCCCCGGCCGTGGAAACGTGGCGGGCGCTCCAGGCGGTCGTGGCGGATTTCAAGGGCCTCGCTGCCACCGAGGCACTCGACCGGCGGGCGCGCGGACTCGCCGGCTCCCGCGAGGTGCGCGATGCGTTGAAGGCAGAACGGTCAGCCGACGCGAAGGAGGAGGCGCTGATCGAGGAACTGCTGTCGGCCGCCTACGAAGGGATGCCTTCGATGGTGGAGAAGACGATCGTCGACCTGCAGGCGAAGGCGAAGGGAACCGACGCGGCTGCACGCGTCATGGCGACGCACGTGATCCAGGCCGTCGCCTCGAATTGCAGCGAGGCGGCGCGCGAGGCACAGCGCGAGAACGACCACGAGCGCGCGGCGTCGCTGCTGGAGCTGGCCGTGCGTCTGCGGCCCGAGCGGACGCGGGGTTACCTCGACCTGGCGCGGGCGCGCGCCCTGCAGGGTGACAGGAAGGCGACCCTCGCCGTCCTCGAGCGGGCCGCCGCCGCCGGTTTCAAGGACGCAGCGGCGGTGGAGCGGGAGAAGGCCTTTGACCGCTGGCGCAGCGACGCGGCGTTCCAGGCGGTCATGGGAAAGCTGCGGTGAAAACGTTCGACGACCTCCCGCGATCGTTCACCGGGATGGCTCGCTTTCAGGCTGAAATGACCTCCGTCTCCCCCTCCCGCTTGCGCATGAAATTCCCCCGTCTCGCTCTCATCTTCGGCTGCCTCGTCGTTGCCACGGTTGCGTTCGCCGCGCCGGCGGCGAACGCGAAGCCCAACATCATCTTCATCCTCGCCGACGATCTCGGCATCGGGAACATCGGCTGTTACGGTGCCGGGCCGTCGTTCAAGACGCCGCACATCGACGCTCTCGCCCGCGGCGGCATCCGCTATACCAACGCCTATACCGTTCCGCTTTGCGGCCCGTCGCGCGCCGCGATTCTCACCGGCCGCTACGCGTTCCGCACCGGTGCCACCAACCAGGATGCCACCGGCGAAATCAAGCCGTCGGCCGAGAAGTTCATGCCGCAGTTTCTCCGGCCGGCGGGCTATGTCAGCTCGATGATCGGCAAGTGGGGCCAGCTCCCCCTCGGGCCGGCGGAGTTTGGCTTCGACGATCACCTGAAGTTCACGGGCAGCGGCACCTACTGGAACACGCAGGACAAGGGGAAAAAGTACCTCGTGAACGGCCGGAGCGTCTCCCTGCCCGACAAGGTCTATCTGCCCGACGTCATGCACCGGCACGCGGTGGAGTTCATCACGCGCCACCGCGAAAAGCCGTTCTACCTCTACTACTCGCTCTCGCATATCCACGGCGAAATCCTGCCGACGCCGGACAGCGCGCCGGACAGCAAGGACCTCTACGCCGACAACGTCGCCTACATGGATAAACTCGTCGGGCAGCTGGTCGCCGAACTCGAGCGGCTGAAGCTCCGGGAAAAGACCCTCGTGGTCTTCTTTGGCGACAACGGCACCGGGGGCGGCTATGCCGACCGTTCCACCGTGAACGGCCGCCGCCTCGCCGGCGCCAAGGGCGACATGCTCGAAGGCGGCGCACTCGTGCCCATGATCGTGAACTGGCCCGGGCACGCTCCCGCCGGGAAGGTCTCCGCCGACATGGTGGATTCCACGGATTTTGTCCCGACGTTCGCCGCGCTCGCCGGTGCCACGCTCCCGCCGCAGACCATCATCGACGGTCACAGCCTCGCGCCGCAGTTCCGCGGGGAAAAAGGCCAGCCGCGCGACTGGGCGTACGTCCAGCTCGCGCGCAACTGGTATGTCCGCTCGACCGGCTGGAAACTCAACCAAGCCGGCGAACTCTTTGACATGAGCGAGGCGCCTTGGGCCGAGAAACTCGTCGCGCCCGGGTCGGAATCTCCCGCGGCCCTCGCCGCGCGCCAACGCCTCGCCGCCGCCCTCGCGCAACTGAATCCCGCAGGCGGCATCGTCGACCAGGGCGACGGCTCCGGCCGGCACGCGAAGAACGCCGAAGCCAAGAAGAAGAAGGCGCGGAAGAACTGAACCGGGACCGTTTACTCGGGTGCTGAGGGCGGACGATTGAGTGCCCAGCACGAACGGTGGGCAGACAAGGTCCTGGCGCTTGTGCCTTACCGCGTCGGCGTTATGCGCGCCGCTCGATTCAAGGTTCGCCAACGCCTCGAGAGGGCGCCATTTTTCCTCCGAACCTCGACCCCGTGCCGGCCATGCCCCAATTGTCGCCTCCCTGTCCCGCTGCCCCGTATGTCTCCACGCGACGACCGCTCTCGCGGCGGCAGTTCCTGCGCGGCACGGGCATCGCACTTTCGCTGCCGTTCCTCGAGTCGATGCTGCCGTCCTTCGCCCGGGCCTCGCAGCCTTCCTCGCCGCTCGCGCCGGGGGCGAAGCCCCGCCGGATGCTCGGTATCTGCAACAACCTCGGCCTGCTCGGAGACCAGTTCTTTCCGACTGGGGCGGGGCGGGACTATCCGCTGTCGCCGTATCTCCAGCGGCTCGCGGCGCATCGCGGGGATTTCACGGTGTTCAGTGGTGTGTCGCACCCCAACGTCGACGGGGGCCACCCGGCGGACATCTGTTTTCTCACCGCCGCCCCGCACCCGGGCAGCAGTTCGTTCCGCAACACGGTCTCGCTCGACCAGCATATCGCCGAGCGGATTGGAACGCTCACGCGCTTTCCCTCGCTCACCCTGGGCGTCAACACCCGCACGCGCTCGCTTTCGTGGACGGGCACCGGCGTCGCGATTCCGCCGGAGGACAAGGCCGCGGAGGTGTTCAAGCAGCTCTTCCTGCAAGGCTCACCCGCGCAGGTCGAGGCGCAGGTGCGACGGCTCGACACCGGGCGCAGCATCCTCGATACGCTCGCGGGCCAGGCGAAGGAACTCCAGCGGGGCGTGACGGCGCGCGATCGCGACCGGCTCGACCAGTATTTCACGAGCGTGCGCGACCTCGAGGGTCGCCTGCAGGCGTCGCAGGGCTGGGAGCGCAAGCCCAAGCCCGCGGTCAAGGCGCCCGTGCCGGTCGACCCGGCGAGCCCCGCGGCCTACATGGAGAAGGTGAAGGTCATGTATGACCTCGCGCGCCTCGCGTTTGAGACCGACTCCACGCGGGCGGTCACGCTCATGCTCGACAGCGTCGCCACGCCCGTGCTCGAGATTCCCGACACGAAGATCACCGACGGCTACCATAACCTTTCGCACCACGGAAAATCCGAGGCGAAGCGCTCGCAGCTCAAGACGATTGACGAGCTGCACATGAAGCTGCTCGCCGACCTGCTCACCGATCTGAAGGCCGTGCGCGAGGGCGAGGAGACGATGCTCGATCGCACGATGGTGCTTTACGGCTCGAACTTCGGCGACGCCAACCAGCACACGTGTTTCAACATGCCGGTGATCTTCGCGGGCGGTGGCTTCAAGCACGGCCAGCACCTCGCGTTCAGCACGACCCAGAATTATCCGCTGCCGAATCTCTTCGTCTCGATGCTGCAGCGCATGGGCATCGAGGAGGAGAAGTTCGCCTCGTCCACCGGCACGATGCGCGGTTTGGAGCTGGCATAGAATGAAGTCTCCAACGCCAAGCCTCCAAATTCCCCAGGAACCCCAGGACGCGAGATCGCAGACTTTGAAACGTTCGGGTGGGAAATTTTTCCGCTGTTTGGACCTGGGGCGGCTGGGACTCTTCCTCGCCGTCGCGGCCCACGCCGCCGCGGCCTCCCTCCCACCACTCGCGCCGGCCTTCATCGAGTCGCATTGCGCCGGCTGCCATAACGACACCGACAAGGAGGCGGGCCTCGATCTCACGTCGCTCGCCTACACGCCGGACGACGCCGAGAACTTCCGGCGCTGGGTGCGCGTCCATGATCGCGTGGAGGCGGGGGAGATGCCGCCGAGCAAGAAACCGCGTCCCGCCGCCACCGAGCTCGCCGCGTTCGTGGCCTCGCTGCGCACGACGCTGGCGGCCGATGAGCAGGCTGCCACCACCCGCGAGGGCCGCGCGACGCGCCGCCGGCTCAACGGCTACGAATACGAGAATACCCTCCGCGATCTGCTGTCGGCTCCCTGGCTGCAGGTGCGCGGACAGTTTCCCGAGGACGGCGAGGCGCACCGCTACAACAAGATCGGCGACGCCCTCGATGTTTCGCACGTCCATCTGACGCGCTACATGGCCGCCGCCGACTACGCGATCCGGCAGGTGATGACCGTGCAGTTGGAGCGGCCGCCCACGACGACCGTGCGCCACTACGCGCGCGACCAGCGCACACTCACAAGCAAGTTCACCGGCAGCGTCTTCAACAGCTCGCCCGATCGGATGACGTTTCCCGTCATCGGGCTGAACACCGCGCAGCCCGACGTGCGCTGGCGGCGCGAACCGCCGAGCGATCCCGCGCGGCGCGACGAGGAGGCGATCGGCTGGGTCTCGAGCAACTACGTCACCGGCTTCACCTATCGATGGGACGGCTTCCGAGCGCCGGTCGCCGGCCGCTACCGGATCAAGTTCAGCGGCTACACGCTCTGGGTGCCGCCGGGTGGAATCGCGATGAGTTTCAAGGGCGAGAACGACAAGGTCGGCACGCCGCGTCCGCCCAACCAGAATGTCGGCGACTACGATCGTCCGGAGCCCGGCCGGCGCAACGAGGCGATCACGGTCTACACGCGCAACGGCATCGCCAACCGCCGCGTGGGCGAGTTCGACCTCACGCCGCAGCCCACGGTCGCCGATCTCGGCGAGGTGTGGCTGGTCGCCAACGAGACGCTCGTGCCGGATGCCTCGCGTTTCTACCGGTCGCGGCCGAATAATTTTCGCAACCCGCTCATGACCCCCGAGGGCGCGCCGGCCGTGGCCTTCCGCTGGATGGAGGTCGAAGGCCCGCTCTACGACGAGGCGACCGGCGCCGGCTACCGGCTGCTCTTCGGCGACCTGCCCCTGCGGGAAGTCGCCGCGGGGTCGGCCGGCGGCGTCGCGCTGCCGGCGGTGGCGCGCGGCGATCGCCGCGACACGGGCCGCAATGCCGGCCAGCGCATCGTGCCGCTCGAGGAGACCCTGGTGGAGGTCGTGTCGCAGGATCCCCGCGCGGACGCGGAGCGGCTGCTGCGCGGCTTCGTGGCGCGCGCCTATCGTCGCCCGACGACCCGCGTCGAGGCGGATCGCTTCCTCGCGCTGTTCGACGATCGCCGGAAGGCCGGCCTCAGCTTCACCGAAGCGATGATCGCCTGTTACACGGCGGTGCTGGCGTCGCCGGCGTTCGTGTTCCTCGACGAGCGGCCGGGCCCGCTGGATGACCACGCGCTCGCCACGCGCCTCGCGCTCTTCGTGTGGAATTCCGAGCCGGACGCCGCGTTGCGCGCCCGCGCCGACCGCGGCGAGTTGCGCCGGCCAGAGGTGCTGCGCGCCGAGACCGAGCGGATGCTGGCCGACGCGCGCTCGCGCCGCTTCGTCGAAGCCTTCCTGGATTATTGGGTCGACCTGCGGAAGCTCGAGGACACCACGCCCTCGACCACGCTCTACAACGACTACTATCTCGACGATGCGCTGGCCGAGGCCGCGCTCGCGGAGACGCAGCTCTTCTTTACCGAACTGCTGCGCCGCGACCTGCCGGTGCGCAATCTGATCCACTCGGACTTTACCTTCCTCAATGAGCGCCTGGCCGCACATTACGGCGTGCCCGGCGTCGCGGGAGCGGCGATGCGGCGGGTCGTGCTGCCGCCTGAAAGCCCGCGCGGCGGGATCATGACGCAGGCCAGCGTGCTCAAGGTCACCGCCAACGGCACCACCACGTCGCCGGTGCTCCGCGGCAAGTGGATCGTCGAGCGCATCCTCGGCCTCGATATTCCGCCGCCGCCGCCCGTCACCGCGGTCGAACCCGATATCCGCGGCGCCGTCACCATCCGTCAGCAGCTCGACCGGCACCGCGCCGATCCGAGCTGCGCATCCTGTCACCGCAAGATGGATCCCCCGGGGTTCGCGCTCGAGAGCTTCGACGTCATGGGCGCCTGGCGCGACCGCTACCGCGGCGTTGCCGAGGACAAGCCCGCGGTGAAGGGCCTCGGGAAGAACGGCCAGCCCTTCGAATTTCACTATGGCCTCCCGGTCGACGCCGCCGGCGAATTGCCCGACGGCCGGTCCTTCGCCGACATCCGCGAATTCAAGCGCCTGCTCCTCGGCAGCGAGACGCAGCTCGCGCGCAACCTCGCGAAGCAGCTCGCCACGTACGCCACCGGCGCCCCGGTGCGCTTCAGTGATCGCGCCGCCATCGACCGGATCGTGAACGAGACCGCAGCCGGGAACCACGGCGTGCGCGCGATCGTCCACGCGATCGTGCAAAGCGAAATGTTCCGGTCGAAATAGGCTGGGCGCGGGGTGGCCGCTCCCCGGCCCGACACGGCGCAATAATCGCGCTTCCCGTCGCCGGCGGAAATGTCCACCGTGGAAGCGATGAAACCCCGCACTTCGATTTTCACCCTGTTGGTATTTCTCGCGGCCGTCGTCGGCTGCTCCGCGGCCGAGCCCGTGCTCAAGCCGCTTTTCAACGGCAAGGATTTCACCGGCTTCAAATCGGAAGGCGCCAGCGAATTCTGGCGCATTGAAAACGGGGTGCTCGTGGGCGAGAACAACGCGGCCAAGACGGGCCACTATCTTTGGACTCAGAAGGAGTACACCGACTTCGTGCTCGAGTTCGACGTGCGCTGGAAGGGCTACACCGACACCGGTATCGAGATGCGGAAGCCGAAAATCCAGTTGCAGCTCGGGATCTCGGGCAGCCTGAAGGTCGACATGTCGGGCTCGTTCTACACCGGCGGCAAGCCCGCCTATCCCGAGGCCGGCCAGGCGAAGACGGCGGCGAAGCTCATGAAGCCCGAGGGCGAGTGGAATACGTTCCGGGTGCAGGCAAAGGGCAATACCTTCACGTGCTGGATCAACGGCGTGAAGGCCTCGGAGTACACCGATCCCAAGTTCTCCGGCGCGGCCCCCATCGGCCTGCAGATCCACCCGAAGGTCGCGATGAAGGCCGAGTATCGGAACGTGAAGCTGGCGGAGCTCTGAGGATGGGCGGACGGTCCTGTCGGACCTGTCTGAGTTCGTCCGTTTTCCTCCTAATCCTGTCATCCTGTCCAAGCGTGGACAAGATGGCAGGATGAACCGGATGGAAGGAAAGCGTCGGCGTCAGCTCCCCAGTGGCGGCATCGGGCAGTCGAGCGCGGCGGCAACGGCGCGGAGCAGCTCCGCTTCTGTAATGAGGAGCCGGCCGTCGGCCGTCACCACCCGGGCGGCGGCGGCGAGGATGCGCTGCTTGATGGGCAGACTCGCCGCGGCGAGCTTGTCGAGCGCGGCGTCGAGCGCGGGGAGACTCGCGGCGGATTCGGAGACGAAGCGCAGGCGCGCTTCCACGAGTTTCAACTCGGTGCCGCCGGCGGCGAAGGCCCGCTCGGCCCAGGCCGCATCCGACGTCGCCGCCCGCGCGAGGGCCGACAGGACGATGGAAATCTCGTCCGCCACCGCCTGAAAGGAATGGTACTGCACGACCGCCCGGGCCGGGGTCTTTCCGAGTTCCAGGGTGTGGGTCAGCAGCTTCTGCAGGGCGAACTCAAAGGGGGAAACACGCGCGTCGGCGTGAACCAGTTCGTCGAGGGTGTCGAGAAACGCCGCGAGTTCCGCGGCCGGGATGCGGCGCAAGGCCGGCAGGGCGACCTGCAGCAGCGGCAGCTTGTGCTCCGGCCGGAGTGCGCGCAGGGACGCGTCGAAGGCATCGAGCTGACGGGCCGCCTCGGCTCCGGCGCGCGTGGCGACGAGGGCGCGCTGCCGCGCGCGCACCGCCCCGTCAAGGTCGAGCAGCACGCCAAAGACCACGCTGCGGGCGCCGTCGGCCGTGTGCGCGGCCGCGCGCAGATCGGGCGGGGTGGCGTCGAGCAGCAGCCGGGCGTTGATGATCTGGTCGGCCGACAGTGAGCCGATGGCCTGCACCCCGGCGGACGCGGCGGCGGGCGCAAGCGAACCGATGACCGGTGGCGCGGGCGGAGGAGGCGCAAAGCCGGCGAGCGGCGGCGGCTGCGCGAGCCCGGCGTCGACGAATGACTCGCGCGCGACGTCGACCACTTCCGGAGGCTCGAAATAGCGGCCGTCGAAGCCGGGTTCGAGTGCACGGATGCGTTCCTCGAGGGGAGGGTGCGTCGACCAGAGACCGGTCAGGCCGGCGCGGAACGCCTGGGCGAAAAAGAAGTGGCCGATGGCGGCGCTCTTGCTCGACTCCATCTTCGATCCCAGGGCGTAGCCGCCGATTTTCTTCAGCGCGCCGGTGAGCCCGATGGGGTTGCGCGTGAATTGCACGGCGGAGGCGTCGGCGAGAAACTCCCGCTGGCGGGAGACCGCCGCCTGGATGATGCGTCCGAAGAAATAGCCGACGTAGCCGACGATCATCAGCGCGATTCCGGCGGAGACGGCGACGAGCAGGATTCCGCCGCCGTTGTTCTTGCCGCGGGGCCGCATCCGGGCGTGGCGCAGGCTGAACAGAATGCCGCGGCCGGCCAGGCCGATGACGAGGATGCCGAACAGCGCCGCGGCGAGCCGCAGGTTCAGCCGCATGTCGCCGTTGAGAATATGGCTGAACTCGTGGCCGACGACGCCCTGCAGTTCGTCGCGGTTGAGCTTCTCGAGCGTGCCGCGCGTGACGGCCACGACGGCGTCGCTCGTGGTCAGGCCGGCGGCAAAGGCGTTGATGGCGCCCTCGTCGTCGAGCACGTAGACCGCCGGCACCGGCGTGCCGGACGCGATGGCCATCTCTTCGACGACGTTCAGCAGCCGGCGCTCCTTCAGGTCCCGGGTGCCCGGGTCGATCCGCCGGCCGCCCACGCTTTCGGCGACGACGGAACCGCCGGCGGAGTATTGCTTCCACTTGTACAGCGACGCGAGCCCGACGACGAGCACGGTGCCGGCGGCGACGTAGCCGAAGACGTGCGGTTGCCACAGCACGAGCGCCGAGCTGCGCGGATCGTAGTCGCCGTAGATGGCTCGCTGCGACGAGCCGGCTTCCGTGAACTGCAGGATGTAGATCGCGGCGAGGTAGGCGGCCGCGATCGTGCCCGCCACGGCGAGGGCGAAGAGGGCCAGCAGGCGGGACGTGCGTTTCCGGGCCAGAGCCTGGGCGGCGAAGAAGTCCATCGGGCGTGGGCCGGTGAGTGAGTGCCGAGACGGATGCAGTGCGGCCGGGGGCGGCCGCGCTCCCGGTGCGGGAGCGGCCTACTTCATCTGGCGGGCGAAGAGCGGCGTGCTGCCCTCGTGGCGTCCGTCGAGCTCAAGGTCGATCGAGTGCTCGCCGAAGGTCTCGATCTTCATGCCGGCGATGTTGGCGACGACCTGGATCGTGTTGGAATCGGCGCCGGGCGGGATGTTCACCTGGATCGGGATCTCCATCGCCGGCAGCACGAGCTTGCCGTCGTCGTCGCAGATCTGGATCCGCAGCCGCTTCTGGCCCTCCTCCTCCCGATAAAAGCGGATCTTGACCGCGAGGCAGCAGTGCGGGTGCACGGCCGGCATCTGGCGGGCGAAGATCGTGTCGAAAATTCCGACAACGCTCAGTTTGCCACCGTAGTCGGCGGCGAAATCGGCAAGGGCGAGCAACTCGATTTTCATGCGAAAGGGCGGGCGGTGCGCTCAGGCGAAGCTGACCTTCGGGGCGTTGCGCTCCGTCGGATCCTCGATCTTGAACAGCTCCGCGGACTGGAAGCCGAACATCCCGGCGAAAATCACGTTCGGGAACGTCTCGCGCGTGGTGTTGTAGGTCATCACGCTGTCGTTGAAGGCCTGGCGGGCGAACGCGATCTTGTTTTCCGTGGAGGTCAGCTCCTCGGTGAGCTGCATCATGTTCTGGTTGGCCTTCAGGTCGGGATACTGTTCGGAGACGACCATGAGGCGCGACAGTGCGCCGGCGAGGCCCGTTTCGGCGGTGACGAGGCCGCGGACCGCGTTGGCGTCGGCGGGATTGGCCGCGGCGGACTGCGACGCGGCGAGCGCGATATTGCGCGCCTTGATCACGGCCTCGAGGGTTTCGCGCTCGTGCGTGAGATAGCCCTTGGCGGTTTCGACGAGATTCGGGATCAGGTCGTAGCG
>JAEUHA010000485.1 GCA_016793535.1 Opitutaceae bacterium | reverse complement strand
GCGGCGCGGGCTGACCGCGAAGGCGGGGCGGGCGGACATGCTCGTTGTCGGAAAAAAGAACTTCAATTCGCCGGCGCTGGCCGCGGCGATGCACGTCTGGGCGTGGGAGGAGGCCGAGGCGGAGCGGGTGGCGCTCGTGCGGCGTTGTTCGAGCATGGGCCTGACGCTCGTGAACGCATCGCTGCTGCTCTTCAGCCGCCACCGGGTGAACTCCCATGCGAACGAGGGCGCGGTCGCGCTCGTGCGGCTGGAGCAGGGCGGTTACGAGGATGCGCTGAAGGTCGCGCAGATCGACCTCGGCAGCAATCCCCGGTCGGTCGACTCGTACCTCGTGATGCTCGAACTTGCGCTCGAGGGCGGCAACCAGGCGGTGGCCGAATCGGCGCTGCAGCGGCTGCGCGAACTGGCACCGCATCATCCGCGCTTGCGCGAGCTCGCCAGTCTCCCGGGCGGTTCGGTCCGGGGCCGGCGGGCCGGCCGGATGGCGCGCACCGCGCGCGCGCTGCTCGATCAGCAGCGGCTCGCGGAGGCGGGCAAGGCGGCGCAGCAGGCGCTCGGAATCGATCCGCAGTCGGCGGAGGCCAGTTTTGTGCTCGGAGCCGTGGCGGCCCGCGGACCGAATCCGGAATCCGCCCTCGGCCAGCTGCACCGCGCGACCCAGCTCGCGCCCGAGCAGGTCGAGTACTGGCGGGAGATCGCGGCCGTGCTGCGCCGGCTCGATCGCACCCCGGATGCGCTGGCGGCCGGTCTGCGCGTCGCAGAGTTGGAGCCGCACCAGCTCGAGCACCAACTGGCGCTCGCGGATGCCGCGCTGGCGGCCGGACACGCCGCGATCGCGCAGGAAGCGCTGGACGCCGCGGCGGAACTGCGCCCCGGCCACCCGCTGCTGGCGCGCTGGCGGCTGCGCGTGGAGGAAGTGCGCGCCCACTGCCGCTACGACGAACCGCGGGACCTGCTGCTCGCCCATGTCGAGGTGAACCGCCTGCAGGGCACCGGCGTGCTGCTCGAACGTTTTTTTCCCGACGCCCGGCCGTTCGTGACGGTGCGGTCCCGCACGCTTTACCAGGGGGTCGTGCATTTCGGCGGAGTGCATTTCTCGATCGACCTGCCGGGCCTCACCGAATGCGCGCGGGCGCGGATTCTCCGGCGGCTGCTCGCGCCGTTCCAGATCCGGCGGATACTCTGCGTGCCCTTCTTCGCCTCGGACTTCATGCACGCACTCGCGGCGCGGGATGCGACGGGAGCGCCGCTTTGCACCTACGTGATGGACGACCAGGTCCTGCACGCCCGCGATGTCGCCTCGGAACTCGCGGCGCGCGTGTTCGCGGCGTCGGCGGTCCGGCTCGCGATCTCGCCCGAGATGATCGCCGAGTACACGACCTGGTTCGGCTGTTCCTTTGGTCTGCTCCCGCCGATCGTCACCACGCGTGACCACGAGGTGCCGAACGACTGGTCGCCCGCACGCGGGCAGCCGCAGCACGCGGTCATGGTCGGCAACATCTGGTCCGCGCGGCAGTTCGACCAGATCCGCGCGTTTGCCCGCGCGGCCGGGCTGCGCATCGACTGGTTTGGCAACCACAAGGTCGCCTGGCTGCCGCAGGATCGGGCGGCGCTCGAGGCGGACGGCATCTTCTGCCAGGGCTTCCTGCCCGAGGATCAGCTGGCACAGCGCCTGGCCAACTATCCGTTCGTGGTGCTCCCGAGCGGCGCACTCGACGGGACGGAGGACAACGAGTGGCTCACGCGGCTCAGCCTGCCCTCGCGCATGGTCTTCATCGTCACGAAGACCTTCACCCCGATGCTGGTGCTCGGCAGCGAGCAGACGGCGGCGGCGCGGTTCGTGCGGCAGTTTGGCCTCGGACTGACGTCGAACTACGACGCCAGCGAGGCGGCCGGGCGCATCGCGGCCATCACCGCGCCCGAGTCGCGGGCCGGCTTCGTGGCCCAGGCCCGCCAGGTGGCGCCAGCCTTCCTGTTTCCGGGCTGTGGCGAGTGGATCTGGCGGTCGCTGGCGGCGGGCGCGCCGCTGCCGACGCCGTTCGACGGATTGTATCGGAACGATGGAGACATCGTTCCGGTGGAGACGGACGCGGGGAGCGTGGACGGGCCGGCGTTCGATCGCATGCTGCCCGACCTGCTGGCCAAACTGTCGGATCACGCGCTGCACGACAGCTACCTGCCGCCGGACGAACCCCGGCAGCGGCTCGATATCCG
>JAEUHA010000459.1 GCA_016793535.1 Opitutaceae bacterium | reverse complement strand
CGCCACGACGCCTGCTCCCGCCGGCGCGGTCCCCGCGGAATCGGCCGGCAGGCTGCGGCGCCAGAGCCAGATCAGCAGGCCCGCGCAGACCAAACCCAGGGCGAACACCAGGGAGGAAAGGACGCGGGACGGTGGCATCGGGAGGGAGGGACGGCTCGAAGACCCGTAAGTTCGGAGAAAGTGCGGCAGGAGGCGAGAACGCGCTGGGAGCGCGGACGTCGCCGGCCGCCGTTGAGACAAGGTGAATAGGGACGTCCGCGTTCCCCAGGGGAAAGGCGATCATTTCGCGCGTGACGAAATTCGACCGCCGCCCTTCGATCCCCATGATGAAATCGCCCCTGCGTGCGCTCCTCGCGCTTTCCCTGATTGGCCTGGCCACGTCCGCTGTTTCCGCCCGCACCCCGGCGTCACCGACGCCGGCCGACGCCGTGGCCCTCGGCTTCGATGCCGCCCGGCTGAAGCGCCTCGAGAACGTGATCCAGGATCACGTGGACCGGAAGCAGCTCGCCGGCGGGGTCATGTACATCGCGCGGGACGGTCGGCCGGCTCATTTCAAGGCGTACGGGCAGCAGGACATCGAGGGCGGGCGGGCGATGGCGCCCGACGCGATCTTCCGCATCGCGTCGATGAGCAAGGCGGTGACTTCGATCGCCGTCATGATGCTCTACGAGGAGGGGAAGTTTCTCCTCCATGACCCGGTCGAGAAGTTCATCCCGGCATTCAAGAACTCCGTCGTGGCCGTCGCCCCGCCCAAGGGGTCGCCGGCGGGCACGAAGTTCGTGACGGAGAAGGCGCGGCGGCCGATCCAGATCCGCGACCTGCTGACGCACACCGCCGGACTGACCTATGGCAGCGGGCTGGCGGCCGATTTGTACAAGGAGGCGAAGCTGACGCACTGGTACCTGGCCGGAAAGGACGAGACCCTTGCGACCGTGATCGACCGGCTCGCCACGCTGCCCCTGCACGGGCACCCGGGCGAAGTGTACCAGTACGGTTACTCGACCGACGTGCTTGGCCGGCTGGTCGAGGTGGTGTCGGGCCTGCCGCTGGACCGGTTTTTCGCCGAACGGATCTTCGGGCCGCTGAAGATGGTCGACGCCTGCTTCTTCCTGCCGCCCGAGAAGGAGCCGCGGCTCGCGAAGGTCTACGGCCTGGCCGCGGGCAAGCTCGCGCCGGGCGACCAGGGCGACTACGTGCGCGGACCGCGGAAGTGCTTTTCCGGTGGCGCGGGCCTGCTGGCGACGACCGCGGACTACGCCCGTCTCCTCCAGATGCTGCTCAACCACGGTGAACTCGACGGCGTGCGGATCCTGAGCCGCAAATCGGTCGAGCTGATGCAGGCGAATCACACCGGCGACAAGTATCGTCGCGACACGACCGCCTTCGGCCTCGGCTTCTGGGTGAATCAGGATCTCGGATACTTCGGCGAGCTCGGCACCGAGGGTGCCTACGGCTGGGGCAGCGCCTATTATCCGCAGTACCTGGTCGACCCCAAGGAGCGCATGGTGGCGCTCTTCATGACGCAGCTCATGCCTTCCGGCGGGCTCGACCTGATGGCGAAGATCAAGGTCCTGACCTACCAGTCGCTCGCGAAGTAGGGCGGCCGCGGCGAAGTCCGGCGCCGGCGTAAAGGTCCGATGAATCTCGGCGCCGGCTGCCGTTGCCGGTTTCAATCCGGCCCGTTTCGCGCTGCGAATGGAAGCGGCGCGTGCCGGTGTCGTGATGAAACTGAAACTCCTCCTCCTGTTGCTCCCCGTCGTCTTCGGGGCCTGCGCAGTGGTTCCGGCCGGACCGGTCGTGCTCGGGGCCGAATCCGAGCTGGCGCTCCTGCGCCGGCTCGTGGAGGACACGCACGGTCGCCGCGACGCCGCCGCCCTGGGGGCGTTGCACGCGGACACGGCGGTCTACGAATGGCGTGGTCGCGGCGTGCCGCTGACGGGCCGGGCCGACCTGGTGCGTCACCTCGGCGAAGTCTGGGCGAACCGCCGCGAGCTCCGGCTCAATCTGCAGGCTTCCGAACTGCGCATCCACGACGATCGCGCCTACGAATTTGGTTCGTACGAGGAAACCTGGATCGATCCCACGGATACGCGGGTGACCGAATTCGGGCGGTACGTGACCGCGTATGCGCGGGAGGCGGACGGACAGTGGCGGATCGCCCGCACCGTCGGCTTCGCGAATCTGGTCGCGGCTCGGGCCGTGGCCGACTGACGGCCGGATCACGGGACCTGAGACCGCTGCGCGGCGGCGCGGCGCGTCAGGACGGGCCCGGGGTCCGCTTCCCCGCCCGGTGGAGCTGCCAGGAGTTCCAGAGATTGTGCCACACGACGTAGAACGTCGGGCCGAGGGCGACGAGCGGGCTCGCGTAGGCGAGCGCGAGATAGATCGTGAACGTGGTGTTCTTTTGCCCGAGCGACTGGCTGGCTTCGCGGGCAAATTCGCGGCCGCCGATCAGCCGGCCCAGCGCGAAGCTGGTCACGCAAACGAGCAGCGACACCCCGGCGATTTCCACCAGCAGCTGCAACGGCGTGTCGGCCTGACGGCGCAGGAAATCCGAGGCGTTGGACGTGATCAGGAAGATCGCCGTCACCCAGAGGCCGAAGGACAGATTGCGCAGCCGCCCCGGCCACTGCGTCGCGGCGGGATGCAGCAGGCGCACCAGCCAGGCCAGCCCCATCGGCACGAAAACCACCGTGCCCACGCTGCCCGCGACCTGGAGAAAGGCGTCGGGCGTCGCCCGGCCGAGGACGACGGGCAGCAGGACCGGCAGCAGCGCCGCGATGCCGACGTTGGAAATGACGAATGCGGCGACGACGAACTCGACCCGACCGCCGAGGAAACTGACGATCACGGGCGCGGCGATCGCCGTCGGCGTGATGCCGCAGAAGAACGCCGCGAGTGCCACGTCGCGATCACCCACCAGCCAGCCCACGCCCCAGGCGGCAAAGCCGACGAGGATGTTGGCGGCGAAGAGGAGGCCGTGATGCCGGTGCAGCGCCTGGCGCGAGAGGCGGATTTGCAGGAAGACGAGGAACAGCATCGCCATGACGAGCCAGCGGATAAACCCCGACAGCCCGTGCGCCTGGGGCACGAGCGCGCCCAGCAGCATGGCGGAGAGGATGGCGGCGGTGCGGGAAAATCCGGTCACGGTGAGAACGCCACGCAAACCGCGCCGGGCCGGCGAAGCAATGGCGTGCTGCGAGAGAAATTTCTCCTGGGAGCGTGGCCGCCCCCGGCCGCATTCCGATCGGGTGCTTCCGGGGACGACCGCGCTCCCAGGAAAGACAACCTTGGTCCGGCGGGCTCCGGCTCAGGGCACCACGTAGATCTCGATCAAGGCCGCCCCCGTCGTGTTGTTGGTGCCGCTGGCCTGGACGGTGTAGTTGCCGGGCGGCAGGGTGACGACCATCGCCGCGTCCTTGCTGCCGGCGGGCAGGGCGAAGGCGCCGACCTGTGCCGCGACCGCCGCCACGGCCGTACCGTCGCCGCCGGTGTTCCAATCGTCGTTGCTCAGCAGCGCCGAATCGGTGGACGCACCGACCGCGCGGCCGAAGACGGTGAGCTGCGGGTCGGCCAGCGTGCCGGTGACGCCGAAGCTCGAGAGCGTGGGGCCGACGGCGCGGATCAGCAGGGTCTTGGCGCCTTCGGACGAAACGACGAACCCGCTGATCAGCACGTCGCCGCCCGTGCCGACATAGCCGCGGGTGGCGAGGTTCGCGAGCCGCGCCTGCGTGCCACCTGAATGATCATACAGTTCCACCAGGGTCACGCCCGTGCCGCTGCCGGCGCCGCTGGCGACGGCCGAGTATTGGCCGGCGGGCAGATCGACGAGGAGCGCCGCGTCGGCGCTGGCCGTGGCGAGGGCGAACGCGCCGACAGCGACGGTGGTGGAGGCAAGCGCGCCGGCGTCCGCCGCGGTGCCCCAGTTGTCGTTGGCGACCACGTCGACGTAGGCGCCGGAGGCGGGATCGTAGCGCTTCAGCGCGAGCTGGGGATCGGCGAGCGTGCCGCCGACGCCGAAGGACGCGAGGGTCGGGCCGACGGCGCGCACCAGCAGCCGGCGCGTGCCGGTGCCGGAGATCACGAAGCCCGGGATCAGCGGATCGTTGCTGTTCTGCAACCGGCCGCGCGTCGAGAGATTGAGCAGGCGCGCCGCGGTGCTGGTCGTGGCATCGACCGCGACCACGACCGGATCGCTCGTCGCGGTGAGGCCGTTCGCCGTGACTACGGCGCGGTAGGTGCCGCCGTTCACGCCCTGCGTGCTGGCCACGGAGTATGCGGCGCCCGTGGCGCCCGCCACGTCGATCCACTGGCCGCCGGTGAGACGCTGCCATTGATACGAGGCGAAGCCGTCCGTTGTCACCGCCACGCTGATACGCAGCGGATGGCCGGCTGCGACCGTCACGGTGCCCGTCTGCTGCGCCGCGACACTGAGCCCGCCGGTGTCGGGCGCGCCCGGGTTGCCGTTGACCGCGGCCGACGCGCGCCAGGTGGTGCGGGCATCGAAGTGCTGGGGCAGCGTCAGCGACGGGTTGCGCACCACGAGCGAGTAGCCGCTGCCGGAGGCGAGCTCGGACCAGGTCGACTCGTAGCGGAACTTCAGGATGTGCACGTACCACGGCGCGGGCAGGGTGAGCGCGATGTTCTCGCCGCTGTTGTCGAGGGCTCCGGTGAAGGCGCCCGGCGCGAGCGAGGCGGCGGCCGACGGATAGCGCGTCGTGAACGCGGCGCGGTTCCGGGCCACCACGACGAACGCACCGGCGCCGAGCGTGGTGCCGGCGGGAAACGTGTAGTCGAGCCCGTTCGTGAAGCGCACGCCGCCGAGGTCGAGCGGGGTCGTCCCGATGTTTTGCAGCTCGATGAACTCGTAGTCGCCCGCGCTCGCGGCCGCCGTTGGCTGGTACATCACCTCGGTGATCCGCAGTTGATTCAGCAGGGCGCTGTACGCCGCGGGAAGCGCGGTGGTGTTGGCAAGGCCCGGGGTCGGGACGGCGAGATCCGCGTAAGTCGGGCCGCCATCCGGGCTGCGCGCGGTCGAGCGGTCCGCAGGTTGGGATACCAGGTCGACCTGGTCGACGATCGCGCCGTTCTCGCCCAGCAGGTGGATGAAGTCGAAATCTCCGTCGAGTCCGAAGCCGAAGTCCTCGCCGAACAGCGTCACGAACCCGCCGGCCGGGATGAAGCTGAGGGCCGGGAACACGAAGCGCCGCGGCCGGCCGTAGGCATCGTCCGTCAGGCTCGCGCCCCCGAGCGCGACCGGCTGCGCCGCGGAGTTATGCAGTTCGATGAAATCGTGATCGACGCGGAAGCCGATGTTCCCGGCCCACTCGTTGAGCTTCACCGCCCCGAGGCTGCCGAGCGACGGGGCGCTGCCGTTGGCGGCGCCGGGGGTCGGGGACAGGAGCGCCCACGTTCCGCCGCTGCCGGTGCGGCCGACGGAAAAGTCGGGAATCTGAAAGCCGAAGGTGACCGCGTCCAGCAACCCGCCGCCCGCGGCCGTGGTGTCATAGAGCCGGACCTCATCGCCCTCGGCGTCGAGCGAGAAGCCCGCATGCAATCCCGGAGCGGAGGCATCGGCGTCCGCGTAGACGACGAGGTAGCCGCCCGCGGCAATCGTCGTGCCGCTCGGAAACACGTATTTGCGCGGGGTCGCGGGATCGTCGGTCAGGCTCCTGCCGGTGAGATCGATCGCGGTCGCGCCCGCATTGTGGAGCTCGATGAGGTCGGGAAACGTGGCGCCGTTGGCGAGTTTCGTGTTGGCCGCAAGCACCTCGTTGATCCGCAGGGTCGGCGTCCCGGCAGCGGCGAGGGTCGGCGTGCTCGTCGGCGCCGTCGGGGCGATCTTGCCGGCGCCGATGAGGCCGAGCAGGTGGCTCTGCCGCTGCGTCATGAACGTCTTGATCTGTGCCCGATACGAGGCGGGCGTCCAGCCGAGGTGGTTGTCGACGAACTGGTGAAAGGGCGGATTCGCATTGCCGGTCGTGTCGGCGTCGAAGACCGAGCCGAAGAGTTCGCGGATCGCGTTGAGATATTTCTCGCGGAATGCCGGGTGGCCGTTGCGCGTGCTGTCGCCGAGGAGCGGCAGGAGCGGTTCCATCATCGTGTCCGCGAAGTTGCCGGTGCGGGCGCCGATCTCCGTGGCGTCGTAGAGGCCCTTGGCCGTGGCGGTCGTCGTGACCTCGCCGAGACCGAACGTGGTGTCCATGTCGTGCGGCACCGGGTAGAACCGCGTGCGGGTCCCGTCGCGAATGAACGCCGCGGCGTAGTCGTCGTCCTCGCCCGTCGAGAGGTTCTCCTCCGCATTGGGAATGATGGTCATGACCGCCAGCCACCGGGCGAGGTAGTCGAGGTCGGCAACCTCGGAGAGCTTCGCGAGGTCGGCGTCGGAGAACGCCGTGCCGTTCCACGTGCCGGCGGCGACGTTGCCGGCGCTGCCGCCGGTGAAGTACGGCGCGGCGGTGTCCTGCCAGGTCTTGGTGAAGTTCATCACGTCGGACCAGTCGTTCTCGGAGCGGTTGTTCTGTTTCGACCAGCCGCTCCACGTGAGGTCGGGATTGGCGGGTGCGGTGGCGGTGTAGGACCAGTTCGAGATGGAGACCTTGCGGTAAACCTGGCCGGAGACGGCCGCCGGCCAGTGGTTGTCGACGTAATCGCCGTCGATCTCCTCGATCCGCACGAGCTGCCCGTGATCGGCGGTGGCGCCGGTGGTGACCGTGTACTCGACGCCCTGGCGCCGGACTTCGATCGGCGAGGCGTCGGCGGACACGATGCCGGCCGCGCGTTGGATCCGGTGCGCGAGCAACTGGACCGGGGCGCCGCGCGAGTTGATCACGAAGTCGCTCACGCCGTCCCAGCGCTGGTCGGTCGGCATCGAGATGCGCAGCGGCTTGATCGTATAGCTGCGGCTGCTGTTGCCCCGCACCCGCATCGACGTGAGGTAGCGGATCGTGGTGTCGGTGCCACGGGAGACCACGAGCGTGAAGTTGAACTGCCGGTCGCCGATGCCTCCGGCAGGCCCGCCGCCGCCACCTCCTCCGGCGCCACCGGCGGTGTACGTGGTGAACGCGGCGTTCTCGGCCGCGGTCAGGACGAGCCGGTAGACGGGCGCGCTGCCGGCGACGACCTCGTTGTCCACCTGGTAGGTGCAGTTGGTATTCTGGCCCTCGCTCGAGGGCGCCGGCCAGGTGCGGGTGAGCGTGCCGTCGTTCGCCGCGACGTAGAATTCGACGATCGTCTTGTCGGCCATCGCCGGCAGCACGGCGGTGAAGAGGCCGAAGCGGTCCCCGGCCATGGCGACCGCCTGGAAGTCCCCGGGCGTAGTGACGGACGCGATACGCCAGTACAGCGTGGCCGTGGGCGGGGTCGTGGTGGATTCATCCGTGATCGTGCAGGTGATCGTGACGGCGTCGGTGCTGGTCGGCACCGCGGGGGAATGGCGCACGCCCGTGATGACGGGCGCGACGTTGGCGGCGCGGAGGGAGTTCGCGGCGCCGGGAGTGCCGCCGGCCGCGTTCGACGGACCCCAGTTCTGGCCGTTGGTCGACGCGAGGCCGGGATTGCGCCGCTCGAGGGAGCGGCCGCCGCTGCTCGCGGGAGAAACCCACGACCAGCCGCCGAGGGCGTCGCGCGTGCGGGTGGCCCAATCGCCTTCGTCGGCGTAGTCGACGGTGTCGACCGCGATCCACGAACCGGCGGTGGCCCCGGGGCGGGAGAGCGTGACGGTCTCACCGCGATTCGCGAGCGTGGCGCCCGCCTGCCACGGACCGGCGATGGACCCGGCGGCGAGGCCGGAGGCGGTGGCGAGCGCCGTGGGATTGCTCGCGACGACCAGGTAGCCCCCGGCGGGAAGCGACGTGCCGGCGGGGAAGGTGAACGCGGCCCCGGCCGTGATGGCCCAGCCGGACAGGTCGATGGCGGTCGCATCGGGATTGTGCAGCTCGATGAATTCGAGCGCCGTGTTTTCGGGATAACCGGTGCCGGGCCGGTACATGATCTCGTTGATCACGGGTGCGGCCGGGACGGCCGTCCCGAGCAACAGGAGGAGGGCGGTCCCCGCCGCGAGCGGGAGGCGGCAGCGTTGGCTGCTCAGCCGGTGAAAGGCGGGAGTCGGTCGGCGCAGGATCGAGTGCACGGACCGAGGATGGCCGGTGCACGTTAGCCGAAGATTTGCCGGCGGAGGAAAATTGTTAAGCGCGGGTTAACGGTGCGCGGCGGATTTCGATCCGGCCCCTGGAGGCAGGGCAGGTCGTCCAGGGCGGGCGGCCGGGGACGGCCGCGCTCCCAGGACACGTATGTGCTCCCGGGCGACGGGCGCCCGTGGGCCGGGCTACGGCACCTCGTAGATTTCGATCAGGCCTTCGCCCGTGCCGCCCCCGACTCCGCTGACCTGCACGGTGTAACTGCCGGTCGCGAGCGTGGTGAGCAGGGCGGCGTCGCGGCTGCCCGCGGTGAGGGCGAAGGCGCCGACGGCGGAGAAGGTCGGGGCGAGGCTCGCCGCCCAGTTGTCGTTTTCCGTGAGCTTCACGCCGGCGTCGGAGTAGATTTCGAGCTTCGGATCGGAGAGCGTTCCCACGACGCCGAACGCGGACAGCGAGGGCCCGACCGCGCGGACGAGCAGTTGCTTCGTGCCGGAGCCGGCGATGTTGAAGCCGGCGATGAGGATGTCGTCGCCGGTGCCGACGCGATTGCGCGCGGAGACGTTGACGAGGCGCGGCGAGTTGCCCGTGCCGGCGTCGTAGGCTTCGACGAGTACGACTCCGGCGCCGGTGCCGGTCACCTGCGCGGTTTGCCCGCCGTCCATGGCGCGGAGCAACGCGGCGTCGAGACTGGCGGGGGGCAGGGCGAAGGCGCCGACGCTGGCGAAGGCGGCGCTGAGGGCGGACGTGCCGCCCCAGTTGTCGTTGGCGTCGAGCTGGCCGGCGTCCTTGAAGAGGGCGAGCCGGGGATCGGACATGGTGCCGCTGACGCCAAAGGGGGCGAGGCCGGGGCCGACCGCGCGCAGGAGGATCGACTTCGAGCCGCCTTGCAGCGTGAACCCCATGATCAGCGTCTGGCCGGCGGCCATGGCCGTGCGGACGGACAGGTTCGCCAGGCGCGCGGTGGTGCCGGCGGGCGGCGGGGTGCCGGCTTCGGCGGCGCCCGGGCTGCCGTTCACGTTGGCCGAGGCGCGCCAGACGGTGCGCTCCTGCCAGTCCTTGGGGAGCGTCGTGGCGGGCGCGGCCACCACGATTGAGTGTCCGCCGCCGGAGGCGGACGGGTACCACGTGGGTTCGAAACGGAAACGCAGGATATGGACCCGCCACGGCTCCGGCAGCGTGAGCGCGATCGTCTCGCCGGTATTGTCGAAAGAGCCGTTGAAGCCGCCAGCGGCCATGAAGCCGGTTGATCCGGGGTAGCGCGAGAGGAACGAACTGCGATCGTTGACGACCACGAGGAGCGCACCGGGAGCGAGCGTGGTGCCCGTGGGAAAGGTGTGCGAGATGCCGTTGGTGAAGCGCACGCCGCTGAGGTCCAGGGGGGTGCTGCCGATGTTCTGCAGCTCGATGAACTCGTAGTCGCTCGAGTTGGCGGGAGCCGCCGGCTGGTACATCACCTCGGTGATGCGCAGGTTGTCCAAGAGCGGCTGATACGCCGCCGGCAGCGGCGTCGAATTGGGCAGGCCGGGCGTCGGCACGGGCAGGGCGACGATGGTGGCGGCGCCGTCCGGACTGCGACCGCCGGAACGGTCCACCGCCTGCGCCAGCACGACCACCTGGTCGATCTGCTCGTTGTTTTCGCCGAAGAGGGTGATGGTCTCCCGGTCGCCATCCAGGCCGAAGACGAAGTCGGCGCCGTACAGCGGGAGGAACCCGGTGGCGTCGATGAAGCTCAGCGGCGGAAACGTGAAGCGCGTGGGCCGGTTCACATCGTCGGTCAGGCGGACGCCGCCGATCGCGACGGGCTGGGCGCCGGAGTTGAAGAGTTCGATCAGGTCGTGATCGAGGCGAAAGGTGATCTTGCCGGCCCACTCGTTGATCTTCACGCCCGCGGGGGCGGCGAGGCCGACGGCGCTGCCGTTGGCGGCGGCGGGTGTCGGCGCGGTGAGCGCCCAGATGTTCGCGCCCGCGCCCGTGCGGGCGACGGAGTAGTTGGGAATCTGAAAACCGAATACGATCGAGTCGAGCAGGACGCCGCCATTGGCCGGCGTGTCGTACAGGCGGACCTGGTCGCCTTCGGCGTCGAGCGAGAAATCCGTGTGCAGGCCCGGCGCGGTGAGCTCCGAGTCGGCGTAAACGAGGAGATACCCGCCGGCCGGAATGGACGTTCCCGCGGGAAAGACGAACTTGCGCGGCAGCAGCGGATCGTCGCTGAGGCTCTTGCCGGAGAGATCAACCGCCGTGGAGCCCGCGTTGTGCAGCTCGATCAGGTCCGGAAACGTGCCGGCATGGGCGATCCGGGTGTTGGCCGCCAACACCTCGTTGATGCGGAGGTTGGGCGTGGACGCAGCCGTGACGGTGGACGTGCTCGTGGGGACCGCGAGGAGCGCGGGGCCGACCAGGGTCACGGCAATCAGCAGAAGTGCTTTGAGACGAGAAAGTAGGTGACCGTGCATGGCGTTCCTCAGACATCGGCGCGGCAGCGGCAGGACTGCAGCGGAAAGTACGTAGTGCGGTACTGCGCGCCCTGAAACGTGGGCGCAAGCGTTTGGCATCGAGCTTTGGTCGCTAGTCTGGGGTGGACGGCGGCGGTGGCGGCGCGTTTTTTTTCCGCGCGGCTCCAGAATCCACGCCGGCAGGAAGGCCGGTGGTTGGCGGTTTTGCTACGCCCGCGTTCAGCCATGGCGCAGACCCTTCTCGTGATCGATGACGACATTTCCGTGCGGGAAGTCCTGCGCCTCCTGCTCGAGCATCGCGGGTACGAGGTTCTGCTGGCCGAAAGCGCCGAGAAGGGCATCGCGATCGCGGCGGAGCGCAAAGTGGATGGTGCCGTGCTTGACGTGCACATGGCCGGCATGAACGGCATCACGGCCTGCCGGATCCTGCGGCAGCAGGCGGCAGACGCAGGGCGCACGTTGCCCGTCTGGATCATGACGGGAGCACGCACGTCCCAGATCGTCGCGGCGGCGGCCGAAGCGGGCGCGCTGGTCGTGATGTCCAAGCCGTTCCGGCACGCCGAGCTCTACGACCGAATCGAAGCCGAACTCGGCCCGGCGCCGAAGCGGCAGCGATTCGGCGACCCGTGAACTCACCCGGGGCAAACGCCTCGCCTCGAACTCCACGCCGCGGGCCGGTCGGCAATGCCCGGAGCAGACTCCACACGCCGCGACGGAACGTCGGGATCCGAAGGGCCGGTCGCGTCACCCTCAGGCCGCTTTCGCGGGCAGTGGAAACAGCTCCGCCAGGACTGCCCGCAGCATCGACGGGAAGACCGGCTTGTAGAGGATACGGTCGACCTTCAGTGCCTGGTATTGCCGGGTCACGAGGTCGCCGAGCTCGGAGCTGAACACCATGATCCGCCCGGGGAAGACGATCTCGCGCAGCCGGGTCACGAGTTCCAGTCCGTTGAGGTTCGGCATGTGGTGGTCCGTGATTACCAGGTCGAAGTCGCGATCCTCCAGCACCCGGGCGAGCGCGAGTTCCCCGTCGGCGACGCACTCGATGGCATGTCCTTCGCGGGTGAGAAAGATGCGGGCGACGTCACGCAGCTCACGAACGTCATCGGCAAACAGGATCCGCAAGGGGCGGGTCCGGGTCCCTGCGTCACGGAGGACGGAAAGGGTCGAAGAGTCGTTGTTGGCCATGTTAGGGCGAATGATTTGCAGTGAAAGACTCGTACGGCGCGTACGTGTTCACTGCACGGCCTGCTAAAAAACGGTGAAAGTCCCCGCCCCGGGCCGCCGGCCCTTCCGACTTACCGCGGCGTGTAGTCGAGGTACGGCCCGAGCCAGCGTTCGGCTTCGCCGAGCGGCAGCGCTTTCCGCGCCGCGTAATCCTCGACCTGGTCGCGACCGACCTTGCCGACGGCGAAGTACTTCGCCTCGGGGTGATTGAAATAGAGGCCGCTCACGCTGCTGGCCGGACTCATGGCGCAGCTTTCCGTGAGGGTGATCCCGGTGGCCGCGCTGGCGTCGAGGAGCGTGAACAGCGTGCGCTTTTCCGTGTGCTCGGGGCACGCGGGATAACCGGGAGCGGGCCGGATGCCGCGGTATTTTTCGCGGATCAGGTCGGCCATCGGGAGATTCTCGCTGCGGCCAAAACCGCAGAATTCCCGGGCGCGCTTGTGCATCAGTTCGGCGAGCGCCTCGGCCAGCCGGTCCCCCAGCGCCTGCGCCATGATCGCGGAGTAATCGTCGTGCGCGGCTTTGAATTCAGCGGCGAATGCTTCGACGCCGTGTCCGGCGGTGACGGCGAAACCGCCCACGTAGTCGAGCCGGCCCGACTCAAGCGGCGCCACGTAGTCGGCCAGGGAGTGGTTGAATTGGTTCGACGGCTTCTCGAGCTGCTGGCGGAGGCAGTGAAACCGGGCGAGCACGCGACTGCGCTGCACGTCGGCGTAAACCTCGATGCTGTCCCCGACGGCGTTCGCGGGCCAGAACGCGAGCACGGCCTTGGCGGTGAAACGCCGCTCCGCGACGATGCGCGCCAGCAGCGCCTGGGCGTCCGCGTAGAGCTTCGTGGCTTCCGCGCCGACGACCTTGTCCTGGAGGATGTCGGGAAAGCGCCCGTGCAGTTCCCACGCGCTGAAGAACGGTCCCCAGTCGATGAAGGGCACGATCTCCTCGAGCGGGACGGGGTCGAACGTGCGCGGGCCGAGGAACTCCGGTGTCGGAATGTCGGTGGTCGCCCAGTCAAACACCGGCCGCCGGGAGCGTGCGGTGGCCAGGGACAGGAGCGGGCGCCGGCTCTGCCGCTCGCCGAATTCGACGCGCTGGCGTTCCTGCCGGGCGACGACGTCGGCCATGTACTGCGGTTTCTGCTCGGCGGAAAGCAGGGCGCTCACGACATTCACGACCCGCGAGGCGTCGAGCACATGGACGACGCCCGGGGCGTACTCGGGCGCGATCTTCACCGCGGTGTGCGCGGCGCTGGTGGTCGCGCCGCCGATCAGCAGCGGGACCTCGAATTTCTGCCGCGTCATCTCGCGGGCGACCGAAACCATCTCGTCGAGCGAGGGCGTGATCAGGCCGGAGAGCCCGATGACGTCGACCTGCTTTTCGCGCGCCGTGGCGAGGATC
>JAEUHA010000062.1 GCA_016793535.1 Opitutaceae bacterium | reverse complement strand
CTTCTCGATGTCGATCGTCACGCTGTCGCCGGCCTTCAGCCAAATGGGCGGATTGCGGGCGAAGCCGACGCCGTGCGGCGTGCCGGTGAGAATCACGGTGCCGGGCACGAGGGTCTTGCTGCTGCTCAGGTACTCGATGATCGCGGGCACGTCGAAGATCATGTCGTCCGTGTTCCAGTCCTGCAGCGTCTCTCCGTTCAGAATCGTGCGGATGCGGAGGGCGTTGGGATTGGGAATCTCGTCGCGCGTGACCAGCACCGGACCGAGCGGGCAGAAGGTGTCGAAGCTCTTGCCCTGGCACCACTGGCCGCCGCCGCCGTTGCGCTGCCAGTCGCGGGCCGAGACGTCGTTGGCGCAGGTGTAGCCGAGCACGTAGTCGAGCGCCTGTGCGCGGGAGACGTTCTTGCAACGTTTGCCGATCACGACCGCGAGCTCGCACTCGTAGTCGACGCTCGTGCTCGGGAGCTTCACCGGCAGCTCGATCGGGTCGCCGGGATTCTGCAGCGCGGCGGTGTTCTTCACGAACAGCACCGGATAGGGCGGGGTGGGACTGTTGCTCTCCGCGGCGTGCTTTTTGTAGTTGAGCCCGATGCAAAGGATGTTCGTCGCGACCACCGGCGCGAGGGTCTTGCCGGGCTGGACGACGCGGTCGGTGACGCGGAAGTCACCGTAGATGTCGCCGCTGATTTCGCGGGCGGTGCCGTCGGACTGGACCGCGGCGTAGGCCGGGCCGCTGGGGGTGAGGTGGCGGAGGATGCGCATGGGAGGGAAGGCAGTTGAAAGTTGAAGGCTGAAAGTTGAAAGCCGGAAAACCGGGTGACGTGACCACCGCAGGAGGCCTCGTCCGCGGGCGGTGTGCGCGATGCCCCTCTTTCAACGTCCACCCTTCAACTTTCAACTCGCGGGCCGGTATCCCGCCGGCCAGCGTCCCTGCCATGTCCGCCGCGCATACTCCCGCCCGGAAGCTGGTGCTGTTGATCGGAACGGTGAAGGGACTGTTCCTTCATGAAGCGGATGAGACTCGCGCCCAGTGGACGCTGACCGGACCGCGGCTCGGCGGCTGGGAAGTGTTCAGTGTCTGTGGCGACCCGCGGGCCGACCGGATTCTCGTCGGTGCGGGGCACTACTCGACGGGGCCCACCGTGCGGATGTCGCGTGATCGCGGGACGACGTGGGAGGCGGCGGAGAAGGACCCGCGGTTTGCCGAAGGGGCGACGGCCGAGGTGAAGCATCTCTGGCAGATCGTTCCGGGACATCCCTCGCAGCCGGGGACGTGGTACGCCGGCGTGGACGACGCGGCGCTGTTTGTCAGCCGCGATGACGGGCGCACGTGGAACGAGCTGCAAGGGCTGACCCGTCATCCCACGCGGCCGCGCTGGACGCCGGGGTTTGGCGGACTGTGCCTGCACTCGGTGCTGGTGGACCCGACGAATGCGCGGCGGCTGTGGGTCGGCATCTCGTCGGTCGGCGTGTTTCGCAGCGACGATGGCGGCGAGACCTGGCACTTGCGCAATGAAGGCCTGCACAACGTGGCGCCGGAGTTCATCACGGACCCCGACATGGGGCGCTGCGTGCACAAGCTGGTGCTCGATCCGCAGCGCGCGGGCGTGCTCTACCTGCAGTATCACGGCGGCGTATTCATGTCGGCCAACGCCGGCGACACATGGACGCGGATTTCCCAGGGGCTGCCGCACGATTTCGGCTTTCCGATGGCGATCACGCCGCGCGGCGATCTGTTCATCGTGCCGTTGTTGTCGGACAACAATCGTGTGGTGCCGGACGGCGCGTTGAAAGTGTGGCGGTCGCGGGACCAAGGCCGAACCTGGCGGGCGATGACGGCGGGGCTGCCGCAGCGCGATCACTTCGTCGGGGTGTTGCGCGACGCGATGACGGCGGATCCGTTCTCACCGGGCGGCGTGTACCTCGGGACCACGGCGGGCGAGCTGTATCAGTCGGCTGATGACGGCGAGACGTGGACGCGGCTGCCGGGGCAGTTTCCGCGGATCACGAGCGTGCGGGCGTGGGTGCCGGCGGGCTAGGTTAGCCCTGGGAGCGCGGACGCCCTCGTCCGCTGGACCGAGAAAAGCTGACGAGGGCGTCCGCGCACCCAGGGGGTAATCACGCCGGCGCGGCGTACGCCGCCATCCCGACACACGAGCAGACCAGATTTCGATCGCCGTAGACGTTGTCGACGCGGCCGACCGCGGGCCAGAACTTGCTCGCGCGGGTGAAGCGATCCGGGAAGGCGGCGGTCTCGCGGGAGTAGGGCCGGGTCCATTCGTCGCCACAGACCACGCGGGCGGTGTGGGGCGCGTGCTTCAGCGGATTGTTGGCCTTGTCGGACTCGCCGTTCGCGACCGCCTGCATTTCGCCATGGATCGAGATCATCGCATCGCAGAAGCGGTCGAGCTCGGACTTCGCCTCACTCTCCGTCGGCTCGATCATGAGCGTGCCGGGGACGGGAAACGACATGGTGGGCGCGTGATAGCCGTAGTCCATGAGCCGCTTCGCGGCGTCCTCGACCTCGAGGCCGTGCTTTTTCCACGCCCGGAAATCGACGATGCACTCGTGCGCGATCAGCCCGGCATTGCCGCGGTAAAGCACCGGGAAGAACTTCTCCAGGCGCTTGGCGACGTAGTTGGCGTTGAGAATGGCGACTTTCGTCGCGGCCGTCAGGCCGTCGGGTCCCATCATGCGGATATACATCCACGAAATCACGAGGATGCTGGCGCTGCCGTACGGCGCGGCGGATACGGCGCCGACGGTCGAGGGGGCGTGACGGTTCGCGGATGGCGCGGAAGAGACCGAACCCGCGAGCGGATGACCGGGCAGGAAAGGCGCGAGATGGGCCGCGACACCGATGGGCCCCATGCCGGGCCCGCCGCCGCCATGCGGGATGCAGAACGTCTTGTGCAGGTTGAGGTGGCAGACGTCGGCGCCGATATGTCCGGGTGACGTGAGTCCGACCTGGGCGTTCATGTTGGCGCCGTCCATGTAGACCTGGCCGCCATGCTGGTGGATGATCGCGCAGATGTCCTTGATGCCTGGCTCGAACACCCCGTGGGTCGAGGGATACGTGACCATGAGCGCGGCGAGCTGGGCGCTATGCGTGGCCGCCTTGGCGCGAAGGTCGTCGAGGTCGATGTTGCCGTTGGCGTCGCAGGCCACGGGCACGACCTTGAAGCCGCACATCGCGGCCGTCGCGGGGTTGGTGCCGTGGGCGCTGGTCGGGATGAGACAGACGTGGCGGTGGCCCTCGTGGCGCGATTCGTGATAGCCGCGGATCGCCAGCAGGCCCGCGTACTCGCCCTGCGAGCCGGCGTTGGGCTGCAGGGAAACGGCGGCGAAGCCGGTGATCTCGGCCAGCCAGGTCTCGAGGTCGCGGAAGAGCCGCTGGTAACCGCGCGTCTGCGTGGCCGGGGCGAACGGATGCAGGCGTGAAAACTCGGGCCACGACACCGGGAGCATCTCGCTGGTCGCGTTCAGCTTCATCGTGCACGAACCGAGCGAGATCATCGAGTGGCAGAGCGAGAGATCCTTCGCCTCGAGCCGCCGGATGTAGCGCAGCATCTCGTGCTCGGTGTGGTGCCGGTGGAACGTCGCGTGGGCCAGGAAGCCGGACGTGCGGGCAAGCGGGGCCGCGAACGTGCCGCACCCGGCGTCGAGCGCGGCGAGGCGCGTCTCGAGCGCCTCGGCGGCCGAGGTGCTGAAGAACGAGAGCAGCAGCTCCACCTCCTCCAGCGTGGCGGTTTCGTCGAGCGAGATGCCGACCGTGTAGTCGTCGACAGGCCGCACGTTGACTTTTTTCGCCTCGGCCGCCGCGTGTACCCGGGCGGCGGATACGCCGCGGACGGTGAGCGTGTCGAACACGGGCTCGGTGTTCACCGTGGCGCCCGCCGCCCGGAGCCCGGCGGCGAGGACTTCGGTCAGGAGCTTCACCCGGCGCGCGATCTTCCGCAGGCCTTCCGGACCATGGTACACGGCGTACATCGACGCCATGACGGCAAGCAGGACCTGCGCGGTGCAGATGTTCGACGTGGCCTTGTCCCGCCGGATGTGCTGCTCCCGGGTGCCGAGCGCGAGGCGCATCGCGGGATTCCCCTGGGCGTCCTTGGAGACGCCGACCAGCCGGCCCGGCATCTGGCGCTTGAAGGCGTCCTTTGTGGCAAGAAAGCCGGCATGCGGGCCGCCGAACCCCATCGGCACGCCGAAGCGCTGGGCGGAGCCGACGGCGACATCGGCGCCGAATTCCCCCGGGGGACGCAGCAGCGTGAGGGCGAGCAGGTCCGTTGCGACGATGGTGAAGGCTCCCGCCGCATGCGCCGCGGCGAAGAACGATTCGAAATCGTGGACCGAGCCGGTGGTGTCCGGATACTGCACGAGCACGCCGAAGCAGCCGGCGTCCGGCTGAAAGCTGCGGTGGTCGCCGACCAGCACCGTGATCCCGAGGGGCTTCGCCCGGGTCTTCACGATGTCGATCGTCTGGGGGTGGCACTGCGCCGAGACGAAGAACGTGCGATGCGATCCGGCATCCCCTTCCTTCAGGCGATGGCACATCATCATCGCTTCCGCCGCGGCGGTGCCCTCGTCGAGCATTGAGGCGTTGGCGATTTCGAGGGCGGTCAGATCGGTGACGAGGGTCTGGAAATTGAGCAGCGCCTCGAGCCGGCCTTGGGAAATCTCGGCCTGATAGGGCGTGTAGGCGGTGTACCAGCCGGGATTCTCGAGGATGTTGCGCTGGATGACCGGGGGCGTGAATGTCTCGTAGTAGCCGAGCCCGATGAAGCTGCGATAGACGCGATTGTCCGCCGCGATGGCGCGAAGCTCGGCCAGCGCCGCGTTCTCTCCGCAGGCGGCGGGCAACTCCAGCGGACCGCGCCGGATCTGCGGCGGTACCGCGGCGTCGGTCAGCGCGTCGATGGAACCGTAGCCCAGCAGCCCGAGCATCTCGGCCGTTTCGGCGGCGTTGTCACCGTGATGGCGGCGGGAAAACGTGTCGGAGGGCGCGAGCAGGTCACGAAGCGAGGACATGGATTCCGACCGTACGCCCGACCGCCGCCCGCGCAACCGAGATTTGGCCGCGCCGACGGAGCGGTGGGGCCGGGAGCAGCGGCTTGCGGTTTTTGTCGCGGGTGACCGAAGTGGGTGGCGTGTCCGAACGCTTCCCTTTCTCCACTCGCGCCGCCCGCGCCGCATACGTCGATCGGCGCCTGGCCGAGCTGTACCCGGAGACCCCGGTCCCGCTTGACCACAAGGATGCCTTCACACTGCTCATCGCCGTGTTGCTGTCGGCCCAGTGCACCGACAAACGCGTCAACCTGACCACGCCGCGCCTCTTTGCGCTGGCGGATACGCCGGCCAAGATGGCGGCCCTCCCGGTGGCGCAGATCGACACCATCGTCCGCCCGTGCGGGCTTTCGCCGCGGAAGGCGCAGGCGATCCGCGATCTGTCGCAGCAGCTGCTGGAGCGGCATCACGGCCAGGTGCCGCGGACGTTCGAGGAACTGGAGGAATTGCCCGGCGTGGGGCACAAGACCGCGAGCGTGGTGATGGCGCAGGCGTTCGGTGTGCCGGCGTTTCCGGTCGACACGCACATTCACCGGCTCGCGCAGCGGTGGAAGCTGAGCGACGGCCGCAGTGTAGCGCAGACGGAGGCGGACCTGAAGCAACTCTTCCCCAGGGAGCACTGGAACTCGCTCCATCTGCGGATCATCTTCTTCGGCCGCGAGCATTGCACGGCGCGGGGATGCGACGGCACGAAATGCGAGATCTGCCGCACGTTGTTTCCAGGGCGGAAGCGCGCGGTCGTGACGCGGAAGTAGGTAAACCCGTCCGAATCGCGATTTACCGGTGGGAGCGCGGCCGTCCCCGGCTGCAGGATTGAAATTGCGGCCGGGGACGACCGCGCTCCCAGGGAAAAGGGCAGACGGAGTTTCGGGAGCAAAAATGGCGAAAACAGAATTGCTTCGCCGCGCGTCGCTGTCCACGTTCTCGCCCCCAATCCGGACGCTTAGCTCAGTTGGTTAGAGCACGTGCTTCACACGCACGGGGTCACTGGTTCGAGTCCAGTAGCGTCCACCATTTCAGGTCTGTGACCGGAAGTGACGGAGAGCGTCAGAAAGGGACTAAACGATCCGAGCATAGCGACTTGCGGAAATTTATCCGCCGTGCCTTCGATGACCCGAAATGACGTGGGATGACCCGGATTGCCGGGTTTTTGTGTGCCTATTTGTGTGCTTTTCGGAGAGCCCGAAATCCAGGGCAACTTCGCGATCTCCGAGTGTAAGGCGAGAGCGGCGACGTCCGTGTACGCCCGGGCGGTGAGTGAGGGATCGGAATGTCCGAGGACTTCCTGCGCGGCACGCTGGTTAATGCCGTACCGTACGCCCAGCGTCTGCCAGGTCTTCCGGAAGGCATGAAAGTGCACGACGCGGCCGAGATCATCCGTATGCGGGACGCCCGCCCGCTCCAGATCCGCCCGCAGGCTTTCGTACTTCGGGAATCGGCCAAAGAACACCGAGGTGGTGGGCGTCGCATGCGCCGGCCTCATCTCGCGCAACAACGCTGCCAGATCACGGTGCAACGGTACGGCCCGCTTGTCCTTGTCCTTCGTCGTCGATTCGCGGACGAGCACGTAGGGTTGGACCTCGTCCAGATGCAGATCACCCCAGACGAGTGACCGAACCTCCTCTTTGCGCTGACCGGTGTAGAGGAGCACCAGATAGGCCGGCAAGCGGGGCCCCGCGACCGCGAACAAGCGGCGCAGCTCATCTTCGGTGAAGGCCCGCGGCTCGCGCACCTGTTTTCCCCGGGCGTCGATCTTGTCGATTTTCGCGAGTGGGTTGGTCGCGAGCCGATCGACCCGCACGAGCCAGTTCAAAAACGCCACCGCGGACGTCTGGTATTCTTTAACGGTCTTCGCGGAGCAGGTGAGCGACGCGCGCCACCGCACGAATACATCGGGCCGGATATCGCTCAACGCCCGCCAGCCCGACTCCGCTACCATCCGCTTCAGCCGCGCGATCGTATCGTGCACGTGGCGGTCATCCAGTCCGCGACCTTCGAGGTCGATTTCGTAGTCGCTGATCAGTTCAGCGAGGGGCGTAGCCGCGGCGACCCGGACTGCCTTCGGCGCGATGATGCCCTCTTGCTCTCGCTGCTTCTCGAGGACAATCGCGCGAAGGCGCTTTCGGGCAATCTCACGGTCCGGGGTGTTCAGACAAACGGAGACTGGCTTCGCTCCCTTCTCGATCGCGTAGCGGCCGCTGAAGACCCGCGAAAGCACTTTCTTTCCGTCCACGATCCGCGAATGCCTGAAGACGTATTCGATCATGATTTCACCTCGGAGTATTGGACGACCGACGCCGCGAGGAAACGTTGCAGCTCACTGGGCCGAATACGCGGCGACCGTTCGCTGACTTTGACGAAAGCAATTCGGCCGCCATCGACAAGCCGCCGAAACTGCCGGAGCGATATTCCCAGCATGCGCGCCGCCTCAGCGAACGTGCAGAGCGACTCGACCGCGACAACATCGCTCGTGGTTCGCACCGGCCGCGGCGTGCGAACCTCCACCGGCACCGCCGCGGACGGACGGGCGTCGCGGGAAACACGTTCACGTGCCGCGGGCGAAGCCACGGGCACGTCGAATTCAAGTTGGGAGGAGTTCATGCGTTCCGAGTTCAGCCGCTCGCCGCTTCGGCTCAATGATCCGTGCCCACCGAATTTCCGGTAGCGATCCTTCGCCGCGCTTCGAACCGCGTTTCTGAGCTCGATCGCGCCCAAGCCAAAAACAGCCGCCTTGGTTTTCGCCCCACTTGCGCACGTGTTTGGTTGGAAGACGCAATACCCTATGGAGTTCATAGTTTCCTAAGTCATTCGACGAAGGCTCCGCGGTGCCGGCTCCGTTGCGGCTCGAAAACGAGTCCGAACGCTCGCTTTTTCAGCAGGGAAATCTCAGATCCCAAGGTCAAGCGCCGGCGGCTCGGCTCCGCCTTCGGGGGTGTCCGCCGCCCCGGAAAGCGGGGCGCTCGCCGCCGCCCCCGCCCCCCCCGGCTCGGGGCAACCA
Source organism: Opitutaceae bacterium (assembly GCA_016793535.1). Lineage (GTDB taxonomy): Bacteria > Verrucomicrobiota > Verrucomicrobiia > Opitutales > Opitutaceae > ER46. The sequence continues at coordinate 2,814 of JAEUHA010000062.1, read as the reverse complement.
ATGGCAAGAAAGCAATGGCGCGCGCAATCGTTGGCGCAGGTTTTTGCTGGATCCTTAATACAATCAAGACCCGATCGATTCGCGCAGCGTTCAGCGTCCCTATCGCTTCGCGTCGCGCTGAATTCGTTCCGTTTAGGGCTCAGTTCAATGCGCGAAAAACGCTCGAGTCCCGGACATGTCACCGGCCTTTCGATCGAGTCCCGTGCCGAGATCGCGCTCGGGCCGACATTCTCTGTAGCCCTACAGTACTTGGCCCTTGGACCGAGTTGTCTCCGACAATGAAGCGACGATCGAGCTCGATTCGGGCGGTCCGAGAATAGATCACGGCGCAGGTCGAATTCTACCACGGGAGCGCGCCGACATACTCCCGCCCAGCGTTCAGTAGGCTCTCTTCGCGTAGGCGAAGGACCTGCTGGCGGAAGACAATGTCGGTTGCGGGAGGCGTTTTTGGGAGTGAAACCAGTCGCCGTCTCACAACCGCCGCGTACTCGGAGTCGGCATTCTACGCATTGGCGCCAGCCCGATCGTGACGCACGAATACACCAGGGCCGGGCGCCAATCCGTACGGAGCGCCGTGCGGCAATCCGTCGACTTCCGGCGCGGCTGGCGACGCGCTTGGACGTCGCCAGCGATTCCCGCGCGGCCACGGGGATCACGGCCGTCGCGCCGGACTCGAGGGCGGAACTTCACGGGGACGAACGCCGAAATGGGATAGTTTCTCGCGCATGGTGATCCTCGAGACGCCGAGCCAGCGGGCCGCTTTGGCCTGGTTACCGCCGGCGAGCGTGATCGCTTGGGCGAACAACTCCCGGTCCGCGTCTTCCTGCAGGCTGGCGCGCACGTTCTCCCGTTCACCGCGGCTGGCGGCGGCCAGCAGGTCGGCGACGTGCCGGGCGATGGGTGAGATCCCCGGGGAGCGGTGTGGTGCGCCCCCCAGTGCCTTGCGGATGTCGGCGACGGCGACACAGTAGCCGCGCGCCTGCAGCAGGGCGTGGCGGACCACGTTTTCGAGCTCACGGATGTTGCCAGGCCAGGAGTGCTCGCGGAGCAAGTCCAGAGCCTTGGGATGAATGGAGGGATGCTTCGCTCCCAAGTCCTTGCCGTGGCGGCGGAGGAAATACTGCACGAGCGCCGGGATATCGTCGCGGCGTTCGCGCAGGGGTGGCAGGGCGATCACGACACCGCTAAGGCGGTAGAAAAGATCCGGGCGAAACTGCTGCTCGTGAATGGCCCGATCGAGGTCGTGATGGGTGGCGGCGAGCACGCGCGCGTCAATGGGGATGGTCTCCCGGCCACCGAGCCGCTGCAGGGACTTTTCCTGGAGTACGCGCAGGAGCTTGGCCTGCGTGTTGGCGCTCAGGTCGCCGATTTCGTCGAGAAAAATCGTGCCGCCGTTGGCCTGCTCGAAGCGGCCGATGCGTCGCGCTTCGGCGCCCGTGAAGGAGCCCCGTTCGTGTCCGAAAAGTTCGCTTTCCAGGAGGGTCTCGGGAATGGCCGCGCAGTTGACCGCGATGAACGGCCGGTCCGCGCGGTCGCTATGCTGGTAGATGGCGCGGGCGACGAGTTCCTTGCCGGTCCCCGTTTCGCCGCGGATGAGCACGGTCACTGGCTTGGCCGCCACCCGGCCGATTTCCTTGTAGATTTCCTGCATCGCGCGGCTCCGACCGACCATGGCTTCGCGAGCGGCCGAGGCACCGCCGAGCATCACCGGCGCGAACATGAGCCGACTGTTGGTCAGCGCCTTTTTCGCGGCTGCCAGCAGATCAGGTATCTCGAATGGCTTCAGCAGATAGTCGTACGCCCCGAGCTTCGTCGCCTCGATGGCGGTTTCGGCGGTGCCATGCGCTGTCATCAGGATGACCGGCAATCGCGGCCGCTCGGCGTGGAGCCGCTTGAGGAGCTCCGTTCCGCTCGCGCCCGGCAGCCGAACGTCGGTGAGGACGAGATCGCATTTCTCTTCCGCCACCTTGGCCAGTCCGGCCTCGGCCGAGGCGGCCCGGGTGACCGTCCATCCTTCGGCTTCGAGCACGCGCTGCAGTTCGCCGGCGATGCGAGCGTCGTCCTCGACGAGCAGGATCGTGGTGGTGGTCATGCGCTTGCTGCCACGGGCAGGACGACTCGGAATACGGTGCCTTTCGCGCTCGTCTCGAATCGTAGCGTGCCACCGTGTCGATTAATGATCCGCCGCGCGATCGCGAGTCCGAGGCCGGTACCGCCCGGCTTGGTGGTGAAGAACGGATCGAAGAGCTTCGGCTGTACTTCGGGCGGAATGCCCCGGCCCGTGTCCTGCACTTCGAGGCAGATGGCATCCCGTGTGTGTTCCGCGCCAAAGCCGACCTGGACCGGCCGGGCGCGCAGCATGATTCGTCCTCCGCGGCCGATGCTCTCCGCGGCGTTTCGAACCAGGTTGATCAAGACTTGCTTCATCTGCTGCCGGTCGGCGAGGACCGGAGTCTGCACCGCGGCCGGGATGGTGAGCCGGATCGCGGACATCCTGCACTCGGCCCCCATCAACTCCCGCACCTCGCGCAACAACTCGGCCGGGGAGATGGGCGCGAGCAGAGGATCGCCCGGGCGCGCAGACTTGAGGAAGTCGCGCACGATACGTTCCAGTCGATTTATCTCTTCATCGATGAACTGTGCATCCGCGGCTTCGGGGGAGTCTTTGGCGAGGCGTTTCTGCAGGGTGTAGAGGCGGGCTTTGACCGCCGTGAGTGGATTGCGGATCTCGTGCGCCACGCCGGCCGCAAAGCCAGCGAGGGAGGCGAGTTTCTCCGATCTCTCGTGCGCGGTGCGGATCAAGGGGGAGCCGAC
>JAEUHA010000059.1 GCA_016793535.1 Opitutaceae bacterium | reverse complement strand
AGGCCAAACCTGACGTTAGCGGACGATCTCTGACCGGCGGACCCGCGCCCGCCGCTGACGATTCGGACTAACCGGACATCTTCCCTGTCGGACTCAAATCACGATAACCACCGTGCATCTGAACACTGACTGGACTGGCTGGGTCATACCAGTGGAACGGATCCTTCCCGGCGCAAGGGAAATGTTCGCGTGGGTCCGGAGTTTTTCTGCGTACGGTCGATACGAAGAACCGAAAACGCGGCGCACGGCGCGGGGTTGATCCGAGCCGTCATGTCCCCGAGCATGAGGGACGCGCCGCGGAGCATTCGCGCACGCGGGAACATGAGACCCTTCCTCGCCTTCGTCTGCTTGCTGTCCGTTGCGAGCGGTGCCGCCGTCGGCACCGCGCCCCGTGTCATCGACGCGAATCGTTACCATCTCGGCGTGCCGGGCCAGCCGGAGTGGCAGGAATTCGAACCGGGGCCGCCGCACGGGCCGCAGCTCGAACTCCGCTTCACGGCTGAGAGCAATGTGGCCGAGTCCACGTTGCTGGTTCGCCAGCGCGACGTGAAGACGGCGTGGCAGGTCGCGCTCAACGGTCGCCGGCTCGGCGCGCTGGAAATGCTCGCGCAGCCGCTGGTGCGCGCGTTCAGCGTGCCCGCCGGCCTGCTCAAGGCCGGCGAGAATCAGCTCGTGATTTCGCGGGCGCCGTCGCGGGTCGTCGACGACATCGTGGTGGGCGAATTCGTACTCGATGCCCGGTCGCGGGCCGAGGTGCTGGCGCAGGCGACCCTGGAGGTCGAGGTGAGCGACGCGGCGACGGGGCGCGGGGTGCCGTGCCGGCTGACGCTGGTCGACGGCGAGGACGCGCTGGTGCCGCTGGCCGCGTCGGCTGCCTCGCCCCTCGCGGAACGCACGGGCGTCGTCTACACGGGCGACGGCCGCGCGCGTCTCGGCGTCGCGCCGGGCACGTACGTGCTGCACGCGGGCCGCGGCTTCGAGTACAGCGTCGCGACGGAGCGCGTGACCGTCGCCGCGGGCGACACGCGCCGGCTCGCGCTGACGATTCGCCGCGAGGTGCCGACGCCGGGTCTGGTCGCGTGCGACACCCACATTCACACGCTGACGTTCAGCAAGCATGGCGACGCGACCCTCGACGAGCGGATGCTCACGATTGCGGGCGAGGGCATCGAGCTCGCGGTCGCGACCGACCACAACCACCACGCCGACTACACCGAGGCCGCGGCACGCACCGGCATGAACCCGCACTTTCGCTCCGTGGTTGGCAACGAGGTGACGACGAAGGCCGGCCACTTCAACGCCTTCCCGGTCAAGGCGGGCGCCGCGCTGCCGGATGCGCAACTCACCGACTGGCCCGCCCTGCTCGCCAGCATTCGCACCGTGACCGGAGCCCGCGTGATCACGCTCAACCACCCGCGCGACGTGCACTCGAACTTCACGCCGCTGGGGCCGGAAAACTTCAACGCCGCCACCGGTGATCTGAAGTCTGCCCCGGAGTTTGCGGTCGACGCGATCGAGGTCGTGACCTCGGCGGCGATGCAGTCGGATATCATGCGGTTGTACCGTGACTGGTTCGCGCTGCTGAACCGCGGCCACCGCGTAGCGGCGATCGGTTCGAGCGACACGCACGACGTCAGCCGGTTCATCCTCGGACAGGCGCGGACCTATGCGGTCAGCCAGGCGGCCGATCCCGCCGCGATCGACGTCGAGGAAATCTGCGCGAGTTTCCGGGCCGGGAAGCTGCTGGTCAGCCTGGGCCTGCTGGCGCAGATGTCCGTGGACGACCGCTTCACTGTCGGCGATCTCGCGACCGGCCTGGGCGGCGAGGTGCGCATCGTGGTCGAGGTGACCGGACCTTCCTGGGTCAACGCCGATCGGGTCGAGCTCTTCGCCAACGGCATCAAGGTGCGCGCGCAACCGGTCGCGGCGACCCGGGCCGTCCGGAAGGCCCGCGTCGAATGGACGCTGCCGCGGCCGGCGCACGATGTGCATCTGGTGGCGATTGCGACCGGCCCCGGAGTAACGGCGCCGTACTGCGAGACGCCGCGGCCGTACCAGGCGAGCTCCCGGATCTTCACACCCCGCGTGATCGGTTCGACCAATCCGATCTGGATCGATGCCGACGGGGACGGAAAGTTTACCGCCGCGCGCGCCTATGCCGTCGCGCTCGTGCAGCGGGCGGCCGGCGATCCGGCACGACTCCAGTCCTTGCTGGGCGGATACGATCAGGCCGTGCAGGTGCAGGCGGCGGATGTGGCGGCGGCGGGGACGAAGTGACGGAGTCGGTGCGATGCCGCGGTCGTAGGCGCGCCTGTGGGAGAAGCGGTGGGAGAAACTGTGGGAGAGGCTGTGGGAGCGACTGTGGGAGCGGTTTTACGCCGCGACCGAACATGAGGCCGACCATCAAGTCGCGGCGCAAAGCCGCTCCCACAACCGCCTGCGGACTCAAAGCAGGCGCTCGCCTGGCGGCGGAGCTGCCGGCGGGTTTTCCGGGCGCACCCGCAGGTCCTCGACCAGTCCGCCGACCGCGCGGCACATGCGGGACATCTCGCTTTCGTCCGGCGGATGAGGCAGGACGGCGAGGATATCCCCTTCGCGGATACGCTGGGCCGCGGCGGTGATCGAGTGCAGCCGGCGCGTGAGACGGCCGGCGAGCCACCAGGCGGCGATGACGCCGGCAACGACGATCCCGAAGCCCCAGCGCGCCAGCGACTGCTGCAGGGCGGCGACGGGGGCGAAGGCCAGGCGCACCGGCTGGCGCACGACGGCGATCCAGCCGAGTCCACGGAATTCACGAAAGCCCCGGCTGCGGGAGAAGCCGGTCAGGAACGTCCCGCCTTCCGGCGTCGTCTCGATCATCCAGCCGCGCGCCCGTCGGGTGTCGCCGACGGCGGGCACGGCGGGCGGGTGGCTCCAGCCGAGCGCGCCCGAGTCGAGCAGGATGTCACCATCGGCGCCGTACACGGTGGCGGCGACCTGATCGCGGGCGACCGCTTCCGGGACGACCGAGAGCTGCACTTCGCGGGACCAGCCCCAACGAACCTGGGCGGCGAGCACCCCGGCGAAGCGGCCGTCGGCGCCCTGGACCGGCACGGCGAGTTCCATGAAGCGGGTGCTCGCGTTGCCCTCGAGGCTGGCGGGCAGCTGCCGCGCCAGCTCGGGGTTGTCCCGCAGCGCGCCGAGAAACGGCTGCTCGCGGGCACCGCGAAACCACGGCCGCTGGGCCGCATCGGTGTGCTCGAGCCAGCCACCGGTGGCCGAGAGGATGCGGCCGGTGGCGTCGGCGAAGCCGATCCAGGCGAAGTCGGGGGAAGACTCGACGAGCGACTCCAGCAGCCGGCGGCGCTCGGTGGGCGAGGGGTCGTTGCGCCGCAGCGGGTCGAGCGAGGCGGCATGCACCAGGGTGCGGTAGCGCTCGTAGAGGGCGCGGTCGACCTTGTCACCCAGTTGAAACGCGAGCGTGTCGAACGCGGCGCCCTTGGTGGCCCGGACTTCGCGCTGCAGCAGGGTGCCGGCGAGCCAGATCAGGAGCGCGGTGAAAAGAGCTCCGCCGGTCGCGACCAGCAGGGCGGCGCGCGCGCGCAGACTGCAGCGCGGGTCGAAGGCCGTCCACCACGGCAGACGCGTCAGACCGTGGTCCAGATAGGGGCGGCGATCCATCGTGGGGCAGGACGCACGCGGCGGCTCAGAGTGACGCATGCGGGCTAAGTTGAGAGGTGAGAGTTGAGAGACGAAGCGCCTGGACGGTGTTCCCGAGCGGATTGGAAAGCAGGTAGTGTCTTGGTGGCTCGGTCTCTCAACTCTCAGCTCTCAACTCTCAACTCATTCCTTCGGCCCATAGCCCTGCCACAGCCAGCGCATCACGTCGGGGAAGATCGCCCCGCCGTGCTTGCCGTTGTGGGCGCCGTCGCCCCACTCGTGCTTCACCTGGTAGCGGGGACCGGGCTTCTTCTGCTCGTCGGCGTTCTTGTTGGCCCAGAGCAGCGCGGACAGCATCTGCTGGTTGGCGAGAAACCAGTTGCCGTGGGAGTTATCGAGGTCGTTGGCCCCGTCCTGGAGGAAGATCTTCAGCGGCTTGATCGGGTTCTTCCGGATGAGGGTGGGGTAGAGATCGCCGCCGGGCTGCATCGGCTTGCCGTCCTGGGCCGGCCGATACGCGATCGAGGTGAAGCTGCCGATATAGCTGACCACCTTGCGAAACGCATCGGGCCGCTGCCAGGCGACGGTGAAGGCGCAGATGCCGCCGGAAGAGTTCCCCTGGATCGCGCGGCCTTCGGGGTCGGACGTGAGTTTGTAGCTCTTGCCGACCTCGGGCAGGATCTCCTCGAGCAGGAAGCGCGCGTACTGGTCGGAAAGCGTGTCGTACTCGAACGAACGGTTGCCGCGGCTGCGCGCCTTGGGGTTCGACGCGTCCTTCAACCCGCCCGGGTTGATGAAGATGCCGATCGTGACCGGCATCTCCTTTCGGTGAATCAGATTGTCGAATACAGTCGGCACGCGAATCGTGCCGTTCGGGTTCACGCAGCCTTCGCCATCCTGGAACACCATGACGGCGGCCGGCCGCCGGCCATCGTACTGGGCCGGGACGTAGACCCAGTAGTCGCGCGTGGTGTTGGGGAAGATTTTGCTCTCCCACGTGTGCTTCATCACCTTGCCGGCCGGGACGCCCGGCTGGGGCATCGCGTCGGGACCGACCTTGTAGTCGTCGGCGGCGAGGAGGACGGACGGGCAGGCGAACAGGCCGAGGAGACCGAGCAGGCGGAGGAAGGCGGTGCGTTTCATGAGGCGAAAGGTCAGTTACACCAATCCTTGGCGAAATCTAGCTCATTACCGGGCCGGGCTGACAGTCCAGGCTCGCGTGACGGGATGAAAGCCGATCGGACCGCACCCATCCTGCACATCCTGCAATCCTGTCCTTGGTTTGACAGGATGACAGGATCTACAGGATGGCTCGGAGAAAACTCCCGTGCGGCCGCAGCGGCTGATTTTAAAGCCTGTCCTCTCCATGAAATTCGAACACTTCGCCCTCAATGTCCCCGACCCCCGCGCGCAGGCGCAGTGGTACGTGCAGCAGCTCGGCTTCGTCATCGCCCGGTCGCGTGCCGATGCGCCGTTCACGCACTTTCTCGCGGACGAGACGGGGCGGACGATCGTCGAGCTCTACGCGAACACGAGTGTCGCCCTGCCGGACTACGCGGCGATGCCGCCGCTGAACTTCCATCTCGCCGTCGTCGCCGGGGACGCGAAGGCCGAGCGGGCGCGGCTGGAGCGGGCCGGGGCGACTCTCGTGCGCGAGGAACCGCAGCCCGACGGCTCGGTGCTGGTCATGATGCGCGACCCATGGGGTGTGCCGCTGCAGCTCTGCCAGCGCACGGTGCCGTTTCCGATGCCGGGCGGGTCTTGAACTGGAAACGCGGGACGCTCGGGCAGAGTCCGTCCCTTCGTCCCGGCCTTCCGGTTCAATCTATGCCGGTACGGCCCCGATCGCCTCGTCGAGAACCGCCAGCGCGAAGTCGGCGTCGGCCCGGGTGAGGCACATCGGCGGAGCGAAGCGGATCGTCTGCCCCCAGAGTCCGCCCTTGCCCAGCAGCAGGCCAAGCTCGCGCGCGTTCTCCACCGCCTGGGCGCATTCCTCGCGGCCGGGCTGCTTGGTGGCGCGGTCCTTGACGAACTCGATGCCGAGCAGCAGGCCCCGGCCGCGGATGTCGCCGATGATCGGATGCCGCGACTTGAGGCGCTCGAGGCCGGCGCGCAGGTGGGCTCCGAGCTCGAGGCAGTTGGCCTGGAGATTTTCGCGCTCGATCACTTCGAGCACGGCCTTGCCGATCGCACTGACGACCGGATTGCCACCGAAGGTGTTGAAATGAACCTTCTGCTTCATCACGGCGGCGATCTGCGGCGTCGTGACGACGGCGGCAAGCGGGGCGCCGTTGCCGATGCCCTTGGCGAGCGTGACGATGTCGGGCCGCACGCCCTGGGTTTCAAAGCCCCAGTAGTGCGTGCCGGTGCGACCGAAGCCGGTCTGCACCTCGTCGGCGATGCACACGCCGCCCGCGGCGCGGACGTGCTCGTAGACGTGGCGCAGATAGCCGTCGGGAAACTCCACGAAACCGCCGACGCCCTGGATCGACTCGGCGATGAAGCCGGCGACCTTGCCGGGCGTGGCGTACTCGATCAGGTTCCGGACGTCATCCGCGTACTTCCGTCCGGCATCCGGGTCGTCGTAGCCGAAGTGTCCACGATACGGATACGGCGCGACGGCATGGTGGACGCCGAAGGAGTGCGGGACGTTGAATTTCCAGGTGCTCTGGGCGGTGACGCCCATGCCGCTGGCGTTGCCCCCGTGGTAGCCGTTGCGCAGCGCGATCAGGTCGTAGTTGCCCGTATGGAGCCGCGCCATCATGAGCGCGAGGTCGTTGGCTTCGGAGCCGGAATTGACGAAGTAGCAGACCTTCAGGTCGCCCGGCATCTTGGACGCGAGCTTCTCGGCGAATTCGGCGATCCGGGGCTGCAGGTAGATCGTGGTCGAATGCTGCAGCGTCTCCATCTGCCGGCGCGCGGCGGCGGTGACGTGCGGGTGGCAGTGCCCGACGCTGACGGTCACGATCCCGCCGATGCCGTCGAGGTAGCGTTTGCCGGTGTCGTCCCAGACCCACTGCATTTTCCCCTCCACGACCATGATCGGCCGCTTGTAATAGAGGAAGAGCCCGGGATTGAGGTACTGTTGGCGCAGCGCCAGCACCTCCGCCGCGGACGGGCCAGTGTAGGGCTGCGGCGTGAAGGAGGTGGCGGGAAGAGGGATGGATTTCATCCGAAAAGCGTAGGTTGCCGCAGAACCGAAGAGCGGGGGTGGACCACGAAAAACACGAAAAACACGAAAGGCGGAGAATTTGTTTTCGTGTATTTCGTGTGTTTAGTGGTTCTGCCGGACTCTTACTCGGCGCGTTTCACCGGCCGGCCGGGCCGGGCGGCGGTGAGCTGGGCGTCGCGGATCACAGGCGTGCCGTTCACGAGCACATCGCTGAAGCCGACGGCGTAGTGATGCGGATCGTCGAAGGTGGACGGATCTCCGACTTTCGCCGGATCGAAGACGACCACGTCGGCCACGTAGCCGGGCTTCAGTTCGCCGCGGTGCTTCAGGTTGAAGGTCTGCGCGGGGAGCGAGGACATCTTGCGCACGGCCTCCTCGAGCGGGAGCAACTGGAGTTCGCGCACATAGCGGCCGAGCACGCGGGCGTTGTTGCCGTAGCCGCGCGGGTGCGGCACGCCGTCACCGAAGCGGCGCACCCCGGCGTCGGAGGCGACCATGGTGTGGGGCAGGGTGAGAAACTTGCGGAGGTCGGCCTCGTTCATCCCGTGAAACACGCCCTGGGCGCCGCCGCGGGCCTCGATGTCGAGGATGGTCTCGATCTGGTCGTCGAGCGTGTCGGAGCCGCGGAGCAGCTTCGCGGCCTGGGGAATGGTCTTGCCGTTGATCCGCGGGTCGGCGCGGAAGTTGGCGACCACGGCGTACGTGTAGTCGCCGCGCTTGTTCTTCGCGATCGACTCCTTCATTTCCGCCACCATCCGGGCCTTGGTCGCAGGATCGGCGCGGCGGGCCTTGAACCGGGCGGCGCCGCCTTCGCGAAACTCGGCGGCGATCAGCGAACTGATCCCCGTGCTCGATGCGGTGTAGGCGTACTGGTCATGCGTGATCTTCAATCCGCTCGCGCGGGCGCGATCGAGGTACGCGATGATCTCGTCGGCCCGGTTCCAGGCGCTGGGGCCGGAAAGCTTCAGGTGCGAGACCTCGGCCGGGATCTTCGCTTCGCGCGCAATCGTGGTGAGCTCATCGAGGGCACTGACGATGCCCGAGCCTTCGTTGCGCATGTGGCTCGCGTAGATCCCGCCGTAGGCCGAGGCGACCTGCGCGAGGGCCACGATCTCGTCCGTCTTGGCGAAGGTCCCCGGCAGGTAGATCAGGCCGGTGCTCAGGCCGACGGCGCCGTCCTTCATCGCCTGGTCGACCAGCCCGCGCATGCGTTCGAGTTCGGCGGCGGTGGGCGGACGGGCGAAACTGCCGCCCATGACCTGGCCACGCACGGTATTGTGACCGATGAGGGTGGCGACGTTGAGGCCGACCTGCGTCTGCGTGATCTGGTTGAAGAACTCCGCGACGTTGAGCTTCGAGCCGCCGCAGTTGCCGGTGACGATGGTCGTCACGCCCATGCGGAGGAAATTCTCGCCCGCCGGCAGCGCGGTGACGTCCTCCGCGTGGGCATGCACGTCGATGAAGCCCGGCGCGACGACCTTGCCGCCGGCGTCGATCTCGGTCCGCCCGCGGCCCGCGACCCGGCCGACCGCGGCGATCCGTCCATCGCGGATGGCGACGTCGGCTGCCACGGCGGGAGCGCCGGTGCCGTCGAGCACGCGGCCGCCGCGGACGACGACGTCGTATTCAGGAGCCTGGGACGTCGGTGCGGGCGTCGTGCAGCCGGTCAGGAAGGCGAGGGCCAGCAGCGTGGCGGCAGCCAGGCGCGGCGCGGGGCGGGGAGCGAGGATCACGGGCTAGGATTGGCGTCGGCGCCGCAGCCACCAGGCGCCCACCGTCCCGCCCAGGGCGAGCAGGATCCAGGCGGGTGGCTCGGGGATGGGCACGATCTGAAACCGGATGTTGTCGATGCCGACATTCCAGTCGTTGCCCCACTGGATGCGCACCGTGCCTGCGACGACGTTCGGCGCGAACGCGGAATGCTGCGGGCCCACGGAGTCGCCCTGGATCGCGACCGGCCCGGCCGCCGCGTAGTTGAGCAGCGTGGTGCCGGCGCCATCGGTCAGCCGCATGATGGCGTTGGTCCGGTCGGCCGAAGGCCACCCGGCCATGTCGAACGACAGGAGCCGCACCGCGTAGCCGGCCGCCGCGCTGATGGACAGCTCCGCGGCGTAACCGTTGCTCGACGCGAACGCGACTTTCGTGAGATCGCCGTAGCCGGTGTTCCAGAACTCGAGATAGTTCGTCAGCGTGACGTTGGTGGCGGCGGTGAAGGTCCGGTAGCTGATGCCCGCGAGGTTGGGCGTCAGGTTGGAGCCGTAGTCCGAGGGAATGATGCCGTAGTCCAGCAGCGACAGGTTCTGGAAATCCAACGTGACCTGCGCGTGCACGCCGCTCCACAGCGCGCAGAACAACAGGGTGCGTCGGAACCAGCTCATTGGGTTCGACGAAACGCCTCGCCGCACGTGGAGTCAAGCGGTCGGACGCACCGGGGTGGGGAGCGGTCCGCCGTCGCGATTTGACCTTTGCGCCGGACCGGACGCCTTTGCGCGATGGCATCGTCTCCTGCGTTCCGCCCCTGGCCCCTGATCGGCTTCCTCGTCGTCACCTTTGCCGCCGCGGCCGTGGGCTCGGTCGCGACCGCGGAGAACGTGAAGACCTGGTATCCCGGCCTGGCCAAGCCGGCCTGGACGCCGCCGGGCTGGCTGTTTGCCCCGGTCTGGAGCGCGCTTTACGTCGGCATGGCGGTGGCGGCCTGGCGGGTCTGGCGCCGCCTGACCGGGCCGGCGGCGTTCGGCGTGCTCCGGCTTTACGGGACGCAGCTGGTGCTCAACGCCCTGTGGTCGGTGCTGTTCTTCGGACTGCGGCGGCCCGACCTGGCGCTGGTCAACATCGGGGGACTCTGGCTGCTGCTGGTGCTGGCGCTCGTGGTGTTCTGGCGCGTCGACCGGATCGCCGGCCTCCTCTGGGCGCCGTACGTGGCCTGGGTCAGTTTCGCGACCGCCCTGAACGCGGCGATCTGGCAGCTGAACCGGATCTGACCATCCGTGCGCCGGCCCCGGGCCGATCCGCGGGCGCCGGGCCGTCGTGTAGAGAGGAACTGGATACGGCGCCGCCGGGAGCGCTCGACCGGCCGGGCCGGCCCCGGCCCGGTTGCCGATCGTGCGCGCTTTTGCAGTTTGTGAGCGAACGCGACCATAGACGTTGAGTGCCTGGCAGGCGGGGGCCACGCTCGCCAAGTAACCGGAGCGATACTTCCGTCGCGCCGGTCCAGCCCCCCTCATCTCCGAATAACGTGAACTCCACCCCGTTTGCCCGGTGTGTTCGTGTCCGGCGCCTCGTGTCGCCGTTGCTGGCTGCCCTCGGTCTCTGCCTCGTCCTTTTCCTGCCGGCGGCGCGGGCCGCCGACACGGGGACCCTGACGGGCACCGTCAACAACACCGCGACCGGCAACCTGCTTGAGGGAGCCCGGGTCGAGGTGCCCGCCCTGGGCCTGAGTGCGCTCACGGACATCACGGGCCGCTACGTGCTCGCGGAAGTGCCGGCGGGCACGCACGACGTGGTTGTTTCCTACATCGGCCTCGATCCGTTCAAGGACCGGGTGACGGTCGCCGCCGGGCAGCGGGCGGTAAAGAACGTCGATCTCACCGCCGGCATCTACAAGCTGCAGGCGTTCAAGGTCACGGGCGATCGCGAGGGCGCCGCGGCGGCGATCACGGCGCAGCGCAACGCCGACAACGTGAAGAACATCGTCGCGATGGACTCCTTCGGCAACCTGCCGAACCGCAGCCCGGGCGAGGTCGCCATCCGGCTGCCCGGCGTGGCGGGCAATCTCGACGCCGAGGGCAATGTCACGAGCCTCGTCATCCGCGGCATGGGCCCGGGGCTCAACGCGGTCACGATGGACAACACCATCATGGCGAGCGAAGGCGGCATGGGCCGCAATTTCCCGATGAGCATCCTCACGGGGGCGCTCTTCGACCAGGTCGAGTTGATCAAGGGCCACACGCCGGACAAGGGTGCGGCCTCGATGGGCGGCACGCTCAATCTCAAGACGCGTTCGTCGCTCAGCATGGCCGACAAGCGCCGGATCACGTACAGCTTTGCCGGGCGGCTGGCGCCGTCGTTCACCGACCAGATTCCGATGCGCGAGGCCCACCGCTTCCATCCGTTGCTCAACGTCGGGTACCACGAGATCTTCAGCGTCCTCGGCGGCGAACGGAACCTCGGCGTCGTCGTGAACACGTTCTACAGCGAGAACGTCGCGGGCATGTTTCGCACCACGCGGGATTTTCAGAACACCACCGCGCAGCCGGCCTACGTCTGGGATTACCGCACCCAGGACATCTTCAACAACCGGAAGCAGCTCAGCGCGAACGTGAAGGTCGAATACCGGCTGTCGCCGAACTCGAAGTTCACCGTGAGCGCCCTCGGCGGCAACAACAACGAGCCGTTCGAGCGCCGCTACGAGACCCGCGCCTACGCCGCGCAGACGGTCGGCACGACGGGCACCGCCGGCATCCTGCCCGGCTACACCAGCCGCATCACGCAGGTGCGCGCCGCCACGGGCTCGACCATCGACGTCACCAATGCGCGCTACACCGGCTGGTCGCAGAACCTGCGCAACGCCGGCTTCGGCGCCGAGCACGAGTTCGGCCGGCTGCAGCTCGATTACGACGCGCTCTACAGTTCCGCGCGCGTCCTCTCCACGCGCAAGAAGGACGGTCAGCTCATCATGCGGCTGAACAATATCGGCTGGATCCTCGACCGGACGCAGGACGACCTCCACCCGCGGTTCGTCCAGACGGAGGGCGTCGACTTCAACGATCCCAACAACTATCGCCCCGCGGCCAACGGGCTGAACAATCGCAACGACGGCAGCATGCACCGGATCCGCGAGCTGCGGGGCAACGCGCGCTACGCGCTGCCCTTCGCCGCGCCGACCTTTTTCAAGACCGGTGTCAACTGGCGCGAGCAGCAGATCTCCACCTGGAACCTCACCCGGCGGTGGAGCTACATCGGCACCGGACCGCTCGCGGCGTCCCCGGGCACCCTGATGTACGACCAGGTCAAGACCGGCCGCCGGATCCCGCAGTGGGAATCGGATGACTTCATCAAGAACGGCGTGCCGGTGAATCCGGCGCTCTGGCGCGAGGACGTCTACTACCACGAGACCACGAAGTACACCGGCACGCGCAAGGTGACCGAGACGGTTTCCTCGGGCTACCTGATGGCCCAGGGCAAGCTGGGACCGGACGGTTTCCTGCGGCGCACGGGCTATCTCACCGGCGTGCGGACCGAGAAGACCGACAACGACAGTTGGGGCTGGGTGCGCGCGCGGATTCCGAGTTCGGCGGCGCAGCAGCAGGCCGATCCGGTCGGTTCCGCGCAGCGCGACTACGCCAACACCCGCCGCGAGATCAGCGGCAGCTACACGAAGTCCTTTCCGAGCGTCCACCTGACCCACGAGATCACGCCCAACCTCAAGGCCCGCCTGAGCTGGTCCACGAGCTTCGGCCGGCCGTCCCTGAGCAACGCGCTGCCCAACGAAAGCGTGAACGAGAACGCCCAGACGCTGACGATCAACAATCCGGCCCTGCTGCCGCAGATGGGCAAGAGCTGGGACGCGACGCTCGACTACTACTTCGAGCCCGTTGGCAATTTCTCCGTCGGCTGGTTCCAGAAGACGATCAAGGATTTCATCGTGAGTGGCATCAACGTCGGCACGGTGGCGACCGGCACGGGCAACGGGTTCAACGGCGAGTATGGCGGGTTCAACATCCTGACCACCGCGAACGCCGGGACCGCGACGGTCGAAGGCTGGGAGGTGTCGTACCAGCAGCAGTTGACCTTCCTGCCCGGGCTGCTGAAGGGCCTGAGCTTCCTGGCCAACTACACCGAGCTGAAGACGAACGGCGACTTCGGCGGCACGGCGACGCTCACCACCGGGCAGGTCGCGGGCTTCATCCCGCGGACCTGGAATTTCAACCTCAACTGGCGCTACGGGAAATTCAGCAGCCGGATCCTGGTCAACTACACCAGCGACTACATCACGAGCTACACGGCCACCGCCGTGGGCCGGAACCTGTACCGCTTCGAGCGCACGAGCGTGAACGCCGGCATCGAGTACCGGATTCGCCGTGACACCAGCCTCACGCTCGACGTCGCGAATCCGTTCGCCGAGCCGCAGCGCCTCTACCGCGGCATCCCCGACCAGATGCAGAGCACGATCAATAACTTCACGACCCTCACGGTCGGCGTGGCGGGCCGGTTCTGATCGCTGCTGCCTTTACCTGTACGCGGGGTGCCCTCACCCCGCGAACTTCCCCGCAGCGGCGGGAGCATCCTGCTCCCGCCGACTGGAAAAGCCGATCGGTCATCAGCGCGAGCCGGATGCTCGCGCCACCTTCGCGGGACACCTCGCCTGTTACCCACGTTTTCCCCATGCGCCTCCACTCGTCTTCCCGTTTCACCCTTCGGACGCTCGCAGGGTTGTGCTGCAGCCTCGGCTTCGCAGTGGCGTTCCCGCCGTCCGCGGCGGGCGCGGACAGCGTCGCCGCCCGTTCCACTCCCGCCGCAGCCGGCAGCATCACCGGCCGCGTGCAAAACGCCGTCATCGGCCGCTACCTGCCCAATGCCCGGATCGCGGTGAAAGGCACGGACCTCGTGGCGTTGACCGATGAGTTCGGCGCCTACCGTCTCAGCGCCGTGCCCGCCGGCCCGGTCGTGCTCGAGGTCTATTACACCGGGCTGGATCCGCAGCAGGTGGCGCTCACCG
>JAEUHA010000438.1 GCA_016793535.1 Opitutaceae bacterium | reverse complement strand
GCGGCGCTAACATGTAACAGGCAGACCCCTTCCGCGCTGGGTATCGCGCGGGGACGGGCATCCCGGGATGCTTTCGCCTTGAGCGGAGGGTGGAGCGGGGCTGACGCTCGATCATGCCCTCCCCGCTCGTCCCCTCCCGGCGCACGTTTCTGAAATCCGCCGGCGCCGCGGCGCTGGCCGGCCTTGCTCCCTGGGCCGCGGGCGCCGCCGCCAGTCCTCCGCGTCGGGAACTGCCCCGGCGCTTCGTCATCGATGCGCACCAGCACTTCAGCCCGACCCCCGGCTATGTCGACCGGCTGCTCGCCTCCTACCGGCCCCGCAACGCGATGGCCTGCGTCAACGGCTGGCGCCGCGAGTACGGCGCGATCGCGGCCGCGGCGCAGAAGCACCCCGACACGATCATTCCGTACGGCCGGCTCAGCGTGGATGATGCGAACGCGCTCGCGGACGTGGATTACTTCGCGGCCAACGGCGCGCGCGGGATCAAGCTGCATTCGCCGCAGCGCGACTGGGACGACGAACGCTACTTCCCGATCTACGAGCGGATCACGAAACACGGCCTGATGGCGCTGTTTCACACCGGCATCAACGCGGGCGGCTATCCCCGGATGCGGCCGAGCCTGCTGCTCACGATCTCGGCCAAGTTCCCCGAACTCTACATCCTCGGCGCCCATCTGGGCAACCCGTGGTACGCGGAGGCCGCGGAAGTGGCGCGGGTGCGACCGCGGGTTTATTGGGACGTCACCGGCTCGACGCTGATCAAGAAGGAGAGCAATCTGAAGTCGTTCAAGGAGTACCTCTGGTGGGAGGGACCGACGAACCACAGTCCGGCCGAGGTGCATGCGTTCGAGAAGATCCTCTTCGGCACCGACGAGCAGCCCGGCCTGGAGGCAAAGGGCATGGGGCTGGACAACATGCTCGCCCGCTACGAGGACCTGTTCGATGCCTGCGGCGTGCCGGAGGCGGTGCGCAAGAAATCGTTCGGCGAGACGATGGCGCGCATCCTGAAGGTTCCGGTGCGCGCGACGTAAGGAAGCAAGCGGGGAGCGCGAACGCCATCGTCCGCCTGTCGTTTGACGATTCCTGCGGACGAGGGCATCCGCGCTCCCGGGGCCGGGCAACCCGGCTCACGCCGTCACTTCGAGATGTCCCGCGCCGTGAGGTTGGACACCACCGTGCGGAATTTCGCCGTGCTGGCGAGCCACTCGGCGGCCTGCGGGCTCGTGGCGACGAAGTCGAGAAACGCCGCCAGCCGATCCGTCGAGGCAAAGCCGATGCTGATCAAATGCGTGTGATCGGTCCGGCCCGCGAGGATCCGATAGACATTGATCCGGGCGTCCTTGAGTCCGCCGCCATCGAGAATCACGCGCAATTGCTCGAGCGACTTGAGGTAACCCGCCTCGTCGCTCACCACCGCCATCGTATTGTAGATCGAGCCGCCCTTGTCGGTGCCGTCGAAACGGACCGCCTGGTAGAGCGTGCGGCCACCCAGTTGCCGGATCGCGCGCAAGTGTTCGCGGTTCTGCACGATCGCCGGATCGTTCTCGAGCGCCTGGGCCGCCTTCATCATCTCGGCGACCGATTTCGCGGTCACCACCACCCGCAGCCGGCCGGACTTCTGGCCGTCGATCTGGGTCTGGAACACCCGCAGATAGCCGTCGATCCCGAGCTTCGCCTTGGCGATCTGGTTGTATTCGGCAATCCATGACGCGTAGCCGGACGGGTCTTCACTCTCCACATCGAGGATCGAGAGGACACGGGCGGGCAGTTTCGATTCTGCGGCCGGGAGAAGGCACGCGGCAACGAGCATCACGAGGGATGCGCACACGGAGCGGGGGATGTTCATGGGCGATCGTTCGGACCTGGGGATTGGGCAAACCACCACCTGAGAGGGGTCCTGCCGGGCGGAATGCACGCGCGCTGGATACGCACGGTAATCAGGTTCTAGCGGTGGCCCCGTCGAACACAACGTCGCGCGCGCATAATGATCGCAGGTGATGTGCATCAACCCCGGGAGCGCGGACGTCCCCGTCCACGGATTCAGAACGATGCGGACGAGGACGTCCGCGCTCCCACGAGCTCACTCCTTCGCTCCGCCCGAAATCATCACGACCTGCGAGTTGAAATCCTTCGGCATGGGCATCTCGCCCCGCAGCCAGACAACGGGCGACGGCACAAAACTCGTCACCGGAATGATGGGGCGGAGGTGGTTCGTCGTCGAATCGCGCGTGACGGCGGTCCACGTCCAGGTCGCCCCGCCGTCCGCCGTCACGCCACGGTAGATCTCCCAGTGACGCTTCCCGTCGGCCCGGCTGATCAAGGGTGCGCCCGACACCGGATCGGCATTGGTCGAGAGGTAGACCACGTTCACGTCCTGCGGGTCGATCGCCGCGAGCCCCGTGCAGTCGTCGTCGGGCACGGCATGCATCTCGCCGCCGGCATGCGCGATCTCCTGGTCGCGCCACGCGCTCCCCGTCCAGCGCGCGTAGCGGTAACGGTGGTCGGCGCCGATCGGTCGCGGCCGCCGGCGTCGCGTGTCCAACTGGACTGAATACACTGCGACCGGCCGGCCCGCGGCGTCCAGCGCCAGGTCGCTGATCATCGCCACGCTGTCGGCGTTGGCGCGGAAGATCTCGGTCGTCCGCTCCTTCGCCGCCACCGGCTCCGTCAGCGAACCGATCCGCTCGCCCACCGAGTTCCACCAGGCGCCGTCGCGATAGACGGCGTGGTACACGCCGTTGTTGAAGTCGACGCGGTGGCCGTCGGTGAACACGGCATGCACCGCCGCGCGCCCGTCCGCCGCATACTTCACGTACGGCGTCACGCGCACGGGCAGCTGGAGAAACACCCCGCCGACGGTCCACGTCTCACCCGCGTCGTCGGACCGCGCCCAGGACGGCATCAGCTTGTTGCCGATGCCGCGATAGAAGGCGTAGAGCCGGCCGCGTCCGCCGTTCTCGTCCGGCACGGCCACGAGCTGGGGAAACGCCACGCGCGAACCCGCCGGGCTCGCGAACGTGCGCTCCTCGGTCCACGCCGAAATGTCCCCCGGCGACTGCGTGATGCGGTAATAAAACCGCTCGTCCTGTCCGTGGCGGCCGTAGAGCGCGACGATGCGTCCATCGGAACGCACCAGCAGCGCCGGACAGCTGTGATCATCGCGCCACCGGGCGCGCTGGTCGGCCGTCGCCTCGCGATGGAGGGTGAAGCGGATCTGCTCGCCGTTGCGCAGATCGCGGGACACCACCTCGACCGCGCCTTCGCGGCCCGGGTCGCGGCAGCCCATCGCCACCGAGGCGACCACGAGGCGGTGCCCCGCGACGACGGCCCGTTCGTCCTGCAGCCAGTTCCACGCGCCGTCGTCGTTGAGGACGACGACGTCCGGCGGCGCCCCCCTCCCCGTTGAGATCACCGCGGCGAAGAGGGCGAACGCGCGACCGGCACGAACGATGCCTCCGCGTCGCCGGCCGGCGGGCTCGGCCGACGATTCGGATGGAACCGCGGCCGGGGTTCGCCCTTGATCGACGCCCGACCTGCGATGCCTCGGCTTTGCGATTCTCACCTTCAACCGATTCCACGCGCGTGACCACGACGCTGTCAACGAGTCGTACCGGCGATGCTCCCCGGCTGCAACGCGACCAGGTGCTCGCGAGCGTCCGGCGGGTGCAGGCGTGGGTCGAGGAACGGCACTACCAAGGCTACGATCCCGGGGACGGCCTGACCTCGTTCCTGCGTCCGCTCACCTTCGGCACCCTCCTCGGGGAACGCATCCTCCAGCAGGCGATCTGGAAGGCCCCGTTCAACGTCCGTCCGCTCGTCGGCGTGCGGCCGCAGGAGTCCACCAAGGGCCGCGGCTTCATGGCCTGGGGCTACGTCCTGCTGCACCGCGCCAGCGGCGACCCGGAGGCCGAAGCCAGGGCCCGCGCATGCCTGGCCTGGCTCGACCAGGCGCGGGAACGCGGGCACGCCGGCCACTGCTGGGGCAATCATTTCGATTTTTCAGCCCGCAGCGGCCGCATGAAGGCGCACACGCCGACGATCGTTTGGTCGGGATTGATCGGCCAGGCGTGCCTCGAGGCGTATCAGGAATGGCATGACCCGGCGCACCTCGACATGGCGGACAGCATCTGCCGCTGGATCCTGACGCTGCCACGGGAGGAGACGGACCGCGGCACCTGCCTCAGCTACACCGGCGACGAGTTGTGCTCGGTGCACAACTCGAACCTGCTCGGCGCGGCCCTGCTGGCGCGGACCGCGCAGTACCGGCCCAACGCCGCGTACCGCGAGCTCGCGCGCGCCGCCGTCGACTACAGTTGCTCGCGCCAGCTCGCCGACGGAGCCTGGTGGTACGGCGAGGAACCGCAGTACCACTGGATCGATAATTTCCACACCGGCTACAATCTCGACAGCATCCGCCGCTACGTCGACGCGACGAACGATGCGTCGTTCCAGCCGCACTTGGATCGCGGATACGAGTACTTCAAGACGGTCTTCTTCGAACCGTCGGGATGCCCGCGCTACTACCACAACCGGACCTTTCCCGTGGACATCCAGTGCGCAGCACAGGCGATCGATACCTTCTGCCTCTTCGCGGACCGCGACCCGGACGCGCTGCCGATGGCCCTGAAGGTCGCGGCCTGGACGCTCACTCACTTCCAGGCCCCGTCCGGCTACTTCTACTATCGCAAGTATCCCGTGCTCACTGCCCGGACGCCCTATTTTCACTGGGGTCAGGCGACAATGTTCAAGGCCCTCACCCACCTGCTTACCCGGCTTCGAGCCGCTTGAGCCGGACACCGTCCACTCCGGGCTAGAACCCTCCCAAGCCCGTCGGGGCATGCCGACGCCAAAAAAGGTACTTGTCTAGGGTATTTCTCCCCATGACGAGCATTGGAGCCGCCCCCTCGGGCGCAACTTAGCCGCACCTGTGCCGGACGATTCCCGTTACGAATACGGGCCTCACCTCTCCGGGGGTACGATATCAGCTTAAGAATCTTTATCATAGTATTTAACGTAGTTCCGATTTTCCGCATTGCTTCGCCAGCCAGCGGCCGACTTCCCGCCCTTCGGCCTACCCGACGCGCTCATCCGTAGTCTCCCCTTCAGCCTAGGGATAAACACGACCTAAATGGTCATGGCGTTCGAAACATATCTAGGGTCTTCTGCTCATCAAGCATGGTGCACGCGATGGACTTACCATCCCCAATTTTCCAGTCGGCGTCCGAGCGCGACCCACGCGCGCCGGCACCTTTCAAGTCGGCGGCGAGGGCGACCGGCGGAGCGACGTCCCCGGCTCGGGCGCCGCACCGCGGCGGGGCGATTCCCGCGATCAACCTGTCCCTCACATGATCGCAGACGCATCCCCTCCCGGGCGGTTCGACGACTGTGTTCACCGCCAGTTCGAGCTCCAGGCCGCGCTGACTCCGGACGCTCTCGCGCTGGCCGCAGGTTCGACCTCGCTCACGTACCGGCAATTGAACGAACGCGCCAACCAGCTGGCGCATCGTTTGCGGGCGGCGGGTATCGTGGTGGGGTCGCGGGTGGGAATTCTGCTGCCCCGTTCGATCGACGCCGTCGTCGCGATCTACGGCGTGCTGAAGGCCGGCGGCGCGTACGTCCCGCTGGATCCCGCCTATCCCCGGAATCGGCTGGCGCACATGGCGGACTCGATCGGACTGCAGGCGGTAATCAGCCATTCGCTGCTGGGCGGATTGCTCGAAACGCCTCCGGGCGTGACCCGCGTCGCCCTCGATGCGGACGCCGCGAGCTTGAGCCACGAATCGAGCGAGAACCCGCAGGTCGACGTCACTGCCGACGATCCGATCTACGTGATCTTCACGTCCGGCTCGACCGGACAGCCCAAGGGCGCCGCGGTGCGCCACCGCGGTTTCGCGAATCTCGTGCGCTGGTTTCGCCGCGAATTCGCCATCTCGGCCCGCGATCGCACGCTCGTCGTCAGCGCCCTCGGGTTCGACCTCACGCAGAAAAACCTGTTCGCGACCCTGCTGAGCGGAGGCTCAGTGCATCTCTGCCCCACGGGTCCGTACGACGTGACCCTGCAGCGCGACCTGATCGAGCGCCACGCCATCACGCTGCTCAACTGCACGCCCAGCGCATTCTACCCGTTGATCGAAACCCCGGTGGAGGCGACCCTGCGCGGCCTTTCCTCGCTGCGCGTGGTGATTCTCGGCGGCGAACCGATTTCGGTCGCGCGGCTGCGGCCCTGGCTGAACTCCGCCCCGTGCCACGCCGAGGTCGCCAACACCTACGGCCCCACGGAGTGCAGCGACATCTGCGGCTTCCACCGGCTCAACCGCCACACGCTCGACGCCTATCCGTTCGTCCCGCTCGGGCGCCCGATCGACCACGTGCAGCTGGCGATCGTCGATGAGAACCTCCAACCCTGCCCGCCCGGCACGGCCGGCGAACTGATTGTGGGCGGCATCGGTGTCGGCGCCGGCTACGTGAACGACCCGGAGCTCACGGCCCGGAAATTCATTCCGAATCACCTGCGCGGACTTTCCGGCCCGGTCGTGTACCGCACCGGCGACCAGGTCCGGCAGCTGCCGGATGGCGTCATCGAGTTCCTGGGCCGGCTCGATCACCAGGTGAAGATTCGCGGCTACCGGATCGAGCTGCACGAAATCGAGGCGGTGCTCGGCGCGGCGCCCGACGTGCGCGAAGCCATCGTCGTGGTCCGGCCGTCACCCTTGCCGGGCGGCGAACCGCGGCTGGCCGCGTACCTCACCACGCGGAGCGGCGCCCCGGCGGATCTCACCGCCCTCAAGGCCCACGCCCACGCGTTCCTGCCCGAGTACATGGTGCCGCCGTCGCTCGAGTGGCTGCCGGCGCTGCCGTTGTCCCCCAACGGCAAGGTCGACCGGCGCGCCCTCGGCGCACGCAGCGAACCGGCCGGCGGGACGCCACCCGCCGCCGCCGGCAACGAAGTGGAATCCCGGATACGCGAACTCTGGCGCGAGGTGCTCGGCGGGGTCGAGGCGGGCCGCGACGACAACTTCTTCGACTTGGGCGGGAGTTCGATCCACGTCGCCCGCGTGCACGCCGCCCTGCAGCAGTGGCTCGGCCGCGAGATTCCGATCACCGACCTTTTCGCCCATCCCACCCTGCGCACGCTCGCCGCGCACTTCGGATCCGCCAACGGTACCGGGACGGCGGGTTCCGATCCGCACCAGCGCGCCCGACTCCAGCGCGCGGCGCTGGCGGCCCGGCGCACGAGCCGCCCAAGCCATGTCATCGCCCGACCCGAATAGTCTCGAGGGCATCGCCGTCGTCGGCATGTCGGGCCGCTTCCCCGGGGCGCGAAACGTCGCCGAGTTCTGGCGCAACCTGGCCGGCGGCGTGGAGACGATCGCGCGGTTCCAGGAGCACGAACTGGAGTACTCCGTCGCGACGCCGGCCGCGCGGGCCGCGGGACAGAAATTCGTCGGGGCGCGCGGCGTGCTCGATGGCGTCGACCAGTTCGATGCCGCGTTCTTCGGCATCGCCCCGCGCGAGGCGGAGCTGATGGATCCGCAGCACCGGCTCTTTCTCGAGTGCGCCTGGGAGGCGATCGAGTCCGCCGGCTACGATCCCGCCGCCTATCCGGGCCTCATCGGGGTGTTCGCCGGACTCAGCCTCAACACCTACCTGCTGAACAATCTCTGCCGGGATCGCGCGTTCGCGGCGGACTTCGCCGGCAACTACCAGGTCGGCGCGTACCAGTTGATGATGGGCAACGACAAGGACTTCCTGCCCACCCGCGTCTCCTACAAACTGAACCTGCGCGGACCCAGCATGGCGGTGCAGAGCGCGTGTTCCACGTCGCTCGTGGCCATCAGCCAGGCGTGCTCGAACCTGCTCACGTTCCAGTGCGACATGGCGCTGGCGGGGGGGGTCTCGATCAGCTTTCCGCAACGGCGCAACTACCTCTACCAGGAGGAGGCGATGGTTTCGGCGGACGGCACCTGCCGGACGTTCGACGCCGGCGCGTGCGGCACGGTCTTCGGGCACGGCGTCGCAGTCGTGCTGTTGAAGCGATTGTCCGACGCCCTGGCCGCGCGCGATCCCGTGCTGGCCGTCATCCGGGGAACGGCCGTCAACAACGACGGCTCCTCAAAGATCGGTTACGCCGCGCCCAGCATCCACGCCCAGGCGGAGGTGATCGCGATGGCCCATGCCGCCGCCGGCATCGATCCGGAATCGATCAGCTACGTCGAGGCCCACGGCACTGGCACGCCGCTCGGAGATCCGATCGAGGTCGCGGCCCTGACTGCGGCGTTCCGCAGCGGCGGCGCGCAGCGCAACGGCTTCTGCGCCCTCGGGACCGCAAAGACCCACATCGGCCATCTCGACGTCGCCGCCGGCGCCACCGGCCTGATCAAGACGGTCCTGCAACTGCAGCACGGCTTCATTCCGCCACTCCTGCACTTCACGGCACCGAACCCGAAGATCGATTTCGCCCGCAGTCCGTTCTTCCCCGTGACGGTGCCGCTGGAATGGAAGCGCGGTGAGGAACCCCGCCGCGCCGGCGTCAGCGCCTTCGGCGTCGGCGGCACGAACGCCCACGTCGTGGTCGAGGAGGCGCCCGCCCCCGAACCTTCCGGACCCTCGCGCCCCGGACAACTGCTGCTGCTCTCCGCCCGCAGCGCCCCGGCCCTGGCGGCGATGTCGGCCAACCTCGCCGCCGCGCTCGAGGCGGAGCCCGGCCTCGCGCTGGCTGACGTCGCGTACACGCTCGCCGTGGGCCGGCGGGAGTTCTCCCACCGGCGTGCCCTGGTGGTCTCCGACCGCGCGGACGCGGTAGCCCAGCTCCGAAGCGACGCGCGGGCCGCCGGCCTGAGCGGCAGCGCACCCGAGCGGCCCGGTTCAGTCGTATTCCTCTTTCCCGGCCAGGGCGCACAGCACGTCGCGATGGGCCGGGAGCTCTACCGGACGGAGCCCGTCTTCCGGTCCGCCGTGGACGAGTGCGCCGGCCGTCTCGAGGCGCAGCTCGGTCTCGACCTCCG
>JAEUHA010000437.1 GCA_016793535.1 Opitutaceae bacterium | reverse complement strand
TTCGAGGATGGCGCGGACGGTGGCCGGGATGCCGCGGAGCGAAATCAGCCGCTGGCGATACGCGTCGAGTTCAAGGCGGGTGGGCAGGCGCTCGTGGATGAGCAGGTGAGCGACCTCCTCGAAGGTCGCGTGGTGGGCCAGGTCAGCGATGTCGTAGCCGCGGTAGTGCAGGTCGTTGCCGGAGTGACCCACGGTGCAGATCGCGGTGTTGCCGGCGGGAATGCCGGAAAGCGCGACGGATTTCTTGGGCGTGTGCAGGGGGGCGGCGGGGTCGCTCATGGGGAGAGTGGCCCACGGAACACACGGAGCACACGGAAGAATCAGAGCGGGCCGAGGCCCGGTTCCTTTTCCGTGTGCTCCGTGTGTTCCGTGGGCAATCAGGATTGGGTTTCTTTCTTGAACAACTGATCGAGCTTCTGCTCGTACGCGTGGTAGCCGAGGACGTCGTAGAGTTCCGCGCGGGTCTGCATGGTGGGCACGGCGGCCTGCTGGGTGCCGTCGCGGCGGATCGTCGCGTAGACGTGGGCCGAGGCGGCGCTGGCGGCGCGGAACGCCGAAAGCGGATACAGCACCATCGCGATGCCGGCGGCGCGCATTTCCGCCACGGTGAAGAGCGGGGTTTTCCCGAACTCCGTGAGGTTGGCGAGCACCGGTGCCTTCACGGCGGCGGTAAACTGGCGGTAGTCGGCGAGCGTGGTGAGCGCCTCGGCGAAGATCATGTCGGCACCGGCGGCGAGGTAGGCCTGCGCGCGGGCGATGGCGGCGGGCACGCCCTCGCTGGCGGCGGCGTCGGTGCGGGCGAGCAGCACGAAGTCCGGATCGGGCTTGGCGTCGGCCGCGGCGCGGACGCGGTCGCACATCTCTTCGGTGGCGACGAGTTCCTTGCCCGGACGGTGGCCGCAGCGTTTGGCGGCGACCTGGTCCTCGATATGAACGGCGGCGACGCCGGCGCGGGCGAGCTCGCGGACGGTGCGGGCGATGTTGAAGGCGTGGCCCCAGCCGGTGTCGATGTCGACGAGGAGCGGGAGCTCGACACGGCTCGTGATCCGGCGGGCGTCGACGAGCACGTCGTCGAGACTGGTCATGCCCAGGTCGGGCAGACCGTGGGACGCGTTGGCGACGCCGGCGCCGGAGAGGTAAAGCGCGCGGAATCCGGCCCGTTGGGCGAGGAGGGCGGAGTAGGCGTTGATCGTGCCGGCGATCTGGAGCGGCCGTTCGGCGGCCAGGGCGGCGCGAAACCGGGCACCGGGAGAGGGCAGGGGGCTCACGAGTGGAATCGTGGGGGCAAGTTTCCACGAGGCGCGCTAAAAAGCGCGTCGAACGCAAAAAATGACTTTCGAGTTGCGGGGATTTGGGCCTACTTCCGGACATCCCCTGATGCTTGCCGTCACCGCCCTGAAGAAGTCGTTTGTCGCCCCGGACGGGGAGCGGGTGCAGATCGTGAACGTGCCGCAGTTCTCGATCGCGGCCGGAGAGCAAGTCGCGTTGCGGGGCGAGAGCGGTTCGGGCAAGACCACCTTTCTCAACCTGATCGCGGGTATTCTCGCGGCCGATAGCGGGAGCGTCAGCGTTGACGGCACCGACATGTCGACATTGTCCGAGCCGCGCCGCGACCGGCTGCGGGCGGAGAAGCTCGGTTACATTTTCCAGACCTTCAACCTGCTCCAGGGCTACACCGTGCTCGAAAACGTCCTGCTCGGGATGTCGTTTGGCCCCGGCGCGGACCGGGCGCACGCGGCGGAGATCCTGAAACGCGTCGGACTCGAGCACCGGTTGCACCATTTCCCGCGTCAGCTCTCGACCGGCCAGCAGCAGCGCGTGGCGGTGGCGCGGGCGCTCGCGAACCGGCCGAAGCTCGTCCTGGCTGACGAGCCGACGGGCAACCTCGACCGCAAGCATGCCGTCGAGGCGCTGCAGCTGATCCGCGACGTGTGCCGGGAGCAGACTGCGGCGCTGCTGCTCGTGAGCCACGACCCGGAAGTGCTGGGGGCGTTCGAGACGCGACAGGACTTCGCGCAAATCAACCGCGCACTCGTCGACACCCAGCGATGAAATCCCAGGCGCCAAAGGTCCAAACCACAAAGTCCAGCGGTGCACCGTGCGCGTTGGGATCGAGTTTGGGGTTGGGAGATTTTCCGTGACGCTCCCGCTCATCATCTACCGTTCCCTCCGCCAGCACGCGCTGTCGACGTTCGTCACCGCGGCGGGCATCGCGCTCGCCTGCGGGTTGCTGATGTGCGTGTGGATGGTGAAGACCCAGTCGCATGCGGCCTTCACCCAGACGACGACGGGTTTCGATGCGGTGCTGGGCGCGCGGGGTTCGAAATTGCAGTTGGTGCTCAACGCGATCTTCCACCTCGAGGCGTCGCCCGGCAACGTGGCCGCGGCCGACTACGAGATGATCCGGCGGCATCCGATGATCAAGACGGCCATTCCGATCGCGGTGGGCGACAACCTGCGGGGCTACCGGCTGGTCGGCACGGTGCCGGAGCTGTTAAACAACGTGGAGTATTCCCCCGGTAAGAAATTCGTGGTGGAGGCGGGCGGGAAGGTCTTCGCCGCCGATGCCAAGGAGGCCGTGGCGGGCAGTTTCGCGGCGCAGCGGTTGAAACTGAAGGTCGGCGACACGTTTCGGCCGTTTCACGGCCTCGCGTTCGATCCGAAGGCCGAGCATGCCGACGATTTCAAGGTGGTGGGCATTCTCGAGCCGACCAACACGCCGGTCGACCGCGTGATCTGGCTGCCCTTGCGCGGGCTGCAGACCATGAGCGGACACGACCCCAAGGCGGCGACGGATGTCAGCGCGGTGCTGCTGCAACTGCGGACGCCGATGGCGGGCCTCCAGATGGACATGCTCTACAACAAGCAGGGCAACCGTCTGACGTTCGCCTATCCGGTGGGAGCCATCGTCGCGGAGCTCTTCGGCAAGATCGCGTGGTTCGACCAGGTGCTCGCCTTGGTGGCGTACCTCGTGGCGCTGGTCGCGGCGGGCTCGGTGCTGGCCAGCATTTACAACTCGATGAGCGCACGGCAGCGGGATCTCGCGATCCTGCGGGCGCTGGGGGCCAAGCGCCGGACAATTTTCGGCGCCGTGCTGGCCGAGGCGGCCTGTATCGGGGCGTTGGGGGCGGCGGTCGGCTTCGCGGTGTATTTCGGACTGTTTGCCGGGGTGGCGAACCTGATCCGGGCCCAGACTGGGGTGGTGCTGGATCTCTCGGCCGGCCACCCGGTGTTGTGGATCTGCCCGCTGGCCATGGTGGCCTTGTGTGCGCTCGGCGGCGTGGTGCCGGCGTTCAAGGCGTACCGGACGCCGGTGGCGGAGACGCTGGCGCCGGTGTCGTGATCTTCCCGGGAGCGCGGACGTCCTCCCCCGCATTCCGAGACATGCGGACGGGGACGTCCG
>JAEUHA010000430.1 GCA_016793535.1 Opitutaceae bacterium | reverse complement strand
TCGAAGGGGTAGCCGCCTCCGGCAAGTCGTAGTCGTCTCGCACGCTGAGCGAGCGCTTCCATCTGCTGCACGTCGACACCGGATCATTTTACCGCGCCATCACGGCGGAAATGCTGCGGCGGCGCGTCGACGCCCGCGACCTGGCGGCCGTGAACGCCGCGCTGGCCGAGATCCGGCTCGGGACCCGGGTCGAGGGACGCTCGGCGCGGATGGAAATCGGCGGCCGCGTCGCGGGGGATGAGATTCGGAGCCGCGAGGTGAACGACCACGTGTCGCATTTCGCCGCCATTCCCGAGGTGCGCACCGCCCTCCTGGCCTATCAGCGCGGCCAGGCCGACGTGGCGCGCAGCCGTGGTTTTCGCGGGCTCGTGATGGAGGGGCGCGACATCGGCTCGGTGATCTTTCCGGCCGCGGATTTCCGGTTCTTTTTGCACGCGGATCCGGACGAGCGTGCCCGGCGGCGGGCCAGGGAAGGCCAGCAGGACTCGATCGTCGAGCGGGACCGGCTCGACTCCTCGCGGAAGACCGCGCCGCTCGCGTGTCCGCCGGGTGCCGAATCGATCGACACCACGCACCAGACGCTGGAGGAGGTCGTGGAAAAGATGGCGGCGGCCATCGCGCTCCGGCTGCGCGATCCATGAGCCGCGCGTTTCCGCAAGTGGAGATGGAGCCGGTCTACGGCCTTTTCCATTACCTCTCGGTGCTGGTGGGCGGGGTCGCCTTTCGCGGCGATGTCGTGGGGGCCGACAATCTGCCGCGCCAGGGCGGGTTCCTCATTGCGGCCAATCACACCAGCCACCTCGACCCGTTTCTCATCGGTGCGCACGTCCCGCAGCAGGTTGCGTTCTTTGCCCGCAAGACGCTCTGGAAACCCGGCTTGGTGGCGTGGTGGCTGGACAAGGTCGGTACGATCCCGGTGGACCGCGATGGCGGATCGGACGTGACGGCGATCAAGCGCGTGCTGCAGGCGCTGAAGATGGGCCGGACGATCATCATGTTTCCGGAGGGGACGCGCTCGTCCACCGGCCAGCTGCAACCGCCAAAGCCCGGCGTCGGGATGTTCGCCTGCCGCGCGCAGGTGCCCGTGGTGCCGGCCCGGATTTTCGGTTCGTTTGAAGCCTTCGGCAAGAGCGGCACCGTGCGGCTCGGCACGCCGGTGTCGGTGGTCTTTGGCCGGGCCATGGCACCGTCGGAGTACGACCAGTCCGGACTCGGCAAGGAACGTTACCAGATTGCCAGCGAGCGAATCATGGCGCGCATCGCCGCGCTGCAGTTGCCAACGGGCTCGGTGGTTTGACGGCTCTCATTCGCGTCAGGCCCGATGTAGGCGGGGTGCCCCCACCCCGCGCTCGGCGCTCACGAAACTCATCTTCCGCGGGGTGAGGGCACCCCGCCTACACCCAGGCAGGACTGCGTCCAGATCAGAACGAGAGAGGGTGGATTTCTCCACTTCCCGGCCACACGGAGGCATCATCGATGAGACCTGCACGCACGGGATTCGCACGCACGTAGTCCCATTTTTCAGAGTAGGATTTCGCGGATCGGAGAATATGATCGAACGTATCTGGCTGCCAAATCGGTGGTGAGATTCGCTGGGACCGTATCAATCGGCGCGCCGAAATCGATTTCCAGGCCTTGCACCATTTCGCCCGATTCTTCGCCCCGGGTCCCGGTCGCGCAAAGAAATGAACATGGTTGGGCATAATCACGTACTTGCCTACGAACCAGCCATCCTGGTCTGCAGACATCCGCCATACCGCTAGGAGCGCCTCCTGCGCGACGCTGGACTCAAATACCGCGCGCCGGCCCGCCGCACAGGCGGTGAAGAAATAAAGGGGGCACTTTGCGAATGGAAGGAGATGGGGCAAATGCATGGCCCCATCGCGGGGTGAGGGCACCCCGCCTACAAGGATGGCTCACACCAAACCGCAGGCCTGGCGCGCTCGCTGCAGCACGCTGCTGGCGACCGCCCGCGCCCGGTCGGCGCCGTCGCGCAGGACGGCCTGCACGTGGTCCATGTTCGCGGCGAGTTCCGCGCGCCGCGCGCGGGCGGCGGCGAAGTAATTCCAGTAGTGCTCGAACAGCGCCTTCTTCAGGTCACCGTAGCCGAGCCCGCCGGCGCGCAGCCGGTTCTCAAAATCGAGTGCGACGTCCGCGGGCGCGAAGAGCTTCAGCAACTGGACCGCGAGGTTCTTGTCCGCGTCCGGCTTGGGCTCGGCCGGCGTGCGCGAATCCATGACGATCCCCATGATCCGCTTCCGCGTGGCCTTCTCGTCGCCGAAGATGTCGATGGTGTTGCCGTAGCTCTTGCTCATCTTCTGGCCGTCCAGGCCGGGAATCACGGCGATGTCGTCGCGAATCTCCGACTCCGGCACGACAAACGTCTCGCCATACGTCTGGTTGAACTTGATCGCGATGTCCCGCGTCATCTCGAGGTGCTGCTTCTGGTCGCGCCCGACCGGCACGCGCTGCGTATCATAAAGCAGGATATCCGCGGCCATCAGCACCGGATACGCGAAGAGGCCGAAGTTGGGCGAGATGCCCTTGGCCGTCTTGTCCTTGTAGCTGTGGGCGCGCTCGAGCAGCCCCATCGGCGTGAGCGTGCCGAGCAGCCACATGAGTTCCGTGACCTCGGGCACGTCGCTCTGCCGCCAGAAGACGCTGTGCTGCGGATCGAGCCCGCAGGCGAGCCAGTCGAGCGCCACGCCCAGGGTGTTCTTGCGGCGCTCGGCCGGATCGAAGAGCGACGTCATCGAGTGGTAGTCCGCGATGAAGTAAAAGCATTCCCCGCGCGACTGCGCGTCGATCGCGGGACGCATCGCCCCGAAATAATTGCCGATGTGAAGCGTACCCGAAGGTTGGATGCCGGTGAGGGTGCGGACCATTTTGGAGTTTCGAAGTCTGGAGCCCGGGTTGTCGAGCGGATGTTCAGTCGCGCCGCGGGATGAGCCGGATCGCCGGCCGCGCGTGCGCGATCGTCGCCGCCGGCAGATGGCCGCCGAACGCGATCGCCGGCGTGA
The DNA here is from genome assembly GCA_016793535.1 of Opitutaceae bacterium. Classification (GTDB taxonomy): domain Bacteria; phylum Verrucomicrobiota; class Verrucomicrobiia; order Opitutales; family Opitutaceae; genus ER46. The sequence continues at coordinate 2,617 of JAEUHA010000430.1, read as the reverse complement.
CCAGCGCCCGCGGCCCCAGCAGCGTTCCGGGATTCAGGACCGCGTTGCAGCCGACCTCGGCCCGGTCGCCCACGATGGCGCCGAACTTGCGCAGGCCGGTCTCGTAGGTGCGTTCCGCCGTGCGGATGACCACCGGCGCCTGGTCGAGCCGGAGATTGGAGCAGATCACGCCGGCCCCGAAATGCGCCCCGTTGCCCAGGATGGAATCGCCGACGTAATTGAAGTGCGGCACCTGCGCGCCGTCCATCAGCAGGCAGTTCTTGAACTCGCACGCGTTGCCGAGCACGCAGCCTTCGCCGACGATGACGTTGCCCCGGATGAAGGCGCCCGGCCGGACGTCGGTGTTGGCGCCGATCCAGATCGGGCCGATCAGGGTCGCATACGGCGGAAGTTTCACCGAAGGGTGCAGCCAGACCCGGCCTTCGACGCTCACGCCCGGGGGCAACGTCCGGCTCGCCGGCGGTTCCGTCACCGTCGCCAGTGCCGCGCCGATCTGCGTGAGCCACTCCCACGGCGGCACGTCCGGCCGGAAGCAGGACGCGAAGCGGGCGAGCGAGGCAGGCAGGGTGAAGAAATCGGAGGCCTTCATGGCGGTGGGTGCCGGTGACACTGGCCGGACATCGGGGCCGATGGCCGGGCGGATGGCAACCGAAACGATGGCGGCAGCGGCAGGAACGGTTTCACGCCCCGGCCTGACGTGAGACCGATCGTTCGGTCGCGGCAAAAAGCCGCTCCTGCCGCCCTGAGACACGCCAACTGAACCACCACCCGCTGCCGACGGTCATTGACTCAGGTCCGCCCTGAAATCTTTGCTAGGCCGATGTCGTACCTCCGCTTCGCCCTGGTCCTGTTGCTCGGTCTCGTCAGCGCTGCGACCCTGTCCGCCCAAGCCCCCACCGGCGCCGCGGAGGAACTCGCGGCGCTCGTCGAAAAGATCCGCGCCAAGCTCGGCGCCGGCCAGAGCACGGCGGCCGAGTTGAAGGTCGAGCTCGCCGCGTTCGATGCGCTCCGCGCCAAGTACCGGGAGCAGCGCGGCGAAGAAGTCGCACGCATCACCGAGATGCAGGCCGCCCTGTACGGCCAGATCCTCAACGACCTGCCCAAGGCAAAGGAGCTCTGCGACCAGCTCCAGAAGGACTACGCCGGTCAACCGATCGCACAACGGGCCCAGCGCCTGTACGAGTCCCTCGCGCAGGCCGCGGCCGCCAAGGCCGCCCGCGAGTCGCTCGTGGGCAGTCCCGCGCCCGAACTCAATTTCACCTGGTCGAGCGGTGCCGCGATCAAGAAACTGTCCGACCTGAAGGGCAAAGTCGTCGTGCTCGATTTCTGGGCGACCTGGTGCGGACCGTGCGTGTCGTCGTTTCCGCAGGTCCGTGAACTCACGGCCCACTATGCCGGCGCCGATGTCGTGGTGCTCGGCGTGACCAGCCTGCAGGGAAACATCATGGGACTCGAACCCGCCCGCATCGACACGCGCAACGACCCGGCGCGGGAGAAGGAACTCATGAAGACGTACATCAAGGCGAAGGACATCACCTGGACCGTCGTCTTCAGCGAGGAACCGGTCTTCAATGAAGCCTACGGCGTCACCGGCATCCCGCACATGGCCATCGTCGCCCCGGACGGAAAAGTCCGCCACACCGGCATGCATCCCGCCGAACCGCACGCCACGAAGGTCGCAAAAATCGACGCGTTGTTGAAGGAATTCGGCAAGCCGCTCCCGGCCAGGTAGGCGCGGGCGGACGCGACTCTGAACCGGACGTTCGGGCAGAGCGGAAAGTCGGATAACCGGCACGGCCGATTTGCCTCCTCATTGCGCCGGGTTCGCGGCAGGTTGCGGCGACGCATGGCACTCATCGGCAGACGCAACTCGCTTCCCTACGTTCGCGCCGCGACGCCGGGGTTCTACCTGGACGGAGGGCCGCACGGCGAAATCCTGCTGCCCGGACGCTATCTCGCGCAGACCCCGCCGCCGGGTGCGCTCGTGGACGTGTTCGTGTATCGGGATTCCGAGGACAGGTTGGTCGCGACGACCGAAACGGCCCGCGCCTCCGTCGGGGAGTTCGCCTTCCTGCGCGTCGTGAGCGTGAACCCCCGCGTCGGTGTCTTTCTCGACTGGGGCCTGGAAAAGGACCTGCTCCTGCCGCTGCGCGAACTCGCCGCTCCCGTGCGGCCCGGGGAAAGTCTCGTGGTCCGGGTCGCGCTCGATCCCCGCTCGGAGCGGCTCATCGCGAGCGCCCGGCTCAACCGCTATCTCAATCTCACGCCGCCGACGTACGCCCCGGATCAGGCCGTCAAGGTCATCGTGATCGGCGCGACGCCGCTCGGCTACAATGCCATCGTCAACCACGTCCACCGCGGACTCTTCTACCTCGCCGACCTCCCGGGACCCTTGCGCGTCGGCCAGTCGCTGGACGCGTTCGTGCGTCGCGTGCGCCCCGACGGCAAGATCGACCTGACGCTGGATCGCACGCGCGTCGGCTATCAGCGCGTGGCGCCTCTGACGGAGAAAATCATGGCCGCCCTCGCCGCGAGCCCCGGCAGGCGGTTGACGCTGCATGACAAGAGCCCGCCCGAGGACGTGCGGGCGGCTTTCGGCGTGAGCAAGAAGGCCTTC
>JAEUHA010000419.1 GCA_016793535.1 Opitutaceae bacterium | reverse complement strand
CGCTCCGCGGCCGGGGCGTTGGGATCCTGGAACACCACCCCCTCGAGCCGGCGCAGGCCGGTGAGGTTGTTGGCCTTGCTGCCGCGGTAGTCGACGAGGCCGAGGGAGGGTGTCGTCCAGGACACCCCGTCCTGGGATTCCGCATACGCCACATTGGGCTGGTTCTCCTTATCGCGACAAATGTACCACATCCGCAGCCGGTCGCCCTCGTCGCGCACCGTGAGGAAAAACGAGATCATGAGCTGCTCCCAAGGCCGGTCAGCGCGGATGACGGTCTCGCGGCGCTGGGCGGGATTGACCGCCACGGCGATGCGCTCCGACTGCGCGATGAGCGCCGGATCGAGGAACAGGTGACGGGCTGCTGCCGGCGCAGACGTTGCCGTCGACGCCAGCGGGAGCAGCAGGATAAGGAGGAGCAGGAGGCGGAAATGCTCCATGGCGAAAGCAGCCCACCCTGCGCCCAGCGGCTTTCGACCGTTCACTCGTGAAGCGTAGTCCCACAACTGGAACGCGGCTGAAGCCGCCATCACCACGTGCGCGACCCCGGCACGCGGCCACGGCGGTGATTCGTCACGCCGAATGTGGGACACGACGGGGCAGGGATGCGGGATCACCAGGTCGACTCCACCGAGAATCGATAGTTGCGGTGGTCGGTGACGCCGAGCGCCGTCTCGTTGACGCCGGGCCGCACCTTGAGCTCGTCGAAGACGTTCTCGACCCGCAGCCGCACCACGTAGTTGCGCCACCGATACCCGAGCACGGCGGTGTGCAGGTCGCCGGGGGGCACGACCCAGTAGGTCCGGTTGTTGAGCCGGCTCTGTCCCCACCACGTGTATTGCCAGAGCAAGGACAGGTGCTTGAACGGCCCGGACTGCACCTCATAGCGAGCCAGACCCGACCAGTTGCTCGCCGCGCGACCGCTGCGGGGCGTGCCGTCCGCCAACCGCTCCCGCGTCCGACCGTAGGCAAGCACGACGTTCAGGCTCCGCGTGAGGTTCGCGGCAACGTCCAGGTCCCAGCCCTTCGTCGTCCGCTCGCCGACCGGTGCCTGATAGCTGCGCCCCGGCACCCCGGTGATCGAGCCATCGACGTCGATCTCGCTCAGCAGCGCATTGTCCTCGACCTTGTCGAAGACCGCGGCGGTGGCGACGACCCGGCTGCCGAGCAGGTCCAGCTTCGCGCCAACCTCGTTCTCGACCACCGTGCGATTGGGGAACTTCTGGCCGTCGGTCGCGAGCCGCCGATCGATCGTGAAGACGGGGACGAACGTGTCCTTGGCGTTCACGAAGAGCGCAGCCTCACCCTTCTCGCCCTTGTACACCTTGCCGAGCAGCGCGAGGCTGGTCGACCAGTCGTTCGTCGAGTTCTTCACCACCGCGGCCGTGCCCGTCTGGTTGTCGATCTTCGTCTGCGTATACTTCGCCCCGAGGGTCGCGTGCAGCCGGCCGTCGAAGGCGGCCATGCGCTCGTTCACGCCGAAGCCCGAGCGGGAACTGTCCTGGCGGGTGATGCTCTGCGCCGTGCGTTGATTCGCCACCTCCGCCACCTTCTCCGGTCGGATGCCGACGAACTGCGCCTTGCTCAGCGGGTAGAGCCAGACCCGGGCGGTGTTCCCGACGATCTCCGCGCCCAGCGATTGGAGGACCGGCAGGCTCGTGATCGTGTAGTTCACGCCATCGAGTCCGGGCGACGTGATCCGCTCGGCGGTGTTGAAGTCGTACGAGACCAGCATCCGGTGCCGCGTGGGTCCGATCGCGAACGAGAGGTTGAAGTCCGCCGCTCCGCTGGTGCTCTCGCTGTTGATCGTGTTGCCGTCGGCAATGACCTGATTGCGGAAGAAGCCGGCCAGCCGGGACTGCGCGACGGCCAGGTCGATGTTGCGGGAATCGCTGCCGAGAATGGTGCCGTCCGTGGCCACAAACGTGTCCGTGCCGCCCCCGGTGCCAGTCGTGCGCACGCGGCGGTTGGTATCGAGCTGGCTGATCGTGCGGGCCTGCACCCTGCCGTCGATCTTCACCCCGCCGATCTCGAAACTCTTGGTCGCGCCGACTTCGTAATTGTCGGTCTCCACCTGCTGCAGGTTGGTCATGATGTTGTGCACGCCAGGGTCGTCAGCGAGGCTCATCAGGTAGCCACCGCGTCCATCGGGCGTGCGGAACCCGCGCACGAGGCGGCGCAGGCGCGGACTCTGGTCGCGCACGAAGCCGGTCCAGAGCCACGTCTCGAGGCCGTTCGCGAACCGGTAGCGCAGGCTGGGATTCACGGCGAGGAAGCCCTTGTTCGAGTCACCCGGATGATCCAGCGCACCGTCGCCGTTGCGGTAGGAGGTCGAGAGCCGGTAGCCGAAGCGCCGCGCACGATCGACGAAGCCCGAGGTGTCCAGGTCCGCCTTGTAGAAATTGTAGGAGCCGAGCATCAGGCTCGCCTTGGTGCGCGGCCGGGCGAGCGGCCGCTTGCCGACGATGTTGAGGGTTCCGCCCGGGCTCATCTCGCCGTGCAGGCTGCCGTTGGGGCCCTTGGAGATCTCGAGCCGCTCCACGAATGCGAAATCGAACCCGCCGTTGGCGCCGAACAGGAGATCGTCGAACCCATCGCGCTTCGCCCCCGTCTGGGTGTAGCCGCGCAGCGCAAACCCATTGCCATCCTGCGAGCGGGTGTCGTTGAAGGCGGACATCCCGCCGACGAGGTTGAGCACGTCCTCGGCCGACACCGCCATGACGTCCTCGATCAGCTGTTCATTGATCGTGATGAGCGACGACGCCAGCTCCGTCACGGGAACGGCGATCCGCGACGCTGACGTCGACGAGGTGGTCGCATAGCCACGGACGGAGTCCACCGAAACTTCAAAGGCTGAAAGCTGCACCACCTCCCCCGACCGGGTGGTCGTCGCGGCGGGGGCGGCTGGCGCAGTCTGCGCCAGGGCGACGCCCGCGCCTGAGGCGAGAAACAGATAACACAAGCCCGGGAAAGCGGCCGTCTTCAAAGCGTGTAGGTTCATGGGGTGATGGGTTGGAAAAGAAAGGGCCACCGTCCCGCGGCTCAGGGCGCGCGCCGGGCAAGTGCGGCGTCGAAGGAGGCCACGAGCGTGTCGCGGACCGGCACGACGTTCTCGAGCCGGTGGTGCAGGCGGACGATCAGGTCGACGGCCGCCAGATCGGCCCGGCCCGGCCCATCGAGGCGACGGCCCAGGGCCTCGGCTTCCGCCAGGAGCGTCCCGCGGTCCAGGGCCCGCAGACGATCTCGCTGCCGCACCAGGAGCGCGGTCGTCGCAGCCCCGGAAGGGAGGCGCGCGAGCTCGCGCTCCAGCGCGGCGCGAAGGGCGGCGGCATACGCCGGGGCGGACGCCGGCGCGGCGGACGCGTTGCGAGCCTCGATCGCCGCCCGGGTAAGCACGCCGGCGAACGCACGCTCCGCCGGGTCGGTCATGCTTTCCCGGATACGCTCCGCGGTGTCGAGGGCGACCGGACCGTCGCCGGCGGCGAGCGCGAGGTGCACCTGGAGGGAAAGCAGCCGGGACCGGTGCTCGCCGGCGGGAGCAGGGACGGCCTCGAGGGCGCGTTTCACCTCGCCGCGCAGCGGCGCGGCGAAGGGTCCGAAGACCTCCGGCCGGGTCACGAGATCCATCACCCGGCCGGGGAGCGACCACTCCACCGCCGCACGCAGACCTTCCGGCGAGGCCAGTGCGAACACCAGCAACAGGACGCCAGCAGAGAGGAAACGCGAGGCCGGCATGACACGATCACCGCACCCACGCGGTTTCACTGGCTGAGACGGTGTCCTGATCCCCGGTCGTGGGCGGTTCGTTGAACGGCAGCTGCCCCACTTCGTCGATTGCCTGCCGGTTGGGTTCGCCGACGGTGCGGCCGATCTCCGCCCCCTGACCGGCCAGCGTGTCCTGCAGCGCGGCGATCGGAACCCCGCGCACCGCGAGCCCCCGCTTCACCGCGAGCGCCGCGAGCGTCCCGACCGCCTGGCCTTGCGCCATGCAGATCGGAATCACGCGCGTGGAGGCCACCGCCTCGTGGGTGGCGGACAGGCATTTGCCGGCCATCAGCAGCCCATCGACATCGCGGGCGATGAGGCTGCGGGCCGGAATCGTGTACGCCTTGACGTTATGTGAATCGACCCAGGTGCCCGCCGGCCGGTGAATGTCGATGTGATAGCCGCCCATGCCCACGGCGTCGTCGAAGACGCGACCCGCCATCAGGTCCTCGGCCGTGAGCACGTAATCGCCCATGATCCTGCGGCTCTCCCGGACGCCGAGCATCGGGGCGATTTCGAGCAGCTGCGCCCGGGCAAAGCCCGGCACGTAGCTCCGGAAAAAACGGACGAGCACGGGAATCTGCTCGTAAACCCGGGTGTAGGCGTCCGTCAGGCTGTGGATGTTCGTCGGGTCCAGGCCCAGAACGCGGGTCATGACCACGGTGAATTGATCCGCGACATGGTGCTTCACGCCCACGATGCGGGTTTGCGGCACGTTGAAGTCCCCCGCCTCGCGGGCCCGCTCCACGAGGGCCGCATAGCCACCGCAAACGATGACGTGCATGCGGTCGATCCGGCGCATCATCTTGTCCCAAAGATCCGGATACGGTGTCAGCCACTCCCGGTAGCGGTTCGCCGGATCCTTGCAGCCCGCGATGAACGCCGCGCGATCCACCCCGCCGAGCCGAAAGACGAGCGTCGGCGACTGCACCAGCCCGTCGCCGGTGCGGCCCTTGGCCCACGCCACTCCGCCACGCGCCGCGACGTCGCCGTCGCCGGTGCCGTCGATCGTGACCTCCGCCTCGATCCGCTGGCGCCCGGACTTGTTTTCCACCTCGACGCCACGGATGCGGTCTCCTTCCCGCAGCGTGGCGACGACCTGGGTGTGCAGCAGGAGTTTCACGCCGGCCTCGCGCACGAGCTGCATGGCCAGGATTTTCCACCAGTGCGACTCGATGCTGATCGCCGACGCACACTTGGGATCGAACTCGAAGTCACTCGCCGCCCCGAGTCGTTGCAGGCGCTGGCAGAATTCGAGCGGCAGGCCTTTCACGACGAGCCGGAAATCCCGGTCATGAAAGCCGAGCCAGGGCAGCGTGGTCGAAATCCCGCCCAGAAAGCCCGCGTTCTCCACCAGCAGCGTGTCGGCCCCGTTGCGGGCGGCGGCGATCGCGGCGGTGAGCCCCGCCGCACCGGAGCCGACGACGAGCACCTGGCAGCGAATCACGGGGAGGGGCGAGTGGGACATCGTGGACAAGGGAAGGCGGCGGTGGCACCTGGCGTGGCGCTCAGGACGGCGACCGCAGCCGCGCTGCTTCGCCGAAGTAGAAGGTATCGGCGTCCTTCAGCTCGAGGTTGTGGTGGCTGTAGTAGGACCGCGCGGTTGCCATGCGCCCGGCAGGCCAATCAAGTTCGACGCCCCGGCCCACGAGTTCGCGCTGGAAGTCGGCGAGGTGCGCCGGCGTGTTACGCACCTGGCGCGGCCGCAGGTTGCGCTGGAGGCAGAACGCCGCGAGCGCGCCGGCGGCCTCGCCGATGTTCCATTCCGTCGGGTGGACGCGAAACGCGCCGTTCGTGACCGCAGTGACCCCGAGGTTCTTTCCCGCGGGAAGGAGATTCTCCACCCGCACCGGAATGAGCGCGCCCAGCGGGATCTGCTGCAGCCAGTGCTTGCCGTGCGCCACTTCGGTGATGCTCCCGCCGCCCTCTCGCGCCGTGCGGTGGATGTCGATCCGGTAGCCACTGACGCCAACGCTGTCCGCGTACTTCACCGGCCCGTGCTGGTTGCCCGGCGAGTCGGTACGGAAGTGTTGCTCGAGCACCGTGAACTCCGCGCGCAGCCGCCGCGACTCGCGGATGTAAGGGTACTGCGCCAGCCCGTCCGCGGTTCCAAACACGTCTCCCCGCGGTCGCAGCCCCGGATAGCCGCGGCCGCCGGTGGCGGGATTCGGCGCCTCGGTCTGCAGCCAGTGAATCACGCTGAGGCTCAACTGGCGGGCTGCCTCGAGGTGCTTGCGCCGCTCCTCCGTCGTCACGCCGCAGAGCGGCCCGAGGTGGTACTCGTTGGCGTGCCAGATCGCGACGGTGAGATCGCTGGGGAACGCGCCCGGAGCGAAATTGTCGCGACACAAGATCCGCCGAAAGCTCCAGGTGCTCGTCACGTACCCGCCGGACTTGATCGGACGGCCAAAGTGATCCTGCCGCGCCCCGAAGAGGTCGGGGAGCGCGAACTTCGGCCCCGCGCCGCGCGAGCTTCTTGCGTTCCGCCAGAACTCGTAGTCGCGCGGCCGGGCGATCACGTGCTCCTCACCCGGGCGGTGCTCGAGCGCGAAGACGTGGGTGAAGACCATCTGCTCCCGGGGGTTGGCCGGGCCTTCGAGCGCCAGCGGCTCGCCGGTTTCCGTCCGCGACTCGGCGCCAATCATCGACTCCACGCCCGCAAGTTCGAGCAGGTCGCCCAGCTCGGTGCCGTCGAGGATGTACGGCGCCGTGAGCGTCCGGCGTGCGCCCGAGGTCTCATCCTCGACCGTGACCGCCCGCACGAAGTCGCCGTCGCGCACCGCCGCCACCGGGCGGTGCCGCGGCAGAATCGTCAGCCGCCCGGCGGCAAGATGCGGCGCCAGCAGTTCGAAGAGGACGGCCAGACCCACGCGCGGCTCGAAACAGAGTTTGCTCACCCACCCCGCGCCCGGGTTGAGGGTCGGGTCGGCCTGCGCGGCCGGGATCAGCGGGTAGTTGCGGCGGTAATACGCCCGCACCCCGGCGCGGAATTCCGCGTAGCTGCGCGTGCGCCCGTACTCCTCCGCCCACGGATGCTCGTCGAGGGGAATACCCTGCGTCGTAGCCTGACCGCCGATCCACGCGGTCTCCTCGGTGAGGATCACGCTCCGACCCATCCGGGCGGCAGCGAGCGCGGCCGCGACTCCGCCCAGACTCGCGCCAACGACCAGGACGTCCGCCCGTTCCTCCTTCCCGGGCACGGGTGTGGCAACGCCCGCGGCCGCCGCAGCCAGCGGTCCTCGCAGCGCGGCCGGCCAGGCGCTCACCCCGGCGGCCCAGGCGGCCGTTCGGACGAAGTGCCGGCGCGAAAGACCGTGAGTGGCGACGGGGTTGGTCACGTCTGTCATCGTTGCGCATGCCCCGATGCCGCCAATGACCGAACGATGGTGCTTTTATGGGACCAATGCCGGCGCTGGCGGCGGGAGGTTCGGACGTTTTGACCGCAGCCGGGAGACAGGCTGCTCTCCGGGGAGCGCGGACGTCCTCGTCCGCTTCGTACGATCCTGCGGCCGGGGACGGCCGCGCTCCCGGGTGCCGGCGCCGCCAAACGGAAAGCGTTACTTCGGGATCACGGGCAACACGATCTGCGACGGGTGGTCGCGGTCGTGATAGAGCGTGTTCGTCGCGACGACCGTGCGGCGGTGGCGGTTCAACGGCTCGCCGGTGTTCGGGTTCACGTCGAAGCGGGGGAAATTGCTGCTCGAGATGTCGACCCGGATCCGGTGGCCCTTCT
>JAEUHA010000057.1 GCA_016793535.1 Opitutaceae bacterium | reverse complement strand
GGAAGTTCATGTGGCCGTAGCGGCCCATCAGCACGACGTCCCACACGATGACGGGAAACGTCCAGTCGACCTCCTCCGCCTGCGGCACGTAAGCGACCAGGTTCCGCTTCAGCGCCTCGCGCACCGGCCGGTCGCCGATCCGCACCTCGCCGGCCACGGGCGACACGATGCCCATGATCGTCTTGAAGAGCGTGCTCTTGCCGCTGCCGTTGATCCCCACGAGCGCGCAGATGGTGCCGCCGGCCAGGCTAAACGAGGCATCGCGCAGGGCGACGGTGCCATTGGGATAGCTCACCGTGACGCGGTCGACCTGGACGCTGAAGGCAGGCGGGCTGGGAGGCATGTTGGGCAACTCCTAACGGGAGAAACGAAGATCGCAACGGTCACCCACCCGAGAAGTTCTCCCTGGGCGCACGGCCGTCCCCGGCCGCACTGCGAACAAAGCGGTCGGGAACGGCCGCGCTCCCAGGCAAGGGGATGCACTCATCGGCCGACGAAGCCCCGCACGATGGTCTGGGCGTTGTACTCCATCAGTCGCAGGTAGGTGGGCGCCGGCCCCCTGGCGTCGGTCAGGGAATCGACGTACAGCACGCCGCCGTAGCGCGCGCCCGTCTCGCGGGCGACCTGCCGGATCGGCTTGTCGCTGACAGTGCTCTCGCTGAAGACGACCGGTATCCGGTTTTTCCGCACGCCATCGATGACCTTCTGCACCTGCTGCGGCGTGCCCTGCTGGTCGGCGTTGACGGCCCACAGGAAAAGCTCCTTCAGGTCGAAGTTGCGCGCGAGGTAGGGAAACGCGCCTTCGCTGGTCACGAGCCAGCGCTGATCCGCGGGGAGCCGGGCCAGTTCCGTGCGCACCGTCCTCTCGAGGGTGGCGAACTTCGCGCTGTAGGCCTTGGCGTTCGCGGCGTAGACCGCCGCGTTCGCCGGATCGATCTTCGTCAGCGCCCGCCGGATGTTCTCCACGTAGATCACCGCGTTGCGCGGCGCCATCCACGCGTGCGGATTCGGCCGCCCGGTGTACGGGCCCTCGTCGATGCCGATGGGATCGACGCCTTCCGAAAGCACGGCGCTGGGCACGTTGCGCAGGTTGCCGAGGAAACGCTCGAACCAGCGCTCGAGATTCAGGCCGTTCCACAGCACGAGGTCGGCGCGCTGCGCCTTGACGATGTCCTGGGGCGTCGGCTCGTAACCGTGGATTTCGGCGCCCGGCTTCGTGATCGACTCCACGACCGCGGCGTCGCCCGCGACGTTCTGCGCCATGTCCTGGATGATCGTGAACGTGGTCACGATCCGCTTTTTCGCCGCGGCCGCCGCCGCCGGTGCCGCGCCGGCCCCCAGGACCAGCGCGACGAGCGCCAGCCCGACGCCGAACCGGCGCCAGCGGGGCGCGGCGGCGGCGTGAATCGAATCCGTTCGTGTCAGCGAATGTCTCATGGTCGTAAGTCAGAATTTCCGTGCCAGCCCGGCGAAGACCGTCAGATCCGCGGCCGCGCGCGACAGGCCGACGTTCACCCCGGCGTCAAGCTGCAGCCGCGGCCCGAGCCGGCGGGTGAAGCCCCCGTTGAAGGTCGCAGCGTGGGTGCCGTCGCCCGCCGCCGACGTAAGCTCGAGGAACACACCGAGATTCTCCGCCAGCTCGCGCGCAAACGTGACCGTGTTGACCCAGACCGCCCGGCGCCCGGTGTCCGTGTGCACGAACTCCACCGAGGTCATCGCCCCGCCGCTCCACCCCGCCCCGACCTCGTAGGCGGCGGGAAACGTCAGGGCCCCCTCGACCTTGTCGTTGTCGAGACCGGCCGCCGCCGTCGGCAGCTTCAGGTCGGCGATCAGCCCGAAGGCGGTGCCGCCGCCGTCGTTGCCCTGGAAATTCACCTTGGTCCGCAGCGTCGTCGCCCCGAACCCGCGCACCGTGGTCCGCGGGCCGCCCGGCGCCCGCGTGCTCACCCGCTGGTGCGGCGACACGATGACCGCCAGTTCCGTCTGGCGCGTCAGCCCGTAGCGCAGGTTGAACGGCGCCAGCGCCCATTCCGTGGTGCGCACGCCCTCGCTGCGATCGCGCGTGTAGCTGGCCGCCTCGAGCTCCAGCTGGACGCGGCCCGCGTCGATCGTGAACGGACTCTCCGTCGCGTCGGGCCGGTCGGTGGTGAGCTCCCGCAGGGCCGGCGCCGCCGGCGCGGCGCCGGACACGCCCGCGGCCAGCGCGGGCAGCAGCGCGAGGAACAGCCGGGGAAGGCGGGTGAAGGACGGACGCATGCCGAAGAGGAGAAAGAGTTATTTTGATTAGTCAAAATAAATGCTTGGCTCCTTCAAAGCCCTGCGTTTGGCTGCTGGCGCATGGCGACGATCGCGGTCGAGAACTATCTCAAGCACGTGCTCCTCCTCGCCGAGGAGGGCGACGAGCTGGTCCCGATGGGCGCGCTCGCGGAATCGCTCGAGGTGGTGCCCGGGACCGTCACGACCATGATCAAGGCCCTCGCCGACGAGGGATTGGTGGATCACCTGCCGCGGCAGGGCGTGCGCCTGACGGCGGCGGGGCGCCGGATGGCGCTCAACGTCCTGCGCAAGCACCGGCTGGTGGAGACGTTCCTCGTGAATGTGCTCAAGATGGACTGGTCCCGCGTGCACGGGGAGGCCGAACAGCTCGAGCACGCGATCTCCGACGAGGTGCTCGACCGCCTCGACGCCCTGCTGGGCCATCCGACGGTCGATCCGCATGGCGACCCGATTCCCAGCCGCCACGGCAAGCTGAGTTCGCAGGTCTACGCCACGCTGGCGACCTGCGTGACCGGGCGCTCGCTGCGCATCGTCCGGGTGACCGAGCAGTCGGAGGAGTTTCTGCGCTTCGCCGAGGAAAACGGGCTGCAGCCCGGCACGGCGGTGAAGGTCACGGACCGCAACCTCACGGCGGGTCTGGTCACGCTGCGCAAGGGATCGGCCCGGCCGATCGCGCTCAGCGTCTCCGCCGCCGGCAAGATCCTGGTCGAGCCGGAGAAGTGAACGTCACCAGTCCCAGTTGACCCGCAGCACATGCGTCCATTCCGACGCCCGGCGGTTGAGGCCGCGCTGCAGTTCATAGTCCAGCTGCAGTCGCCGCGAAACCTGGAGCAGTGCGCCCACGCCCAGCGTGCCCGCCGAGTTTGAGGCGCCGGTCGAGGCGGCCTGCAGCGTGGCTTCGCCGTACACCGCGAGCGCGCGGGTCAGGTGGCGCTGCAGGTAACCGGTCGCGAGCCAGCGTGAATCGTAGCCGTCCTCGGCATCATTGCGCACCAGGTCCCAGCGAAACATGGCGCCCGACACCACGCCACCCGGCAGGCCGGCGGCCCAGGGCACGATCACGCCGCCTTCGACGGCGTCCGTCCCCACCGCGCCGGTACCCGAGGGCAGCTTCACGTACGGCATGACCGCGACGGCGGCGTTGTGCCGCGGATCGCGCCAGACGGTCCATTTCATCCGCATCGAGAGGTCGCCGAGCCCGGAGCTCGAGTCGCGGCTGCCGCGGTACTCCACCCGTTCCCGCAGGAAAAGATCGGCGCCGATCTGCACGTCGACGGCCTCGGCCAGGCCGGCGGTGACGAACGTCGACGCGACCGCGAGCGCGCGGTAGGTCGCCCCGGTGCCGTCCTCGCGGTCGAGGGAAAGCCGCAAGCCGTCCATCTCCACCCGCAGGCTGCCCGGCGCCACGGTAAACGGCGACTCGGTCACCTGGGCGGCGAGTCGCGGCAGCGCCAGGGCGCAGGCGAACCCGGCGAGAACTGCCCACCCCCACCTGGCGTTCCGTAGGATCATGGGGCGCGAGTGAAGTAACGCCGACGCCGGCGCGGCGAGCCAAAAGGGGAAGCGCGATCCCCGACACCACGTGGCCGCCCACTCCGTCCACGCTCGGAGCGGGCAACCGGTCCGCGACCGGACGCCGCGCAGCGGTCGGCTGTTTCCCCCTTGCCCGCTGCCGCGCGGGCCGCGCACACTTTGCCGCGATGTCGCACTCCCTTGCGCGCCTCGTGTTCCTCTTCACGGCGCTGTTCTTCGCCGCGTTCTTCATCTGGCCGGTCCTACAGATCCTGCAGGGCGGCTTCGTGGATGCCGACGGCAAACTGACTTTCGCGTACCTGGGCGCGCTGCTCACGGATCCGGTTTACCTGGGCGGCCTGCGCAATTCGCTGCTGCTCGCGTGTGCGACCACCACGCTCGCCCTGCTGATCGCACTGCCCCTGGCCGTGGTCAGCGACCGGTATCTGTTTCCCGCGAAGAACCTGCTCGGCTCGCTCGTGCTCGTGCCGATGATCCTGCCGCCGTTCGTGGGTGCCATCGGCATCAAGCAGATCTTCGGTCAGTATGGCGCGTTCAACGCCCTCCTCCACCACCTCGGCCTGCTCGCCCCGGGCGCGACGATCGACTGGTTCGCCGCGAATCAGTTCTGGGGCATCGCCGTCGTGCAGGCGCTGTCGCTCTACCCCATCATCTACCTCAACGCGGTGGCGGCCCTCGCCAACATCGACCCCGCGATGGAGGAGGCCGCCCAGAATCTCGGCTGCACTGGCCTGCGGCGTTTCGTGAAGATCACGCTGCCGCTGATCCGGCCCGGGCTCTTCGCGGGCGGCACGATCGTCTTCATCTGGGCGTTCACCGAACTCGGCACGCCGCTGATCTTCGACTACGACCGCGTGACGAGCGTGCAGATTTACCATGGGCTGAAGGATATCGGCGCCAATCCCTTCCCCTTCGCGCTCGTCGCCGTGATGCTCGCCTGCTCTGTGGCACTCTACGCCCTGAGCAAGACGCTGTTTGGCCGCCAGACCTACGCGATGATGGCGAAGGCGACGTCGTCGGGCGGCCCCCGGCCGCTGCCGGTCGCACGCGGCCTGCTGTGCACGGCGTGCTTTGGCGGCGTGACCTTCCTCGCCGTCCTGCCGCACCTGGGCGTGATCCTCGTGGCGTTCTCGCAGGACTGGTACGGCACCGTCGTGCCGCATGACTACACGCTGGGGAACTTCGAGCTCGCGTTGGGGCACGACCTCACGGTGCCGGCAATCGCGAACAGCCTGCGCTTCGCGAGCATCTCCACCGTGGTCGACCTCGTGCTCGGCGTCGCCATCGCGTACGTCGTCGTGCGCAGCAAGATCGCCGGCCGACAGCTCCTGGACTTCCTCGCGATGCTGCCGCTCGCGGTGCCCGGGCTCGTGCTGGCGTTCGGCTACCTCGCGATGTCGCAGGACGGAAAATTCTTTTCGTTTCTCAATCCCACGCGCGACCCGACGATCCTGCTGATCATCGCTTACTCCGTGCGCCGCCTGCCCTACGTGGTGCGCGCGGCGGCCGCCGGTTTCCAGCAGACGAGCGAGACGCTCGAGGAGGCGGCGCAGAACCTGGGCGCGTCGCCGCTCAAGGCGGTGATCAAGATCACGCTGCCGCTGATCGTCGCCAACCTGATCGCGGGCGGGCTCCTCGCGTTCGCCTTTGCGATGCTGGAGGTCAGCGACTCGCTGATCCTCGCCCAGAAACAGGCATTCTATCCGATCACCAAGGCGATCATGGAACTCTTCCAACTGCTGGGCGACGGCAAGTTCATCGCCAGCGCGCTCGGAGTCTGGGCGATGATCTTCCTCGGCGTGACGATCGCCGGCCTGAGCCTGATCCTGGGCAAGAAGCTGGGGGCGATCTTCCGGGTTTGAGCTGCCGGAGTTTTGACCACGGATCACACGGCTGGCACGGATAATGGCTGGAGTCTGATCTGAACCCCAACTCATCCGCGCCATCCGTGTTATCCGTGGTTAAACCCAGCCGTCCTGCCGGAGCCCTCGTGATCGCTGTCGCGCTGCCATGCCGCTGCTGATCATCGTCTCGCTGCTCTGGGCTTTTTCGTTCGGGCTGATCAAGCGGCACCTCGTGGGCGTCGACAGCACCTTTGTCGCGGCCGCGCGGCTCGGACTTGCGCTGGTGGTGTTCCTGCCGTTTCTGCGGCTGCGCGGAGTCCACCTCCGCCTCGGGCTCGGGCTCGCCGGGATCGGCGCGCTGCAATTCGGCCTGATGTACCTGGCGTACATCGAGAGCTTCCGGTACCTGCGCGCGTATGAGGCGGCGCTGTTCACCATCACGACGCCGGTGTTCGTCACGCTCTTCGCCGACGCGCTCGAGCGCACACTGCGGTTCCGCGCCCTCGCAGCGGCGCTGCTCGCGGTTGCCGGCACCGCCTTCGTCACCGTGCGGTCGGGTGACGTGCAGGTCACGCTGATCGGCCTCGCGCTCGTACAGGCGTCCAACGCCGCGTTCGCGGCCGGCCAGGTCTTCTACCGCCGGATCCGCCAGCGCACACCGGAGCTGCGCGACCGCGACGTCTTCGCGCTGCTCTACGGCGGAGCCTTCCTGATCGCGGCGCTCGCTGCCGCGTTCAAGGGCGTGAATGTTTCCCTCAACGCCGCGCAGGCCTGGACGCTCGTTTACCTCGGCGTGCTCGCGTCGGGTGCCGGCTTCTTCCTCTGGAACGTCGGTGCGACGCGCGTCGGCGCCGGCACCCTCGCCGTCATGAA
>JAEUHA010000392.1 GCA_016793535.1 Opitutaceae bacterium | reverse complement strand
CCCGATGAGGCGATGCGGTAGTCCTTCATGACGCCGACGACGGTGAAGGGCTGGCCGTTGATGGTGAGGACGCGTCCCAGCGGGTCCATGCCGCGGGGAAAGAGAATCTCGGCGATGGTGGCTCCGATCACCACGACCTGGGTCTGGAATTCGAGATCGAGTTCGCCGATCGCCCGGCCTTCGGTGACCTCGTAGCGATCCATGATGAACGTCTCCGGCAGCACGCCGCGCACGCTTTGGGCGGTGGCCCGGCCCTGGAAGTAGATCCGGGCGCCGTTCGGAATGTGGACTTCGGCGGTGACGCGCTGGGCGAGGGGAACGGCGGTGCGGATGGCGTCGACGTCATTCATCGTCCGCCCGGGAGAAAGCGCGGAACGCTCCCGCTGGTATTCCGGTGGCGGTTTGTATTGGACGCTGATGCGTTCGATGCCGCCGGTCTCGTAGATCATGGTCTCGAACCCGCGCAGCAGGCCCTTCACGACGCCGAGCATGCCGACGAGCGCCGCGGCGCCCAGCACGATGCCGAAGAGCGTGAGAAACGAACGCAGCTTGTGCGCGAGCACCTCGCGCAGCCCGCTCGCAATTCCCATCCACAGCAGCCGGATCACGTTCAGGAAGCGCGGTTGCTCTTCGCGGTGGGCGCGGGCTTGCCGCCGCCTTCGCCGGAACCCGACTTCGACTCGCCGGATGACTTGGTCGGCCGGGCCTTGGGCGCCGTCGGGAGCGTGGAGACCGGCAGGTCGCCTTCGAATTCGAGCGGGCGGCTGCGCGCGACCTCGTCGCCCACCTGCAGGCCGGAGACGATCTGGACGTAGCGCGTGTCGGCGATGCCGATCTCGACCGGGTGCGCCACGAAGCCCTCGCCCTTGCGGAGAAACACATAGCGGGCCGAGTCGGGCGTGGAGAACACGGCGTTGAGCGGGGCGGCGATCGCCTCGTCGACCCGGGCGAGGGTGAACATCACGGTCGCGGACATGCCGGGGCGGAGACGTTCGTCGGCCTCCTCGAGGATGACGTCGACGGGAAACACCCGCGTCCGGTCGCTGCCGGTTTCCAGCGCGCTCGTGGCGATGCGTTTCACGGCGCCAGACATGAGCACGCTGCGCATCGAGTCGACGCGGACCCGGGCGTGGTCGCCGAGCTTGATCCGGGCGACGTCGATTTCATTGATGTTCGTCCGGACCATCAGATGCGTCAGGTCGGCGACCTCGCCGAGCAGCGTGCCGCCGTTCTGGGCCGCGGCGCCGGTGATCACCTGGCCCTCGGTGAGATCGCGGAGCAGCAGCGTGCCGTCGTGCGGGGCGCGAATGACCGTCTTGGTCAGCTTGTCGCGCAGGTTGGCGGCGCGGGCCTCCGCAATGGCGGCGTCGTTCTCCGCCAGCGAAAACGTGATGCGGGAGTCCTCGAAATCCTTGAGCGTCACGACGCCCCGCTTCTGCAGGTCCATCAGACGCTCATGATCGCGCCGCGCGCGCTGTGAACGAAGCTTCGCCGCCTCGATGCTGCGTTCGATTTCCTGGATCTGGGTGAGCAAATCCTGTTGGTCGAGGCGCAGGACTTCCTCGTCCTTCTTCATCTTCTGTCCGTCGACCGCCAGAATCTTGACGATGCGTCCGTTGATCTCAGAGCGCAGCTCGGTGGAAAAGACCGCGCGCAACCGGCCGACCGCGATGATCTCTTCCGCGATGGAGGCGGTGCGAACCTTGACGACCGGGACCTTCTCCTGCCGCTTGTCACCGAAGAGCCCCGGCTTGAGGTGACGCCAGGCGACCGTGCCGCCCCACGTGCAACCGGCCAGGATGGCTAGCGTGATGACGATGCGAAGGAGCGGATTCGGCCTTTGGGCTGGAGGCACGGCAGATGACGACATGTCGGGGTTGAAGACGGACGGACCACGCCTTGGAAACACGCCGTATGACAAATCCGCGAGCAGAAAAGCGCGCGAATCCCCGCGAACACCGCGCGCCGCTGTTGCGTGCGTTACACCGCCGCCGGCGGGCGCTGGTTGCCCTTGAGCTCGAGCCAGCCGCGGATCGGCGCAGCGGGAATCAGGCAGGTGTCGCGCAGGGCGGCCACGAGTTCCACGAGTTTCTCGGCGCTCGCCGGTTTCACGAGATAACCGTTGGCGCCGTAGGCATAGGCGGCCCGAATGTCGCGGGATTGGCTCGATGAGGTCAGCAGGATCACCGGCAGGGAGCGCAACGCGGGCGTCGTGCGCACCCACTGCAGGACTTCGAGGCCGGATTTCCGCGGCAGGTTCAGATCCAAGAGCGCGAGACACGGCGCGGGAAAGCGATGCCGGTCGGCGAACTCGTCGGTCCCCGCGAGATAGCGCTGCGCCGCGGCGCCGTCGGTGACCGCCCGCAGCGGATTCTCCACCTGGGCCCGGGCAAAGGCGCGTTCCAGCAGGAAGACGTCGTTCTCATCATCTTCTGCGTACAAGACGGGCGGGGGAGACATGGAGCTGAGGCCTGCGACCTGGAAATACTTGAGTTTAACCAACGAGCACCTGGAGGGCGCCGATCCATCCGTCAGCCCTTCGACCGGTGGTTGGAATCGACGTGTCGGGTCGTGGCGTGGGACTGAACTGCACGGGCAATGGACATGAGAGGGGAAGACGGCGTGGCTCGGATTAATCTTCGTTAACGTCCATAAATTTGCGATCGGGTTCCAAACTTCTGCGGCGCGGGAACTACCCATGGATTCAGCGTCGCCGGAATGATGCGCGTCCCGCCGGTGATCGCGCGGGGCATGGGTTTACGGCGCCTTCGCGAGATCGAGATGAAAGGTGCTGCCTCGTCCCGGCGCCGATTCGAGTCCGATCCGGCCCCCCATGCGTTCCGCCGCCTTTCGCACCACGGCCAGGCCGATCCCGGTGCCCGGGTAGCTGCGGTCCAGTTGATAGAAGATATGGAAAATCTTCTCGTGCGCATCCGGGTCGATGCCGATGCCATTGTCGCGCACGTACAGTCGCACGCGGTCACCGTATACCTCCGACCAGATCTCGACGTGCGGCGTCACGCCCGGGGCGACAAACTTGATCGCGTTGCCGATGAGATTCGCGAGGCACTGGGTGAGCGACGCCTCGTTGCCGACAACCCGGGCGATCGGCCGGCGAATCTCGATGCGGGCCTGCGGCGGCTGGAACTGGGGGTAGGTCTCGCGGATGCCATCGACCAGGCTTTCGACGTCAACCGGCACCAGGCTGACCTCCGTGCGGGTGACGCGGCTGTAGGTCAGCACGTCCTGAATCAGGCGATCCATGCGATCGGAGGCGCCGATGATGCGGCGGATGTAGTCCTTGCCGTCGGGGCCGATCCGGTCCCCGCAGTCCTCGGCCAGGATCTGCGCGAAACTCTGCATCGCGCGCAGCGGGGCCCGCATGTCGTGCGAGATGCTGTACGAAAACGACTCCAGTTCCGAGATCGTCTCCTGCAGCCGCGCGGTGCGTTCCTGCACGCGTTCCTCCAGCCGCTGGGCGTGTTCGGCGAGCTGCGCCTGGGTTTCCCGCAACGCTGACTCGGAGTGGTCCCGCTCGACGGCGATCGCCGCCGTGCGGGTGACGATGTCGACGAACCGGATCTCCGTCTCCGTCGGCGCCGAGGGATCCGGTGCGTACACGGCCAGGGTGCCGAGCACCGCGCCGCGCGACGAAAGGATGGGCGTGGACCAGCACGCGCGGAGTCCCAGGCGCACGGCATCCGTGCGGTGGCGGGCCCAGTAGGGTGAGGTCATCACATCACGCACGATCACCCGTTCGCGCCGCGCCGCCGCCGCGCCGCACGAGCCGCCCGCAAAGCCCACCTCGGCGCCGTCGAACCGCTCCCGCCAGGCTCCGGGACACCGCCGCCCCGCGGCGACGTGCAAGCGGTTTCCTCCCCGGTCCACCATCATCACCATCGCGAAGAGGGATCGCTCCGCGACCTGTTCGAGATCGAGCGTGAGGGTCTCGAGCACGTCGCTCAGCGGGGCGCCCTGGACAATCTGCTCGAGCACGTCCCGCTGCCGCCACACGAACATCTCGGCCTGCTTGCGTTTGGTGATGTCGACGCAGGCGCCGGTCATGTACGCGACGGAGCCGGAGGGGCCGAAGAACGTCCGGCCCTTGCCCTCCAGCCAGCGGATGGCGCCCGAGGGCTGGATGACCCTGAATTCCAGGTCGAGATTGTCGCCCGATTCGAGGATGCGGCGGCTCGCGGCCTCGACCCGCACGCGATCGTCGGGATGGACGAGCGGCACGAGATCGCCCACGCCGATCGGTCCCTGGGGTTCGGGCAGCCCGAAGAGGCGGAGCAGCGAGGCGTCGAGGTCGAACCGATCCTGGCGGAGATCCCAGCGAAACGTGCCGGTGCCCGCCGCGGTGAGCGACGCCGACAGCCGCTCCTTGCTTTCCTGCAGCGCGCTCGCGAAGCCCTCCGCCCGGGTGCGGAGGTCGCGCTCGCGTTCCTCCGCCAGGCCGCGGAGCCGGGCAAGGTGGAGATGCACGTTCACGCGGGCCAGCAGTTCGCGCGCGCTGAACGGCTTCACGAGAAAATCGTCGGCGCCGGCGTCGAGTCCCTCGATGTGAGAATCCTCGCCCGCGCGGGCCGACAGCAGGATGACGGGGATCGTGCGGAGTTCGGCGCGCGACCGGATCGCCCTCAACAGCCCGAACCCATCCAGCTTCGGGGTCAGGGCGTCGCACACCACGAGGTCGGGTTTCTCCTGCTGGATAAGGCCGAGGGCCGCCGCACCGTCGGCGGCGCCGCTGACTTCGTGACGATCCGAGAGCAGGCGCGCCAGGTAGCGGCGCATGTCGGCATTCGCATCGACCACGAGCACGCGTCCTCGCGGGGGACCGGCCGGCGCGGGGCGTCCGGCGTCGGCATCCGGAGCCGGCTCCTCCCACCACCCGGCCGCTTCGGCGGCAAAGGCCGGGGCCAGGCCGCCGGGGGGACGTTCGCTCGCGGCGGGGGCGACCGGCTCCCGCGGGAGGTGGGCCTGGCCGGTGCGGAGGAACACCGTGAACGTGCTGCCGCTGCCGGGTTCGCTGTCCACGTGCACGGACCCACCGTGCAGGCGCACGAGTTCCCGGACCAGGGCCAGGCCCAGTCCCGCGCCGGTGGTCGAACGGGCGGGAGCGCCGGCGATCCGATGAAAGCGTTCGAACAGGTACGGCCGGGCGTCGGCCGGGATCCCCGCGCCGGTGTCGCGCACCGCCAGCTCCGCGCAGTCACCCACGATGCGCAGGGAAACGCGGATTTCCCCCGCCAGCGTGTACTTGAAGGCGTTCGAGATCAGGTTGAGCACGATCTTCTCCCACAGGTTGCGATCGACGTGGATCGGCTCCGGCAGGGGTGGGCAGTCGACCACGTACGTGAGCCCCGCGCGCTCGATCATGGTGCGGAACGAACTGGCCAGTTCGGAGGTGAAGTGCGCGAGATCCGTCGGCACGAACTCGGCCCGCATCCGGCCGGCCTCGAT
>JAEUHA010000047.1 GCA_016793535.1 Opitutaceae bacterium | reverse complement strand
CAACGAGCAGTTCACGGTTTCCGCAGGGGCGCTGATCACCGACCTCGACACCAACCTCGCCGGCAGCCGCATCTACGGGCAGAGCTACGACCCGGTCTTTGATCCGGCGTACGTCCGCCGCCAGCAGCGGGACGAGGGCTACTATGACCTTACCGGCCACGGCAACCTGAAGCAGACCGTGCTCAACCTCAACGGAGTCTATCTGCCGAAGAAGAACTGGTCCGTCCGCTCGGCCGTCCGCTTCGAGAACCTCCATCAGGAGACCGTCTCGGAGTTCATGGAGACCAACATCGGCGCGGGCCCGGCCTTCGCGGCCATCGTCGAGGAGGTCGAGGGCGAGCAGAAGAAGAAGTGGAACGAGTGGTCGGAGTCCGTCGAAGTCCGCTACACCGGCACGCCCAACTGGACCTTCAGTGGCAAGGGCGAGTGGGTCCAGGGCAGCGGTGAAGCCGAGGAGGAGCGCATCCTGCACACGGGCGTCCTCACGATCGATCGCGACAACGAGAACGAACGGATGAACCAGAAATATTCGTTCAAGGCCAACTGGTACGCGCAGCCCGGGCTTTCGGTCGCTGCCCAGTACTACTACAAGGTCAACACGAACGATTACGACGCCGTGCGCGACAATACGCTGCCCGGCTCGGCCGACCGCTATCCGGCCTTCATCACCGACCAGGATTTCGAGACCAACGACTTCAACCTCCGCGTTTCGTGGCGCCCGATGTCGCTCCTGAGCTTCGTCACCCGCTACGACTACCAGAAGTCGACCATCACCAGCCAGGAGGCAGGCCTGCAAAAGGAGCAGAGCTCCAAGCTGACGTCGCACATCCTGAGTGAGAGCATCACCTGGAACCCGACCGGCCGGCTCTACCTGAACGCCAACGTCAACCTGACCTGGGACCAGCTCGCCACGCCCGCGTACCGGTTCGTCCTCAACAGCGACAACAACTACGTCAACGGCTCACTCGGCGGCGGCTACGCCCTCGCGAAGCTGGACGACGTCTACTTCGACTACTCGTTCTTCCGGGCGAACAACTTCATCGACAATTCCGCGCTCTCGCTGCCGTTCGGCGCCGACCAGAAGCAGCAGGGGGCGTTTCTCACCTGGGTTCGCCGCCAGACCCCGACCCTCATCTACACCGTGAAGTACGGCTACATGAAGAACGTCGACGGCACCTGGGCGGGACGGAACGACTTCAAGGCCCACGTCCTGTACGCGAAGGTCCAGTATCACTTCTGACCTCCGCCGTCCGGCTGAACCCTGACCACGCTTTGGTTACCCCGATAAGTAAAGGCCGGCCGTAGAGCATGTGGGGTGCTCGCGGCCGGCCCCTTTTTTTCTCCCATGTCGATTCCGCTCCGCGCCTCCGCGCCGATGTCGCCTGTTGGTTCCGTGTGGTACAGGCGGGCAATAAGAACGATTCCAGGATTTTCCGGCGGGCGATTAGGTTCACTTTTCTGCGCCTCGGCGGCGCACTATTGACTCGCGACCCCGTGGACGCGGCGTCACAACCCAAACGACCCAACCCCAGGCCTGCCGCTTTCTTCGCCCGGCATGTCTTTCCCAACCCCTTATGAAGTTCCTCCCTTCCCTTAAATGGGCCGCCGCTGCTTTGGCGGTTGGTCTGTCTGCCCGGCTTCGCGCCAGCGAAGCCGACATCCGGATTCCGGATCTCAAGTCGATCACGTTCTTTGATGGCGCCCTGAGCGGCAACGCCATCCTGATGATCGGACTCGTCGTGTGCGCCCTCGGCGTCGTGTACGGCTGGATGCAGTACATCCAGACGCGCAATCTGCAGGTCCACAGCTCGATGGCCGCGGTGTCCCAGATCATCTGGGAAACCTGCAAGACCTACCTTTTCCAGCAGGGCAAGTTCCTCGCCATGCTTTGGCTGCTGATCGCCGTCTGCATGGGGTACTATTTCGGGGTCTTGTCGCACATGTCGGTCGGGCATGTGGTTGTCGTGCTCGCCGCGTCGGTCCTCGGCATCCTCGGCAGCTACGGCGTCGCCTGGTTCGGCATTCGCATCAACACGGTCGCCAACTCCCGCACCGCGTTCTCCGCCTTGAAGGGCAACCCGCTCGCGACGCTGCTCATCCCGCTCAAGTCCGGCATGAGCGTCGGCCTCCTCCTGGTCGCCATCGAGCTGTTCTTCATGATCTGCATCCTGGCGTTCCTGCCGTCGGACCTCGCCGGGCCCTCCTTCATCGGCTTCGCCATCGGCGAATCGCTCGGCGCGTCCGCCCTCCGCATCTGCGGCGGCATCTTCACCAAGATCGCCGACATCGGCGCCGACCTGATGAAGATCGTGTTCAACCTGCCGGAGGACGATCCCCGCAACCCCGGCGTGATCGCCGATTGCACCGGAGACAATGCCGGCGACTCCGTCGGACCGACGGCCGACGGCTTTGAGACCTACGGCGTGACTGGCGTCGCGCTCATCGCGTTCCTTGCCCTGGCGCTCGCGGCCAACCCCGCGTTGTGCGGCGTCCTGATCGTGTGGCTCTTCGCCATGCGCATCCTGATGGTCATCACCTCGCTCGTCAGCTACTGGGTGAACGACTTCGTGAGTCACTCGATCTGGGGCCGCGCCCGCGACTTCAATCTCGAGCAGCCGCTGACCAACCTGGTCTGGATCACGTCGATCGTCTCGATCCTCGTCACCTACGTCGCCAGCTACCTGCTGCTCGCGAAACTGCCCGGCCACGCCGGCCTGTGGTGGGTGCTGTCGACCATCATCTCGCTCGGCACGATCGCCGGCGCCCTGATTCCGGAGTTCACCAAGATCTTCACCTCGACCGAGAGCCGCCACGTCAAGGAGGTCGTCACGTCGTCCCGCCAGGGCGGTGCGTCGCTCAACATCCTCTCCGGACTCGTCGCGGGCAACTTCTCCGCCTTCTGGACCGGACTCTGCATCCTCGCGCTGATGGTCGGCGCGTATTACTTCTCCAGTCACGCCGCGGTCCAGGCGATGATGCCCGCGGAGTTCCGCTTCGCCGCTCCGATCTTCGCCTTCGGTCTCGTGGCCTTCGGCTTCCTCGGCATGGGCCCGGTGACGATCGCCGTCGACTCGTTCGGTCCCGTCACGGACAACGCCCAGTCGGTCTACGAACTCTCCCAGATCGAGACGAAGTCCGGCATCAGCCACGAGATCCAGCAGCAGTTCGGCTTCAAGCCCGACTTCGAATCGGCCAAGCATCAGCTCGAGAAAGGCGACGGCGCCGGCAACACGTTCAAGGCCACCGCCAAACCCGTGCTCATCGGCACCGCGGTCGTCGGCGCGACGACGATGGTGTTCGGCATCATCATGATGCTGAAAGCGATTTATCCCGACACGATCGAGAAGCTCTCGCTCGTGCATCCCGAGGCGATCATGGGCCTGCTCATGGGTGGTGCGGTGATCTACTGGTTCACCGGTGCCAGCATGCAGGCGGTCGTCACCGGCGCGTACCGCGCGGTCGTGTACATCAAGGAGAACATGAAGCTCGACGCCGCCACCGCCTCGACGGAGGCCTCCAAGGAGGTCGTGCGCATCTGCACGCAGTACGCGCAGAAGGGCATGGTGAACATCTTCATCGTCATCTTCTGCTTCAGCCTCTCGCTCGCGCTCTTCGATCCCTTCTTCTTCATCGGCTACCTCGTCGGTATGGCGTTCTTCGGTCTGTTCCAGGCCATCTTCATGGCCAACGGCGGCGGCGCGTGGGACAACGCGAAGAAGATCGTCGAGGTCGAGCTGAAGATGAAGAACACGCCGCTCCACGCCGCCACGGTCGTCGGCGACACCGTCGGCGATCCGTTCAAGGACACGTCGTCCGTTTCGCTCAACCCCGTGATCAAGTTCACGACCCTCTTCGGCCTGCTCGCCGTCGAAATCGCGGTCAAGATGCCCGCCGCCACCAAGCACACGCTCGGCGCGATCATCTTCGTCGTCGGTCTCGTGTTCGTGTACCGTAGTTTCTACGGGATGCGCATTCCGATCAATCCGGACGACGCCGACGTGGCGCCGCACCAGATGCAGAAGGGTTGAGTGCTTCGCGCTCTTCGCGTCTTCGCGTGAGCCCTGGATTGGATCCGGTTTGGACCGGAAACGGGGACTCACGCGAAGCCGCGAAGGACGCGAATCGAGGTCGGAGACCGCCGGGCAGGATCGGACATCAAGCAGGTAGTGGCGGATCAGAAAAGGTGGCGCCGCAGCCTCGTTGCCACTGCTCCCACTTCGCGCCCTTCGCGTCTTCGCGTGAGCCCTGGATCGGATCCGGTATGGACCGGAAACGGAGACTCACGCGAAGCCGCGAAGGACGCGAATGGAGGGCGGAGACCGTCAGGCAGGAGCGGACCTCAAGCTTCCTAGTGCCGCATCATGAAAGCTAGCGTCGTGCAGCGGAGGGTGCTGCATCATCAGCGCCGCAACCGCGTTGCCACTGCTCCCACTTCGCGCCCTTCGCGACTTCGCGTGAGCCCTGGATTGGATCAGGTATGGACCGGAAACGGAGACTCACGCGAAGCCGCGAAGGACGCGAATGGAGGGCGGAAACCGTCAGGCGGGAGCGGACCTCAAGCTTCCTAGTGCCGCATCATGAAAGGTAGCGTCGTGCAGCGGAGGGTGCCGCATCATCAGCGCCGCACCCTCGTTACCGCTGCTCCCGCTTCGCGCCCTTCGCGCCTTCGCGTGAGCCCTGACTTGGATCCGGTTTGGGCCGAAAACGGAGACTCGCGCGTAGCCGCGAAGGACGCGAATGGAGGGCGGAGACCGCCAGGCGGGAGCGGACATCCAGCACTATTCTCCAACCCAAGACGGATCAGGCGGATTGCGCCGCGAGGCGCCCTGCGTGGCCCAGCATCATCGCGGCCAGGGGCGGGATCGCCGCCGCGACCGGCTTCGACAGCCGGGTGCACATCGGCTCGATCCGGTCGACCGAGACCGTGTAAAGATGGAGCTCCGGCAGCGCGCCCAGCAGCGCACTGGCGGCGAAGAGATCCTTGAGTCCGAAGTCGTGCGCGCCAAGTCCGCGCGGGAGGTCACCGACCCGCTCCGGCCGGAGATACGTGATGCTGCCAGGCGTCCGTCCGTCGCGCGTGGCGTCGACCAGCAGGATCGCGCGTACGCCGTCGAACTCGCCCAGCAGGTTCACGCCGCCGGTGCCGCCGTCGAGCAGCCGCACGCCGGGCGTGGCCGGCTCGTGCTCCAGCCAGCGGATGAGGTGCACGCCGACGCCTTCGTCGCCCATCAGGACGTTGCCGACGCCCAGCACAAGCACCGTGGCCGGTGCCGCCGGTCGCGGAGTCGCGGCGGCTTCACCAACGAGGGACGAGTCGAGCACCGGACGCATGAGACGGCGCGGGCTCTATCCGTGCGGGGCGGGACGCGGCACGGTTTTTGGTTCCGGTGGCGGGACGGGCGTGCGCGTGACGACAGCCGAGAGCCCCGTGGCCTGTTCCGCCTGCGCGTGGTGTTTCTCCATGAACTTCCAGCCGCCGATCATCGACGACAGGACGCCGTGGCCCTCGACGTAGTCGTGATAGAACACCAGGTAGACGTGGATCAGCGTGAAGATCGCGAACGCCCAGGTAACCGCGTAATGGAAGAGCCGCAGGTTCTGCTCGCTGCCGAAGAGCGGCACCACCCAGGTGAACAACTGCGGAATCCAGCCGTCGCTGGTCGGCGCGTAAAGGCCGAAGCCGGACACGATCTGGAACAGGCTCAGCAGCACCGTGCCGCCGTAGGTGAAGTACGCGACCGCGTTGTGGCCCAGCGTGTGCACCGGCTTGTTGCTCGACTGCAGGATGTCGACTTTGAGCACGGCCCACACCTGGCGGAATTGCGCGGCGGTGAGCGGCAGGAAGTTCCGCCAGTTCGCGAATTTGTTGCCGACCACCGACCAGTAGACGCGAAAGGCCAGGTTGGCCGCGAAGACATAAGCGGTGACGAAGTGCGTGAAGCGCACGATCCCGAACCAGTAGCCCTCCGCCGCCTCGCCGCTCGACAGCACCGCGGGCGGGTGCGCAATCAGCCAGCCCGTCACCCCGAGCACCACGATCGCGGCCGCGTTGATCCAGTGGAACCAGCGCACCGGCTGCTCCCAGACGTAGACCCGCTGGAACTCGGGTGAGGGCGATTTTTTCACGGCGGCCTCCGGGTCATTTGACCAGCAGTTCGTGATGCGCGACCTCGGCTCCGTTCTCGTAGAGGTGAACGGCGCACGCGAGGCACGGATCGAACGAGTGGATCGTCCGGATGATCTCCAGCGGCTGCTTCGGATCGTGCACCGGCGTGCCGATCAGCGAGGCCTCGTACGCCGAGCGCTGGCCCTTCGCGTCCCGCGGCGACGCGTTCCACGTGCTGGGCACCACCAGCTGGTAGTTCTCGATCTTCCGGTTCTTGATCACGATCCAGTGGGCGAGGGCGCCGCGCGGCGCCTCACTCGTCCCCACGCCCCGGCATTCCGCGGGCCAGGTCGACGGCTCCCAGCGCTCCTTCGTGAAGGTGCGCGTGTCACCCGCCTTGACCAGCGCGAGCAGAGTATCGAAGAACTCGATACCCCACTTGGCGCACAGCCGCGCCTCGATGCCGCGGGCCGCGGTCCGGCCGAGGGTCGAGAACAGCGCGCTGGCCGGAGCCTTCAGCGCGCCGAGCGCCTCGGTCACCGCCGCCTTGATCTCGGTGTCGTTGCCGGCGAAACCGACGAGCATGCGCGACAGTGGGCCGACCTCCATCGCATGGCCCTTCCAGCGCGGGGTCTTGAGCCAGCTGTACTTCTTGTCCACGTCGAGATGCTCGTACGGCGGCTTCGGCCCGGTGTACTTGAGGTTCGTCTCGCCCGCCCACGGATGCCGGCCGCCGGTGGTCCCTCCACCCGTGTACTCGTACCAGGAGTTGTCGATCAGCTCCTCGATGCCCGTCTGCGTGTCGCGCGGATCCACCGGCAGAATCTCGGAGAGGTTCCGGCCGAGGATGGCGCCGCGCTTGAACTTGTAGCCTGCGTGGTTCGCGAAGCCGTTGACCGGCAGGTCGCCGTAACAGAGGTAGTTCTCGAGGCCGCCGCCGATGGCGGCCCAGTCGAGGTAGTACGGCGCGATGGCGAGCAGGTCCGGGTAGTACACCTGCTCGACGAAATCGCGCGCGTCCTTCAGCAGCTTGCCCACGAGGGCGAAGCGCTCCGCGTTGATCGCGTTCGGCTCGTCGAGGTTGATCGAGCACGGCATGCCGCCGACGAGGTAGTTGGGGTGCGGGTTCTTGCCGCCGAAGACGGCGTGCACCTTCACGATCTCTTTCTGCCACTCGAGCGCCTCCAGGTAGTGCGCGACGCCGATGAGATTGATCGCCGGCGGCAGCTTGAACGCCGGGTGACCCCAGTAGGCGTTGGCGAAAATGCCGAGCTGCCCGCTCTGCACGAAGCCGGTCAGCCGCTGCTGCAGGTCCGCGAAGTACCGCGGCGAACTCTTCGGCCAGCGCGAAATGCTCTGCGCGATGCGCGAGGCCTCCGCCGGATCGGCCTTGAGCGCGCTGACCACATCGACCCAGTCGAGCGCGTGCAGGTGATAGAAGTGAATCACGTGATCCTGCACGTTCTGCACGCAGAACATGATGTTCCGGATCAGCTCGGCCGCCGGCGGGATCGTCATGCCGATCGCATCCTCGACGGCCCGCACCGAGGCCAGCGCGTGCACCGTGGTGCACACGCCGCACACGCGCTCGCAGAACGCCCACGCGTCGCGCGGGTCGCGGCCCTTGAGGATGATCTCCAGGCCGCGCACCATCGTGCCGGCGCTCCACGCGTCGATGATCTTGCCGTCCTTCACTTCGGCCTCGATGCGCAGGTGACCCTCGATGCGGGTCACCGGATCAACCACGATGCGGGAACTCGCGGCACTCATGCGGCACCTCCCTTTTCGGCCGCCTCGGCCTTCTCCGCATCCTCACCGGGATGCGGCCCGATCTCGCCGCGCTTGCGCACATTCGTGAGCACGGCGTGCGCGAGCGCGCCCGCGACCGTCGCGCCGGCAATGCCCAGGCCGATCTGGTCCGCCGTGGACTCGATGCCGAAGCCGGGGAAGTTCGGCAGCCGCTGGTAGAACGGGCCGTTGTCCCAGAAGTTCGCCTCGGAGCAGCCGATGCACGGATGGCCCGACTGGATCGGGAAACTGGTGCCGTTGTTCCAGCGCATGCTGGCGCAGGAGTTGTAGGTGGTCGGACCGCGGCAGCCGACCTTGTAGAGGCAGTAGCCCTTCTTCGCGTTCTCGTCGTCGAAGGTCCCGACGAACAGGCCGGCGTCGTAGTTGGCCCGGCGCACGCACGTATCGTGCACGCGCCGCGCGTAGAACGCCTTCGGCCGCCCGAGCGCGTCCAGCTGCGGGATGCGATCAAAGGTCAGCAGGTGCACCAGCACGCCGGCCATCACCTCGGCGATCGGCGGGCACCCCTGGACGTTGACGATCGGCTTGTCCTTGATGATCGCGTTGATCGGCGTGGCGCGGGTGGGATTCGGGTTGGCTGCCTGCACGCAGCCGGAACAGGCGCAGTTGCCCCAGGCGATGATCGCCTTCGCCCCGGCGGCGACCTCCCTGACCGTGTCGAGCGCGGACCGGCCGCCCACGACACAGTAACATCCGTCCGCCGCGAGCGGCACCGAGCCTTCCACCAGCATGAGGTACTCGCCGCGGTGCTTCGTGATCGTGTCGCGCAGGATCTCCTCGGCCTGGTGGCCCGCCGCCGCCTGCAGGGTCTCGGTGTAGTCGAGCGACACCTTGTCGAGGAGGATGTCGGCGACGATCGGATGCGACGAGCGCAGGAACGACTCGCTGCAGCAGGTGCATTCCTGGAAATGCAGCCAGACCACCGGTATCCGGCGTTTGGATTCGAGCGCGCGGGCGATCTGGGCCGCCGCCCCGTGCTCGAGGCCCAGGTAGGCGCCCATCCAGGCGCAGAAGGTGAGGAAGTCGCGGCGGGAAACGCCGCGGGAAAGGGCTTGTTCGTAGATGGTCGGGGCGACCTCGGTCCGGGGCGCGAGCATGGTCATGGCAGGAAGGCGGCCGGAGCCGCGGCGGGTTTGCGATGGGTTGCGACCGGCGGCTCCGGTCAGGCGAGGAGGAGGCCGCCGCCGGCGGCGGCGCAGGCGGCGCCGAGGACACGGGGCAGAAGAGCGGACCCGCGCGAGGCGGCCCGGCCGCCGGCGTAGCCCGCGGCGTGCAGCGCGGCCGTCGCCAGCAACAGGCCGGCCAGGTAGCCGGCGAGCCCGATGGAGGCTGGCGCCTCGGCGCCATGCGCGAGGCCATGGCCGAGGGCGAATACCGTCACGAGCCCAAGCCCGAGCGGGAGCGCCGGACGCACGGCGAGCGCGATCAGCGCGCCGAGCACGAGAACCGATGTGCCGAGTCCCTGCTCGAGGCCGGGCAGACCGCCACCGGCCGCCCCCAGCACCACCCCGACGGCGGTCCCGCCGACGAACGCCGCGGGCAGCCAGCCTCGCGCGGTGCCCGGCTGCTGGGCGGCCCAGAGGCCGACCGCGAGCAGCGCCAGCAGGTGGTCCCAGCCGTGCAGCGGATGCGCCAGCCCGGCCGCGCAATCATAAACCAGGGTGGTGGAGTTATGGGCCAGCAGGAGCCCGGGAAAAGCCAGCGTTGCCACGCCAGCCGCCAGCCATCGCGACGGAGCCAGAGCGCTCATGATGCGCGACTCTAGCGAAAATACCGGCGTCCGAGTGTGCGGCGATTGGGAAAGCCTGTGCGTCGATTGTACTTTCACTCCTCCGGACTCGACGACGCCGGGACGCGGGCGCTACGTGGACACCGGCATGCACGAAGTCGGAATCATGACCTCGGCGCTGGATGCCGTGCTGCAGCAGGCCCGGACTCACGGCGCACACCGCGTGCAGCGGATCGTGCTGCGGATCGGCGCGCTGTCCGGGGTGGACGCCGCCGCGCTCCGTTTCGCCTTTGAAGCCGTCGTGCCCGGCACCCCCGCAGCCGAAGCCGAGCTCGAGATCCTGGACGTGCCCGCGCTCGCGCACTGCGCCGCCTGCGACACGGAGTTCGGCGTGACCTCCGGCTTCATCTTCAGTTGCCCGCGGTGCGGCCGGTTGTCCGGCGAAGTCCGCCAGGGCCGCGAACTCGAACTCACCCGCATTGAAATGACGTGATCCCCATGAGCACTTCCACCGATTCCCTGCCCGCGGATACCTTTCGCATCACTCCGCTCAGCAACGCCGCCGCCGGCCCCCGGCGAACGCTGTCCGCGCCGCTCTCCGCCGAGATCACCGCGGCCCTCGACGCGAGTCCCGACGGCGAGGTCGCGGTCAAGTCGGTCGATGTCCGCATCCCCCTGCTCGAAAAGAACGACATCCTCGCCGAGCGGAACCGCGGCTACTTCCTCGGGCGCGGCCTCGTCGCGCTGAACCTCGTGTCCTCGCCCGGCGCGGGCAAGACGACCCTGCTGGAGCGGACCCTCGACGAGTTCGGCCCGCGCACGCGTTGTGCGGTGCTGGTCGGCGACCTCGAAACTGAAAATGACGGCCGCCGCCTCCGCCGGGCCCATGCGCCGGTCGCGCAGATCACGACGGGCACGACGTGCCATCTCGACGCCTCGATGGTGGCGCGCGGCGTCGAGGCGCTCGACCTCGACGGTGTCCGGATCCTGTTCATCGAGAATGTCGGCAACCTCGTCTGTCCCGCTTCGTTCGACCTCGGCGAGCAGGTGCGCGTCGTCCTGCTCTCGACCACCGAGGGCGAGGACAAGCCGCTCAAGTACCCGCCGATCTTCAAGTCTGCGCACGTCGTCCTGCTGACGAAGATCGACGTCGCCGACGCGCTGGGCTTCGACCGCGCCGCCGCGGTCGAGAACATCCGCCGGATCGCGCCGCAGGCGCGGCTGATCCAGCTTTCCGCCCGGACGGGCGAAGGCTTCGGCGAGTGGACCGCGTTCCTCGAATCGCTGGTGCCGAAACCGCGGTGAACGGATCGGCCGTGAACGCGGACAGGCCCGAGATTGGGGCAGTCGAACCGGCGCCGCCGCCGCGGCCGGCCGCGCGCGAGATCCTGCTGCGCGTGCGAGGCACGGTCCAGGGCGTGGGATTCCGGCCGTTCGTGCACCGGGTCGCAACCCGGCTGGCGCTCTCCGGCTGGGTGCGCAACGACCGGCAGGGCGTGCTGCTCCGCGTCGCCGGCTCGCCGGCCCGGATCGAGGAACTCGAGCGCGCGCTCCGCGATGAGGCGCCCGCCGCGGCGCACGTGTGCTCGGTCACCGAACTGCCGCCCGATCCCGCCCTGCCTGCCGCCGGGGTCGGCTTCACGATCGCGGACAGCGACGAGACCGGCGCAGTCGAGGCGGCGATCCCGCCCGATCTCGCGTTGTGTCCGGCCTGCCGGGCGGAACTGCTGGATCCGGCCGACCGCCGCCACCGGTATCCATTTATCAATTGCACGCAGTGCGGTCCGCGCTACGCGATCGTCGAGGCGCTGCCCTACGACCGGCCGGGCACGACGATGCGTGTGTTCCGGATGTGTCCCGCCTGCCAGGCCGAGTACGACGACCCGGCGAGCCGGCGCTTTCACGCCCAGCCCAACGCGTGCGCCCGGTGCGGCCCGCGTGTGACCTATACTTCTGTCGGGGGCTCGTCGGTTCAGGACGATGCCGCCATCGCGCGCGCCGCACAGGATCTTGCGGCCGGCCGCATCGTCGCCGTGAAGGGCGTGGGCGGCTATCACCTCCTGGTCGACGCGACCAGCGAGGCGGCGGTGGCGACGTTGCGGGAGCGCAAGCACCGGGAGGAGAAGCCGCTGGCAGTGATGTTTGCCGACCTCGCCGCCGTGGCCGCCGTGGCGGAGGTTTCGCCGGAGGCGGGGCAGCGTCTGACGTCGGCCGCCGCCCCGATCGTGCTCCTGCCGCGCCGGGCCGGAACCGCTCTCGCGGCCGGAGTGGCGCCCGGCAATCCCTGGATCGGCGCGCTGCTCGCCTACACCCCGCTGCATGTGTTGCTGCTCGAAGCGGTGGGCCGGCCGCTGGTCGCGACCAGCGCGAATCTTTCGGACGAACCGCTCTGCACGGACAACGCCGAGGCGCACCGGCGGCTGGCCGGCATCGCGGATGCGTTCCTCGACCACGACCGGCCGATCGCGCATCCCGTGGACGACTCGGTGCTGCGTCCGGCGGCCGACGGACCCGTGCTGCTGCGGCGCGCGCGCGGCTATGCGCCGTCGCCCCTGGCGCTCCCCGGCCGGCTGGCGGGCCAGTGGCTCTGCGTCGGCGCGCAGATGAAGAACACGCTCGCGGTCGCCGCGGGCGAGCGCGTGGTGCTGAGTCCGCATATCGGTGACCTCGGCGACGCTCCGACCGCGGAGGTTTTCCGGCGCACGTCGGACATGCTGGGCGATTTGCTCGGCGGAGAGTTCACGTCCGTCGCCTGCGACCGGCACCCGGACTACACGTCGACCCGCTACGCCGCGTCGCTCCACCTCCCGGGCGTGGCGGTGCAGCACCATCTTGCGCACGTGCTCGCCTGCCTGCTCGAGCACCGGCGCGCGGCGGACGGCGTGCTCGGCGTGGCGTGGGACGGAACTGGATACGGCGAGGACGGCACGGTGTGGGGTGGGGAATTCCTGCTGCTGCGGGACCAGACGGCGCTCCGCTTTGGCCGGCTGAAGCCGTTCCGGCTGCCGGGTGGAGAGGCGGCGGCGCGCGATCCGCGCCGGGTTGCGCTCGGCCTGCTTCATGCGATGGACGACTCCCGCTACGATGCCACCGCACAGCGGCTGGGCTTCTCCCTGGGGGAATCGCAGGTGCTGCGCGTCATGCTCGCGCGCCGGCTCAACGCCGCGGTGACCTCGAGCGCGGGCCGGCTCTTCGACGGCTTCAGCGCGTTGATGGGACTGGCGCTGCGCAACCGGTTCGAGGGCCAGGCGCCCCTTGCGGTCGAGGCGGCGGCGACAGGGGCGACTGCGGGCGCGGCGCCGGACTTGGTCCTGCCCGTGCAGGAGATGGCCCCGGGCCAGGGCGCCGTGTGCGAACTGGACTGGCGTCCGCTCGTCAGCGCGGCCCTCGCGCACCGGCAGAACGGCGTCAGTCCCGCCGAGCTCGCCTTCGGGTTTCACCGCGCGCTCGCGGCCGGCATCGCCGCCGTCGCCCGCCGGGCCGGAGTCGGCACGGTCGCGCTGAGCGGCGGCTGTTTTCAGAATCTACTGCTGCTCGAACTCACGGTCGCCGCGTTGCGCGCGGAGAAATTCGAAGTGCTCACGCACCGGCACCTGCCTCCCAACGACGGCAACATCGCCGCCGGCCAGGCCCTCGCCGCCTGCTGGAACCTCACCTCGGTCCGCCTGCCCTGACTCCGGCTTCGCCTCGCGCTCCCTTCGACGCTCACTCCGCAACGCTCACCCTTAGACTTTGCCTCCCCCATGTGTCTCGCCGTTCCCGGCAAGGTTCTCGACGTGCAAGGTGACGATCCGCTGCTCCGCTCGGGTCGCGTGTCCTTCAACGGCGTCATCAAGCAGGTGAGCCTCACCTGTGCACCCGACGCCAAGGTCGGCGACTACGTGCTCGTGCACGTCGGGGTCGCGATCAGCGTGATCGACGAACAGGAGGCCGCGGAAACCTTTCGTTACCTGCAGGCGATGGGCGATCTCGACGGGCTCGACCCGGAGTCCGCGCCCCGGGAGGCGCCGCCGTGAAGTACGTCGACGAATACCGCGATGCCGCCGTGGTGCGGTCGCTGGCGGCGGCGATTGCGCGCGACACGACACGCCCGTGGACGATCATGGAGATCTGCGGCGGGCAGACGCACGCGATCGTGAAGTTCGGCCTGGACGAAGTGCTGCCGCCGGCGATCACGCTCGTGCATGGTCCGGGCTGCCCGGTGTGCGTCACGCCCGCGGAGTTGATCGACCAGGCGGTGGCGCTCGCGCTGCGGCCCGGGGTGACGCTGTGTTCGTTCGGCGACATGCTGCGCGTGCCCGGCAGCGGGATCGACCTGCTCACCGCGAAGGCGCGCGGTGGCGACGTGCGGATTGTTTACTCGCCGCTGGATGCGGTGACGTGGGCGCGGGCCAATCCGCACCGCGAGGTGGTGTTCTTCGCCGTCGGCTTCGAAACCACCGCGCCCGCCAACGCGCTGGCCGTGCTGCAGGCGGCGCGCGCCGGGCTGAGGAATTTTTCGCTCCTCGTCTCGCACGTGCTGGTGCCGCCGGCGATGCGGGCGATTCTCGGCGCGCCCGACAATCGCGTGCAGGGATTCCTCGCCGCCGGGCACGTCTGCGCGGTGATGGGCACGCAGGATTATCACGCGATTGCCGCGGAGTACCGCGCGCCGATCGTCGTCACCGGCTTCGAACCGGTGGACATCCTCGAAGGGCTGCTGCGTTGCGTGCGCCAGCTGGAGACCGGACGGGCTGAGGTGGAGAACGCCTACGCGCGCGCGGTTCGCGCCGAGGGCAACGCACCGGCCCGGGCTCTCGTGGCGCAGGCGTTTGCGGTCGAGGATCGCAACTGGCGGGGGCTCGGACCCATTCCACAGAGTGGCTGGGGCCTGCGGCCGGAACTCGCGGCGTTCGACGCGCCCCGGAAATTCGCGCTCGTCGCGCCGCCTCCGGTCGAAGTGGGCGAGTGCATCAGCGGCGAGATTATGCGGGGCGTGAAGAAGCCGCCGCAGTGCCCGGCGTTCGGCACCCGCTGCACGCCCGAGCATCCGATCGGCGCCCCTATGGTCTCGAGTGAGGGCGCGTGCGCGGCGTATCACCGCTATCGGCTGCGTCCCGCCGTCGCGATCAGCGGCGCGACGTGAGGCGGCGCCGGTGCCGCGCCCGGGAAGCTTGATCCCCTCCCGGACCCGGGGCGGCTTTCCCCGGTGGCGTGGTCATCCTGTCGGCGGATGAAGCCGTTCCGCCTTTTCGCTTCAAGCGAGCGGGATGCTCGCGCCGCCTCCACCGACCCACTGGGATGCGCAGCGCAGACGCGTCGGTTTCCGCGTCGTCCATGGGCGGTCGCAACCACCGTCCCGCGGGCCTCAGCAGATTCGCGGCAGTTGTTCGCCGCTCAGCCGCTCCACGATGCGCTCGGCGCCGATCACGCTGCGCAGCGTCACCTGTCCGGCGGGACCGGCGCGTACCTCGCCGATCCGGCGCGGCGGCCCTCCCGGTGCGGTGCGCTGCAGAATCTCCAGGGCCGCGTCGGCCTGCGCGGCGGGCAGGAGGCAGACGAAGCGGCCTTCGTTGGCGACGTAGAGCGGCTCGAAGCCGAGGATCTCGCAGGCGCCGCGCACGAGAGCGGTGACGGGGACCTTCGCTTCGTCGATCGCGACCGCCAGCCGGGCGGTCTCCGCGATCTCGACCAGCGCGGTGGCGAGGCCGCCGCGCGTCAGGTCCCGCAGGCAATGTACGTCGAGTCCCGCCTGAAGCAGCGCCTGCACGGGTGCGACCAGGGGCGCGCAGTCGCTCTCGATCCCGCTCTCAAACTGCAACCCCTCGCGGCTCGCCATGATGGCCATGCCGTGCCGGCCCACGTCACCGCTGAGCAGGACCGCGTCGCCCGCGCGCACGCTCGCCGGCCCGATCGTGAGTGCGTGCTGGAGCACGCCGACGCCGGCCGTCGTGACATAGAGTCCGTCGCCGCGGCCGCGCTCGACGACCTTGGTGTCCCCGGAAACCACCGCCACGCCCGCCGCGGCCGCGGCGGCGCCCATCGAGGCGACGACGCGCTCCAGGGTCGCGAGTGGAAATCCCTCCTCGAGGATGAAGCCGGCGGTGAGCCAGAGCGGGAGCGCGCCGCACATGCTGAGATCGTTGACGGTACCGTTGACGGCCAGCGTGCCGATGTCGCCGCCGGGGAAAAAGAGCGGGCTCACCACATGCGAGTCCGTCGTGAGCGCGAGTCGCATGCCCCCGAGCCCCAGCACCGCGCCGTCGTGCTGCGCGTCCAGCGCGGGGTGGGCAAAGGCGGGACGAAAGATGCGCTCGATCAAATCCTGGGTCAGCCGGCCGCCACCGCCGTGGCCGACGGTGATCTCGGTCCGGTGCGGCAGGGGCAACGGGCAGTGCAGCGCGACGGAGGAGGGAGGGGCGGGGGAGGACACCGGCGTTGAAGTCCGGCCAGTATGGCGCAGGGCCGAGCCGGCTGGCTCTGCATCCGTTGCGGAGATGGTGTCATCCCTTGCGCTGCCGGACCGCAGGGCGGCGCAAGGGGTTTCGAGGCGGCAAGAACTGGGTGAAAATGGACAATAAATGCCGGGCGAAGCCGCCGCAGCGGGCTTATGTTGCGCCATCAAAGCCGATGCCGGTCGCACCGGCTTCGCTGCCACCCGCCAACTGGAGGATTCCCCATGCTGAAACAATACACCGTCGAATACAGCCTGCAGTCGCGGAAACACCATCCGCCGG
Source organism: Opitutaceae bacterium (assembly GCA_016793535.1). GTDB lineage: Bacteria > Verrucomicrobiota > Verrucomicrobiia > Opitutales > Opitutaceae > ER46. Next base: position 2,412 of record JAEUHA010000047.1, on the reverse strand, counting down.
AGCATCACCACTATTACACGGACGATCCGGTCGCCTGCGAAGAATTCGTCCAGGGACTGCTGCAGCACGGCATGGGGCTGCACGCCATCAAGCGTGAGGGCGTGGAACTCCCCCGGGCGGAGTTTGACCGCCTGGTGAAGATCGCCGCGGCGGAAGTCGCCTCGCGGGCGATCTGCGCGTCCTTGCACATCAAACCCGAGGAGGAGCGTCACCGCTTCGGCTTCGCGGCCTGATCCCATGACCACCGATCTCCAGGCGGGCATGGGGGTGATGGAGGCGATCTTCCAGCGTCGCTCCGTGCGGCAGTATGCCGATCGCCCGGTCGACCCCGACACCGTGCAGAAACTCCTCACCGCCGCCGTGCAGGCGCCGAGTGCGATGAACCTCCAGCCGTGGGTGTTTGCCGTGTTTCACGGACACAAGCTCCTGCGGGAGTATTCGGAGCGCGCGAAGCAGCACCTCGTCGCCACGTATCCGACCCGCTTCGACCTGCACTCCCGGGCGGAGCTGTATGAGGATCCCAACTACGATCTCTTTCACGGCGCGGACACCCTCATCGTGATCTATGCGACCTGGGGTCGGCTGCATCCCAACGAGGATTGCTGCCTGGCGGCGGAGAATCTGCTGCTGGCCGCACACGGACTCGGCCTGGGCACCTGCCCGATCGGATATGCGCGTCCCTGGCTCGACCTGCCGGAAACCAAGCGCGAGCTGGGCGTACCCGAACAGTACCAGGCCGTGTTTCCGCTCGTCGTCGGCTATCCCGCCGGACCCACCGCGCCCACGCCGCGGGACGAGCCCAACATCGTCAGCTGGAAGTGGGAGGTGTAGGGACCGGAACGATACCAAAGCGGCTGAGCGTTCCCGCACCCGGCCGGCTCGTTCCGGCTTGGTGCCGGTCGACTAGTTGTTGCCGTGGGGCGTCGACGATTCCTTGATCGCCTTCTCGATGGCTTCCCGGCTTTCGCCCGTGCGCTTCTGGATCCGGCCGAGCATCTCGTCCTGCTTGCCGTCGACGTATTGAAGATCGTCGTCCGTCAGTTTTGCCCACTTCTGCTTCAACTTGCCCTTGGTGATGTTCCAGTCGCCTTTAATTTCGAGTGAGTTCATATGGGTTGGATTTCCTGGTTTACTTGCTCACGCCACGTGAAGGCGGCCCGCGAGCGTTGCTCGCTGACCCGGTGAAACTCGTGCCCTTGGGTGGCGTGGGGCGCGCTGATGATCAGCGACCGGACTTGGGTCCGGTAAATGAGACGGTACGTGAAGCGGGCCGGATCTGGTATGGGGTCTAACCCGGGCGATGAGATCCGCGCGATCGGCCTTCGACCACTATCCGCGCGAAGATTTGTCCGCCTTCGCCGGGTGGGAGCTCGCGGCCTTCGCCGCCGGTTCAGCTTTTCCCCGTGAGCGCGAGGTGGAGGCTTCAGGCTCCGCCTTGGAATTTGTCCGGCCCCGTTTCGGAGTGGCTGCCTCGACTTGAAACCCGGCGAGCGCCGGTGATTCGACGATGGTGATGGCCGGGTCGTCGTTCCAGGGCCCGGTGGCATCCGTCTCGCCGTCGTCGCCCTCGCCGGTGGAGTCGTTGTAGTATTGATCGACGATCCCAGGGGTCGGAGGAATCAGGCCGATCGACAGTGGAGGTTTTCCGAGGCTGTCGAGGGCCTGCATAAAGGCGCGCATATGGGTGATCTCGCGGGTCATCAGGAACTGCAGCGCCTCCTTGGTGCCCGGGTCGTCGCAGAAATTGATGAGCCGCTCATATACAATCTTGGCGCGGGCCTCGGCGGCGATGTTGCTGCGCAAATCAACATCCAACTCCCCGGTGACCTTGAGGTAGTCCGCCGTCCACGCGTTGCCCATGGAGTTGCACAGCGTCACGCCGCCCCCGCCGGCGATCGCGACCAGCGGATCGTGCTCCGCCGCCGCCGCATCCTTTTTCATCGGCTTCAGGTGCATTCGGGCGAGGGTGCCGATGATCTCCAGATGACTCAGCTCCTCGGTGCCGATGTCCATGAGCAGGTCCTTGCACGCCATGTTTTCGCAATTGAGGCCCTGAATGGAGTACTGCATGGCGGCCGCCAGCTCGCCGTGGGCTCCGCCGAACTGTTCGAGCAACATGTTGCCGAAGCGCGGGTCGGGCTGGCCGACGCGCACCGTGAACATCAGTTTTTTGATATGGTGATACATGGGAGTGAGGAGGACTGCGGTGGGGGTGGCGGAAGGAGAACCTGCGCGTGGGAGACTAGCGCGACGGGTCGAGCACGACCTTGATGCAGCCGTCGGTTTTCTCGGCGAACATCGCGTAGGCTTCCGCCGCCTGGGTGAGCGGCACGCGATGGGTGATGATGCACGAGGGATCGATCTGCTTCTTCTCCACCCGCTCGAGCAACGGGCGCAGGTAGCGCTGCATGT
>JAEUHA010000240.1 GCA_016793535.1 Opitutaceae bacterium | reverse complement strand
ACGGCATGATCGCGAACCGTTCGCGAAATCGCCGCAGGATGACCGGATTGCTGCGTCCGCGGCACACCTCGATCACCACCATGCCGCACGTTGCGAACTCCATCTCATCGGCATGCGCGCCGAGTTCGACGAAGGGGTCGATCCCGGCGCGCGCGCGGCTGATGTAGTAATTACTGTCGGGCAGAACGAGGCTTGCCATACGGTGCCTTGGGCTGCGCGACCATCAGACCATGACTGTCCAGCAGATCGGCCGGAGTGGGCGCAAACTCGGCCCGCAGCTCATCCGGCGTGAGCCCGAGTCCTTGGTTGAATAGCTCCTTCATCTTGTGCCGGCGCGCCATCTCCGCCAGCGCCATCTCGACGGCCTGGGTCTTGGTCTTCGCTCCGGTGACCTTCATCACGCGGGCGAGGACGTCCTCGTCGATGTTCATGGTCATTTTCATAACGTCGACCACGGTATGGCTCCGCAGCCATACCACAAGTGAATTGGTATGGCTCCGCAGCCATACTCGGCCCCAATTGCGGGGTATTGCCGAGTGGGCGCGGTGCCCTCACGCCGCGGAATTTCGACCACGGGAGCGCCGTCCGCGGGGTGGCGGCACCGCGCCTACAGGGCGGAGAACGGCGCGGTCCGGCTCAGACGCTCTCCAGCAGCTTGTTCAACCGCGCGACCATCGTCGTCGCGTCGTCGAGCAGGCCGGCGCTGATGAGCGCGTTGTCCAGGAGTTGCTCGGCGACGAGCCGGGCTTTTTCGGGCTGGCTGCTGCGGGTGTCGAAGAGGCGCTTGATCACGGCGTGCCGCGGGTTGATCTCGAGGTTCACGCGCAGCGGGCTGTCGGCGCCCTCCTTGTTCATGGCCTTCATCATGCGGCGCATGTGCGGGGACATGAACTTGTCGGCGTTGAGGGCGAGCACGGGTGAGTCGACGAGGCGGTCGCTCGCTTTGACGTCGGCCACGCGTTCACCGAGGGTTTCCTTGAGCCAGCCGGTGAGGGTCTTGACGTCGTCGTCGCTGAGCGCGCCCTCGGGCTTGGGCAGGTCGGAGAGCTTCACGTCGGCGTGATCGGCGGCGGTGAGCTTCTTCCCGTCGAACTCGCGCACATTGTTCATCACGTACTCGTCGACGGCCTCGTAGCAGAACAGCACCTCGAGGTTGCGCGCCTTGAAGCCTTCGAGGTACGGGCCGGACTCGATCGACGCCCGGTTCGGGCCGACGAGGTAGTACACGTCCTTTTGCTCCGTGCCCATCCGCGTGACGTAGTCGGCGAGCGAGGTGGTCTTGCCCTTTTCCGTGAGCGAGGATTCGAAGCGCAGGAGTTTCGTGAGCTGTTCCTTGTGGGTGTAGTCCAGCGCGGCGCCCTCCTTGATGAAGTGGCCGAATTCCTTGAAGAAGGCGTCGTAGCCTTCCGCGCGGTTCTTCGCCTCGTCCTCGAGGAATTTGAGAAACCGTTTCGTGATGACCTTGTTCAGCTTCTCGATGAGCGCCTTGTCCTGCATCGTCTCGCGCGAAATGTTGAGCGGCAGGTCCTCGCTATCGACGACGCCCTTGAGGAACCGGAGCCACTCCGGCAGCAGGTCCTTCGGCTTCGCATCGATCAGCACCTTGCGGCAATAGAGGGCGACGGCGGGTTCGAGGCGGGAGAGGCCGAGCTTTTCCGTATTCTCCTTCGGCACGAAAAGCAGCGCGTTGATCGAGAGCGGGGCGTCCGCGCTGAAGTGCAGGCGGAGGCGCGGCTCGTCGAAGGCGTGGGCCTGGAACTTGTAGAACTCGGTGTACTCCTCTTCCTTGATCTCGTTCTTGTTCCGGAGCCAGAGCGCCTGGACGGTGTTGATGCGTTTGCCGTTGAGATTGATCGGGAACGACACGAACGCGCTGTAGCGCTTCACGATCTCCTCGACCTTCCATTCCTGCGCGAACTCGGCGCAGTCGTCCTTGAGCTCGATCACAATCTTCGCCCCGCGGCGCTGGCCCTCGACTTCCTCGATCTCGTAGCTGCCCGAGCCGTCGCTCGACCACACGTGGCCGGGCTCGTCCTTCTTCCACGAGCGGGAGTAGACCTTCACGCTCTTCGCCACCATGAACGCGGAATAGAAGCCGACGCCGAACTGGCCGATGAGGTTGGTGTTCTTGGCGCCGCCCTCGCCGAGGGCCTTGAGGAACGCCTTCGAACCGGAGTGGGCGATCGTGCCAAGGTTCTTGACCAGTTCCTCGCGGGTCATGCCGATGCCGAAGTCCTGGATCGTGATCGTCTTCGCCTTGTCGTCGGTCGTGACGTTGATCTCGAGCTCGAGGGTCTCGTCGAAGATCTCCTTCTCGGTCAGCTGGGTGTGCCGGAGCTTCTCGAGCGCATCGGAGGCGTTGGACACCAGCTCGCGCACGAAGATCTCCTTTTCCGTGTAGAGCGAGTGGATGACGATATCGAGCAGCTGCTTGATCTCGGCCTGGAACTCGAACTTTTGCGGTGTGGTGGTGGACATAGAGGAGGGAATGGGACTGGGAAACGGAGAGTGTGACGTGAGTCTGCGGTGGACGCGAACCCGGACGGTCGCGCAGAGCCGGCTAGTTTAGCAGCTGTGGCCAGAAATCAAGCGGGCGTATCAGCGGCCGCTTCGCCCGCCGGCACCGTGGGCGTCCGGTTGCCCCTGCGTCGCCGGGGCGCTCGGCGCGGTTCACAACCCGAGCTGCTGGGCCAGCGTGCGTTCGAGGCTGATCGCATCCGGCCGCTTCGGTGCGTCCGCCGGCATGTGTCGCAGCGCCTCCCGGGCGTCGTCCAGGGCGCCCCGCAGATCGCCGAGTTGCCGCCGCAACGTGGCCCGCTGCAGGCGGGCTTCGAAGAGACTGGGTGAGCGGGCCAGGGCGGCGTTGAGTTCCGCCATGCCGGCCTCCCGTTCCCCGCTCGCAATCCTGAGCAGGCCGCGATTTGCCTGAGCCCGGGCGAAGTCCGGGTCGAAACGCAACGCCAGGTCGAAGGCGGCCCGGGCCTTGGCCCGGTTGCCCTGTTGAAACGCCTCCAGGCCCCGCCGGTTGTAGGCGAACGGGCTCGCGAAGTAGGGCGGGTCGTCGCGGTGGGCGATCTCGGCGAAAACACCCAGGATCGGCACAAAATGATACGGCTCCTCCTCGTTGCCGGGCGCGGCGATGACGTGGTGGGCCGGCAGGAGCAGGTTGCCGAGACACACCCACGGCAGCAGCTGTCGCAGCCGCCCGGCGTCGCGGCGCCAGAGTTGCAGGCCGCCGGCGAGGACGGCGGGAAGCGCGACCGACATCGAGCGGCTGAGATCGTCGGCCACGCAAAGATTCACGAGCAGCGTTCCGGTCACGGCCGCACCCGCGATCCACCGCGTCCGCCCGGCGCAGGCGGCGACAAACAGGATCACTGCCAGCCACCCGAGCCGAAGTCCGCTCCACACGCCCCAGAGGGTGGCGTGCAACGGTGCCGGTACGAGAGGGCGATCCGTCCAGTACGAGGTCGACGTGGTTCGGGTCTGGGTGAGCTCCGCGCCCAGGCGGACGGCCACGTACGGAAGCAGTCCGGCGGCGAGCGCCAGCGCGTCGGCCACGAGCGTCCGGCGGTCCGGGGGCGTCGTGCCCGCGCCGAGGGCGCGCACCGCAAAACTGAGTGGCAGCGCGAGGATGAACCGTTCGTCCACCCACGGCGTGAGCAGGGCGGCCGCGAAGATCACCCAGCGGCGGTCGGAGAAACTCGCCAGCAGCAGGCCCAGGATCAGCCACGAGTCGAAGTAGGCGAGCCAGCCCGAGGCGACGAAGAACCAGGACGCGGTGGCGGCGAGGAGCGTGAGTCCGAAGGTGACGGCAGGGTCGCGGGTGGCGCGACGCACGATCCCCGCCACCGCACCCAACGCGAGCAGGCATCCCGCGTGCGGCAGCGCCAGGTACAGCCACGTTGGCAGGTGCAGGTAGTGGCCGAGCAGCGGAAACAGCAGGCGCCATTCAATGACGCGGTTGGTCGGATCCTCGATCGGCTGCCAGGGATCGGCGAGTTGTTGGAGGGCGAAGAAGGCGCGGTTCAGTTCCGGCTGGACGGAGATCAGCTCGCCGAGCGGGACCCCGACGGCCACCCAGAGCCAGAAGCGCGGGGCGAAGAAGAATGTCGCCACCACCGCGGCGGCAATCGCGGTGGTCCAGATCACCCGCCGGTTCGACCAACCCGAGATCGATGCGGCCAGGGTGCGCAGGCGTGGCGTGGGGGCGTCAGCAGGGGACGGGCTCGACGTGGGCATGACAAAAAGGCCGCTATTTGGTTTCGGCCGGCAGCCGCTCGACGCGGATCCGGCGCGGGCGTTCCGCGCTGACGTCGGTGGCTGTCACGCGATAGTCGCCGACGGTGAAGCTCTCGCCGCGTTTCAACGTCTGGCCGCGCATGCGTTCCGCCCAGGCGGCGACGTTTTCGCGCGGCTGCCACTCGAAGGCCCAGCCGGTTTCCGCCTGCAGTTCGCGCATCGTGAACAGGCCGCTGACGATGATCGCGGTGTCGGAGTGCTCGAACACTGGGCCGCGGCCGAGGTCGAACTCGTCGCGGATGTCGCCGACGATTTCCTCGAGCACGTCCTCAAAACTGACGATGCCCGCCGTCTTCTGTTCCGCGTCGAGCACGATCGCCAGGTGACTGCGCGAGGTGCGGAAGAGTTCGATCATGGTGTGGATCGGTGTCTTCACCGTGAACGTGAGCGTGGGCCGGATGAGCGGCTCGAACGACGCATCCGCGCCGAGCAGCTGGATCTGCCAGAGCCACTCGCGCACGAGGAGAATTCCCTTCACGTCGTCGAGCGAGCCCGTGCACACCGGAAATCGGCTGAACCCGGCGGTCTGCGCGACCCGCAGGTTTTCCGCGAGGGGCTTGTCCGACCAGAGCGCGACGACCTGGTCACGCGGACGCATCACCTGCTGGGCCGTCACCGTGCGCAGCCGCAGCGAGCGTACCATGATGCGATTGATCAGGGCGTCGCCGGGATGCGCATGGCGCGCCTGGGTGAAGACGTATTCGAGCTCCTCGGCGCTGAACGCGTGTTCGCCTTCCCCGGCGGGTTCCAGGCCGCCCCAGCGCAGGATCCGGTTGGCGGCGCCGTTGAGCAGCCAGATGAACGGAAAAAAGATCCGATAGAAGATGATCAGCGGCGCGGCGGCGTTGAGGGAAACCGCCTTCGGCCGCTGGATCGCGAGTGATTTCGGGGCGAGCTCGCCCAGCACGATGTGGAAAAACGTGATCAGCGAAAATGCGACCGCGAAGGAGAGAGTCTTCACCGTGCCCGGATCGGTGATGCCGAACTCCCGCAGCAGCGGCTCGAGCCGGTGGCCGATGATCGGTTCGCCGATCCAGCCGAGGCCCAGGCTGGCGAGCGTGATGCCGAGCTGCGTCGCCGACAGCACCGCATCGAGATGCTCGGTCGCCTGGAGAGCGAAGCGTACCCGCCAGCCCCCGGTCTTCTTCATCGGACGCAGCTGGCTGGCCCGGACCTTCACCAACGCGAACTCCGCGGCCACGAAAAATCCGTTGG
>JAEUHA010000206.1 GCA_016793535.1 Opitutaceae bacterium | reverse complement strand
GCGCATCACCACGCGCCCGCGCCGGAGCGCGTGCGGGCGGGCCGTCGGATCGGGCGGCTGCCGCTGGCGAGCTCGGTGCTGCCGGCCGGTTTCCGTGCCCTTCCGTTCGGCCCCGAGCCGTTGTCCGCGGACAGTGAATACCGGGACCGGGAGCGTTACCATGCGATCAACTTTCTCCAGGAAGTGCAGGCGGCCGATTCATGCGCGTCGATGCTCTTCGAGGCGCCGGACATGCCCTGGGATTTCTTCTTCGACCTGAGCCGGCACCTGTGGGACGAATCGCGGCATGCGATGTTCGGCGAACGGAAGCTCGCCGATCTCGGCTCGAGCGCCGCGGCGGCGGGACTTTCCTCCACGGCTTACACGCTGCGGCAGACATTGGCGCCGCTGGATCGCTACGCCGCGCTGGCGACCCAGGAGGCGGACGCGTTTCCCGGGAAGCATATCGGGCTCAAGGATGCCGTGGCTCATGGCGACAGCGTCAGCGCGATGGCCTGGAGCTATGACATCGCGGACGAGACGCAGCATGTGCGCTTCGGCAACAAGTGGATTCCGGTCCTGATTGAGAAGACCGGCGAGCCCCGCAGCTTCGAGCAGGTGAAAGAGGATGCCGTGCGCTGGCGGGCAACCGTGCTCGCCGAGGCGTACAAGCCCGCTGCGGTGTCGTTTGGACGGTAGCGGGGAGCCAGCGGTTCCCCACGCGGCTCGACCTACCGGCGCGGGAGCAGTTCCTGCCAGCGGATGCGGTAGACCGCATCCGTCCGGTGCCGTTTGCGATCCTCGCCGCCGAGACAGTAGAGCCATTCGCCGCTTTGGATCAGCGTCACCATTGCCGCGTAGGGCAGGGCGACGGTGGGGGTGAACGTGCGGGTCTGCGTGTCGAATACGTAGGCATCGCGCACAAATTCGACCTCGTCGTTCCGGTAGCCGCCGGCAAGCAGGATGCGACGCTCATCCAGCGCCACCGCCTTGAATCCGCGGCCGGGGTGCGGGAGGGGCGGAAGACGCTCCCAGCGGTTCGTGTCCGGCGAGAAAGCATGCGCGGACGCGTGATTGACGACCGCCTTGGCGGCGGCGTCCCAGCGCGCGCCGCCGAAAACGTAGAGCTTTCCGCCGACGGCGGCGGCCGTTCCGGTCGTGAGCGAGGACTCGGGGTAGTCCGGGAGCCGGGTCGCCTTGCCGTTGCGGATATCGATCCCGAAAAAAGCCGAGGTGATCCGCTCGATGGCGGCCTGGTCATCGGAGCCGCCCGCGGCGTAGAGTGTCGTGCCGATCAACGCGCCGGCCGCGTAGACCAGGGCGGGCTCGATCGCGGCGATGACGCGCGGTGCCTGGCCGGGATCGATCCGCCAGAGGCTGCGCCCGGTGGTCACCCCGCTGCTGCCGCCGGCGAACCACGTCGTGGTACCGTCGGATCCAGAAACTGAATACGCCAGCGGCGCCGGCAGTTTCCCGGTTTCGCTCCAGGCATTGCGGCCGGGATCGTAGCTCCAGATGCCGTCGAGCCAGATCTTGGTGTCGCCCTTCCAGGTGACTCCGCCGGCGGCGATGATCCGACCGCCGCTCGCGGCGCCGATGAAGCCCCCATTGGGCACGGGGAGCGGGGCGAGACGTTCCCAGGCCGCGGACGCGGTCGATACGGACAAAAACGCCCCGGCGGAGAAACGAAGCAGGGTGGAAGTGGTCACGGTGGTTGAAGGTAGGCAGGGTGGCCGCACCCTGCGAGGGGGAGGTTCAGTTTGGCAATGCGCGGAGTGGGCGTACTCCGCCGGCACGGAGCGTTAAGGAAATCAGCGTCGTTTTCGAGCCTGTCACTTTTCCGCCTCCGCCCGATCCGTCCACGTCAATCCTTTGAGCTGCTTCGGATCCGGCAGGCGATCGAAGCGGCTGACGATGTGGCCGATGATCAAGGTGGCGAGGGTCCCCGTCAGGGCATACCAGAGGAAGGAAATCCGCGTGCCAAAGCAGACCCAGAGTGTGATCAGAAGACCCCCCATCCAGCCGACCAGCGCGCCGCGGGCGGTGGCACGCCGCGACAGGATTCCGAGGAGGAACAATCCGATCAGCGGACCGCCGATCAGCCCGATCACCTTGTTGGTGGCTTCGAGGAGCGTGCCCAGGCGATGAACGAGAAAGGCCAGGATGATCACCAGCGTGCCGTAGCCAAACGTAAGGGCGCGGGCGATACGGAGCTGGTTCTTCTCGGACAGGTCGGGTCGCCGCCAGAGCCTTTGGTAGAAGTCGACCAGGCTGGCGGAGGTGAGCGAGTTGATGCCCGCTGAAATGGTCGACATGCTGGCGGCGTAAATTGCGGCGATGAAGAGCCCGGGCAATCCCGGCGGGAGCTCGTTCACCACGAAGTACGGCAGGATCTGGTCGGCTTTCGTGATCTTGCCGGCCGCCAGCGGATCACCGTTCACCTGATAGAAGGCGTACAGCACGAGACCGGTGCCGTAGAAGACGCCGGAGACCGGCAACACCAACCAGAGCTTCAGCCACAGCCCGCGCTGTGCCTCCTTAAGGCTCTTGGCGGAGAGGTACCGCTGCACTGACACCTGGTCCGTCGCCATCTGGACGAGGTGCATGAACGCCGCGCCGAGCAGCAGACCCCACAGCGTAACCCGCACCGTAGGATCCGGGCTGAGGCTGAGGTCGAGCCGGCCGCCCTGCTGGCCCAGCTCGATGACCTGGCTCCAGCCACCCGGCACCTTGGTGACCGCGACGAGGACGATTGCGACCTGGCCGCCGAACAGCACCACGAGCTGCATCACGTCGGTCCAGATCACGGCACGCATGCCGCCAAACGTCGTATAGATCGTGGTGAGGATGCCGGTGCAGAGAATCGTGAACCAGAGCGGCATCCCTGTCGCCTGTTCGAGGGCGAGCGCCGGTGCATACGTGGCGGCGGCGAGCCAGAGCAGCACCCGTACGACGAACGAGGCGGATGCCAGCGTGCGCAGGTGCACGGAGAAGCGTTCCTCGAGGTACTGATAGGCGGTGAAGAAGCGGGAATTGTAGTAGAAAGGCAGGAACACGAGGGTCGTGATCGGAGTGGCGACGAAGAACCCCAGCGTCACGAGATAGAAGATCGGTCCGTTGGCGTAGCCCTCGCTCGGCGCCGCCAGAAAGCTGATGCCGGAAAACAACGAGGCCAGGATCGTCATCGCGATGATCACGCTGCCGATGGAGCGTCCAGCGAGGAAATACTCGTCGAGATTGCGCTGTCCCTTGATGAAGATCGTCCCGATGGCGACGGTCAGCAGCAGGTAGGCGGCGAAGATGCTGTAGTCCAGCAGCGTGAAGGTTTGGGAGAGCTGCGACATGGAGGGGAGGGGCGTGGGAAAAGGTGAGGTGGGTGCGATCGATTGCGGTGGCCGTGACGGGCTTACTGCACCCGGCCGCGGGCTTCGACCCGCCAGGTGTCCACGACGCGATCATCGGCGATGACCTGCACGTCGTCCGTCAGGTTCACCACCGGGCACACATGCGCTGGCGTTAGCCGGACGCGTTCGCCGATGCGCAGCGCTTCGACGGCGCTGCCGCGCAGGTAGCCGTGCTCCTCGTTGACGCGGACCACTGCGAGGTCGCGTCCATCCGCATCGATCGCGAAAAGCGTTTCCGGCGTGCGATCGGAGGAAAAGGTCTTTGAACCGGCGTCGATGAGCGCAAGTCCGGGTTCCGGTTTGTCCACGACCGTGACCAGCACGTGGAGCGCCACGTCCTCCGGCTGCATCACGCCGGTGATCCGGGTGAGGTAGATGTCGCCGAACACATACGCTCCGGGACGGACGGCCTGCACGCGGCCGCGGCTGGCGCCGACCATGAGGCGCGCACTGACACTGCAACCGGGCCAGATGGGGAGACCGGGATCGATCGCATCGCGTATGGCGCTGAGGCGCGTGATGACGTCTTCCACGCGGTCGCGTTGCTCGGCCGGCGCCGCGCCGTAGAGATTGCCCTCGTGGGTGTAGAAGCCGCGGAGTTCGACGTGGGGACTGCGTGCCAGCCGGCGCGCGAGGCGGTCGGCCGTGGCGCGATCGCGGACGCCTTCGCGGCCCAAGCCCGTGTCGACCGCCATGAACACGGGAATTTTCCTTCCGACCTTTTGCGCGACGTTCAGAAAGGCTTCGGCCTGCGCCTCGCTGGTGACTGCGAGCTGCAGTTCATCGAGCCGATCCGCGAGCGCGGCGATCCGTGGTGCCTGCAAAGGATCGACGAGCGAGTGGGCGACGAACATCTGGCGTACGCCCGAAGGCAGCATGGCCTCGGCCTCGCCCAGTTTCGCGCAGGTCAGCCCGCGGGCACCGGCCGCAAGCTGGCGACGGGCCACCTCGACCATCTTGTGTGTCTTGAGGTGCGGACGCAGCTCCACGCCGTACTCGTCGCAGGCGGCCTGCATCGTTCGGATGTTGCCCTCGAGACGTCGCAGGTCGATCAGGACGGACGGCGTCTGCAGGGCGTCGATGGCGGAGCTCATGAGACACCTTCCATGGCGGAATATTCCCTGGGAGCGCGGACGCCCTCGTCCGCTTGGTTCAAACGGCGGACGGGGGCGTCTGCGCTCCCAGGGAATTC
>JAEUHA010000186.1 GCA_016793535.1 Opitutaceae bacterium | reverse complement strand
TTTTCCATCTCGGCCAGCTTGGTCGCCGCTTCCTCCCAGGCTGCCGTCGCGGCGGCGATGCCGTCGACGATCGTGCTCAGCTCGCGGTTCAAGTGGTGGAACTTGCCCTTGTCGGCGTAGGTCTCGGGCGCCTCGAGGTCCGCGGTGATCTCGGCCTGCTTGGCCTCGAGTTCGACCACCCGCTTCTCGAGCTGGCCGACGTGCTCGCGGAACTTGCGCAGCTCGCTCGCGCTCGGCTTGGCGGCGCCCGTCGCCTTGGCTGACGGGGCGGCCTGCGCCTTTGGGGCGGCTGCCTGCTGCGGACGGGCATCGGTAAAGCCCGCCGTGAGCGCGGCGCGGGCGTCGCTCGCCTTGGACTTTTCCAGGTAGTAATCGTAGTTGCCGGCGTAGGGCGTGAGCCGGCCGCTGTGCACGTGCAGCACCGTGGCATCGAGGGTGCGGATGAAATGCACGTCGTGACTGATGAAGATGAGCGTGCCCTCGTAGGCCTTGAGCGCGCCGATCAACGAATCGATCGACTGGATGTCCAGGTGCGTCGTCGGCTCGTCCATCAGCAGGAGATTCGGCGGCTTCACGAGCAGCCGCGCCAGCGCGAGGCGGGATTTCTCGCCGCCGGAGAGCACGCCGATCGGCTTGTGCACGTCATCCTTCCGGAAAAGGAACGCCCCCAGGATCGCCCGCGCCTGCTGCTCGGTGAGCTGGTTCTCGACCGTCCGCAGTTCCATCACGTTCTCGAATACCGTGAGGTCGGGCCGCAGGTTTTCCATCCGGTTCTGGGCGAAATAGCCGACCACGACATTGCTGCCGAGCTCGCGGGTGCCGCCCTGGATGGGCACGACGTCGGCGAGGATCTTGAGCAGCGTGGATTTGCCGGCGCCGTTCGGTCCGACGAGGACGATGCGCTGCCCGCGCTCCGCGGTGAAATTGAGATCCCGGTACACGACGTGATCGCCGTAGGCCTGCTTCACGTGCTCGAGCTCGATGACCTTCAACCCGGAGCGCGGCGGCTGGGGGAACTTGAAATTGATCCGCTTCAGCTCCTCCGTCGGTTCCTCGACGGCGACCGCCTCGAGCCGCTCGATCTGCTTTTCCTTCGACTTGGCGCGCGACGCCATCGACGCCTTGGCGCCGAAACGGTCGACGAACTTCTGCAGGTGGGCGATTTCCCGCTGCTGGTTCTTGTAGGCGGCGGCCTGCTGGGCCTTGCGCGCCTCCTTTTCGGCGAGGAAATTGTCGTAGTTGCCGTGGTAGTAATGGAGCGTGCCGGCGCGCAGCTCGAGCATGCCGGTGCAGAGCGCGTTGAGGAAGGCCCGGTCGTGCGAGATGACCACGAGGCCGCCCGGATACCGCGTCAGGTAGTCCTGGAACCAGAGCAGCGCCTCGAGATCGAGGTGATTGGTGGGCTCGTCGAGCAGCAGCAGCGCGGGTTCGGCGACGAGCAGCCGGGCGAGGTGCGCGCGCATGACCCACCCGCCGGAAAACGTCTTCGCGAGCTTCTCCGCATCGCCTTCCTTGAAGCCCAGTCCGGCCAGGATCTTCTTCGCGCGCGGCTCGAGCGTGTAGTCGATGTCGTAGTTGTCGTCGGTCGGCTCCAGCTGCTTGCCGCTCGTCGCGATGTGCAGGATCGTCTCCTCGCCGGCGGGCGCACTCTCCTGCGGCAGGAAACCGAAGTCGGCGCCGCGTTCCCACTCGATCGTCCCCGTGTCGGGCCGCTCCTCGCCCAGGATCAGGTTGAACAGCGTCGACTTGCCGGCGCCGTTGGGTCCGACCAGCCCGAGACGGTCCGTGCGGGCGATGAACAGCGACACGTCGGAAAACAGTTCCCGCGTACCATAGGACTTCGAGACATCGGCGATCGTGAGCATCGGAACCGCGCAATACACCGGACACCGCGGCGGAGGTCAACCGCCGGTTCGAGCGCGCCGGAAGAAGCGCCAGGACGCCAAGGTCGGCAAAGGTTCGCTCAGGCCCGCTCGACGACCGCGCTGGGTGAACCTTCGCGTAACTTGGCGTCTTGGCGCGGGGGATCGCGGCGCTTTGCTCCGGCTTCGCCGACCTTTTTCGCATTTTGTGCTTTTTTGCCGTCCGCGACTTGCTCAAGTTCGCGCCACGATGAAAGCGAAACGCCAGACCAAACGCCCCGAGGACATCAACGCCGCGCTCGCGGCCAAGAAGGGGCCGGTGTCGCAGTTCATCGCCCGGAACTACCGGCACTTCAACGCCGCCGCCCTGCTCGATGCCGCCAAGGGTTACGAGACGCACCTCGCCGCGGGCGGGAAGATGCTCGTGACGCTCGCGGGTGCGATGTCGACAGCGGAGCTCGGGCTCTCGCTCGCGGAGATGATCCGGCAGGACAAGGTCCACGCGATCGTCTGCACGGGAGCCAATCTCGAGGAGGACATTTTCAACCTCGTCGCGCACGACTACTACGAGCGCGTGCCGCACTACCGGACCCTGACGTCCGAGGACGAGGAGGCGCTGCTCGAGCGCCACATGAACCGGGTTACGGACACCTGCATCCCCGAGATGGAGGCGATGCGCCGGATCGAGGCCGTCGTGCTCGAGGAATGGGTGAAGGCCGACCAGGCCGGCGAGCGCTATTTCCCGCATGAGTTCATGTACAAGATCCTGCGCGGCGGGAAACTGAAGAAGAGCTACCAGATCGACCCGAAGAACTCCTGGATGGTCGCCGCTTGCGAGAAGAACCTGCCCATCATCGTCCCGGGCTGGGAGGACGCCACCCTGGGCAACATGTACGCCGGGCATGTGATCAGCGGCGACGTGAAGAACGTGCACACGGTCCGCACCGGCATCGAATACATGATGTGGCTCGCGGAGTGGTACACGAAGACCTCGAAGACCCTGCGCAACGGCGAAGGCTCGATCGGCTTCTTCCAGATCGGCGGCGGCATCGCCGGCGATTTCCCGATCTGCGTCGTGCCGATGCTGCATCAGGACCTGCAGCGCACCGGCGTGCCGCTCTGGGGGTACTTCGCCCAGATCAGCGACTCCACCACGAGCTACGGCAGCTATTCCGGCGCGGTGCCGAACGAAAAGATCACCTGGGGCAAGCTGGGCGCGAAGACGCCGAAGTTCATCGTCGAAAGCGACGCCACCATCGTCGCGCCGCTGATCTTCTCCTGGGTGCTGGGGCAGTAGGTCGTTGAGGTAGGCGGGGTGCCCTCACCCCGCGGGTTATCAGCTGCGATGTCAGCTGCGATGCCGGAGGTTTCTGCGGGGTGAGGGCACCCCGCCTACAGCCCGCCCCGCACGCGACGCTTCCCTTTTCCCGCTTTCTGAGCCTTGTTGCGGGGCCCACCGATGCCCAACGCCCTCGCGCACGAAAAGTCCCCCTATCTGCTGCAGCACGCCGACAACCCGGTCGCCTGGCTGCCGTGGGGCGAGGCGGCGTTCGCCCGGGCGCGCGCGGAGCAGAAACCGATCTTCCTCAGCATCGGCTACTCGACCTGCCACTGGTGCCACGTGATGGCGCATGAGTCGTTCGAGAACGACGCGATCGCCGCGCTGCTCAACACCCACTTCATCCCGGTCAAGGTCGACCGCGAGGAGCGGCCCGACGTCGACAAGGTCTACATGGCCTACGTGCAGGCGATGACCGGCCACGGCGGCTGGCCACTGAGTGCCTGGCTGACGCCGGAACTGAAGCCCTTCTACGGTGGCACCTATTTTCCGCCCGAGGACCGGCACGGCCGCGCCGGGTTTCCCGCGATCCTGCAGGCGATCGCGCGCGGCTGGCGCGACGAGCGCGAC
>JAEUHA010000169.1 GCA_016793535.1 Opitutaceae bacterium | reverse complement strand
CGGGGACGTCCGCGCTCCCGGGGGGGCGACGAAGGTACCAAGCGGGGGGGACGAAGGTGCTATGCCGGACGGCGCACGAAATGCCGTTTCCGTTTTGACGGCGGTGCGTTCGTGGCTAGTTTCCGCGGCACTATGAAGCTGGCTCCCCGTACCCTTCAGGCGTTGGTGGTCTCCTCGTTGCTTCTCCCGTTCGCGGTCTGGGCCGCCGATGCGGCGGCCGGGGCGCCGGCACCCGCGGCGCCGCTCACGGCGCCCGAGGTCGAGAATGGTTACCTGAAGCTCGGCTTCGATCAGCTCGCGTCCTACCCGTTTACGCCGCCGGCCTTCGATCCCACGGCCGATCCGAAAGCCAAGCCCCCGACCGGTGAGGAACAGATTCCGGCCATGGTGAAGAGCTGGAATGGCAAGAAGGCCGTGATCACGGGCTACATGGTGCCGGTGAAGATGGACAAGGGCCTCGTCACGGAATTCCTGCTCATGCGCAATACGATGGCCTGCTGCTTCGGCACCGTCCCCAACATGAATGAGTGGGTGATCGTGAAGATGAAGAAGGGCGTGCAGCCGATGATGGATGTGCCCGTCGCCTTCTACGGCGAACTCAAGGTCGGCGCGATGTTCGAGAACGGCTACATGACCGGCCTGTACGAGCTCGAAGGGGAGAAGATGGGCGAGGTCCAAGGCTGAAGCCTTGGAAAGTAGCAGGTATCAAGGATCAAGTATCAGGACACCAGGTACCCTCGTTCTGGGCCGTTGAGCCTTTGCCCTGGTACTTGTAACTTGTCCCTTGTCCCTTCGCTGAACGGCGCCGCCGTTCAGCGCGATATGTCCCCCTGCGTCAGGATGCGGAAACCGCGCGTGATCAGGGCCTGCGTCGCGACGTCGCCGTCCTCGGCATTGATCGCGAGCCCGGAGCGCCCTTCGGGTCGCTTGATGAAGCTGTAGATGTAATGGATGTTGATCTCGGCCTCGAAGAGCGCGGCGAGCACGTCCCGGAGCTGCGACTCGTCGGTGATCTCGACCGCGAGCACGTCGCACTCCACGTAGGGAAAATCATTATTGATCATCAGCTCGCGCGCCTTCTCCGGGTCGTCGACGATGAAGCGCACGATGGCGCTGTCGGTTGTATCCAGAACGGTGATGCCCATGATATGGACATTGTTGTCCTTGAGCACCGTCGTCAGGTCGTAGAGGCGTCCGAGCCGATTTTCGGCAAAGACTGAAAACTGTTTCACCGGGTCCACCGGCGTGGTGCTGGTCTGCGCGGCCATGGGCGGAGACTGAGCCGGAGTCGCGTTGGGGTCAATCGCCTGCTGGCCGCGCGCAGCTGATCCGCGGGCCGCGTTGCCGCCGCTTGAAGTCGGCGCGACCGTTCCCCAGGGTCCGGTGATGGCTCTGGAAACGTCGCACGCTCATTCCCTCGCCGCGCGCGATGCGCAGCGGAGCGCGCGTCTGGTGCTCCGGGGCATCCTGCTCAATGCCGGGCTCGCCGGCGTCAAATTCGCCGGCGGGATCTTCGGCAACACCTATGCGCTCATCGCGGATGGGGCCGAGTCGACGCTCGACATTTTCTCATCGGTCCTGGTCTGGGCCGGGTTTCGGGTCGCGGCGCTCCCGCCAGACGAGAATCACCCCTACGGCCATGGTAAGGCGGAGGCGCTGGCGGCCCTGGCGGTGGCGGCGTTCATTTTTGCGATGGCGGGCTGGGTCGGGTTCCACGCGGTGCGCGAGATCATCACACCCCACCAGGGACCGAGTTGGTGGACGCTGCCGCTGCTGGCGGGTGTGGTGACGGTCAAGGTGTGGTTCGCGCGGCGCCTGCGGGTGGCGGGCGTCGAGTCGGGCAGCACCGCGCTGGGCGTGGAGGCGTTGCACCACTGGACGGACGCCGTGACCTCCGCCGCCGCCTTCATCGGCATCGCGGTGGCGCTGATCGGCGGGCCGGGCTGGGAGTCCGCCGACGACTGGGCGGCCCTCCTGGCATGCGTGTTCATCTTCTTCAACGGCGCGAGCATGGTCATGCGGGCGTTGGGGGATGTCATGGACACGGCTGTGCCGGCGGATTTCGAGCGTGAGGTGAGGGCGCTCGCCCTCGAAGTCTCCGGTGTCGAGACGCTCGACAAGGTGCGGATGCGCAAAAGCGGCCTGAGCTATCTGGTCGACATCCAGGTGCGGGTGAATGGCGATCTGACCGTGCGGGCGGGCCATGCGATCGCGCACGCGGTGAAGGATGCGCTCATGGCCTCGTCGCGGCACCGGATCAGCGATGTGACGGTGCACGTGGAGCCGAATCGGTGAGAGTCGGCCGCCCGTCGGAGCGGCTTCACGCCGGGACCGGCCGGGTGGCCGCAGGGCGAGTCGCGGCCTAAGGCCGCACGTGCCGCACCGGCCGGTGCCCGGCCGATTGATCTGTCCACTTGCCCCGGACAAGAACCCAGCCACGCTTGTCCCTTGGTTTATCCTGCACGGCGCGTTCCCCGCGCCGTCAGGATAACCCTGCGCACTGAACCTGACCACCGTATGAACCTTCATCCGAATCAAACCTGCCGCGGCCTGACCTCCGCCCTGCTGACCGGGCTGCTCGTGGCGGCTGCGTCCGCCCAGACTGCTCCCGCGCCCTCGCCGACCGGCGGGACTGCTCCCGCCGCCGAACAGGCCATCCGGCTTGAGGCCTTCACTGTCACCGGCTCGAACCTCAAGCGGATCGAAGTGGAGAACGTGCTCCCGGTCACGATCCTGAGTGCGGCGGACATCGACGTGCGCGACGCCTCCCAGCCTTCCGAGCTCCTGATGGCGCTGCCGCAGGTCACCGGTTTGCCCGGCAATGAAACCGCCACGCTCGGCGCCACGGCGCGCGGCGACAACGCCAGCGTCTCGCTGCGTGGTATTCCTTCCAGCAATACGCTCCTCCTGCTCAACGGCCGCCGGCTCGTGCCCCATCCGATCAGCCAGGGCGAGGCGGGCGTGCCGACGCTTTCGACCAACGTCAACCAGCTGCCCAACCGCGGGCTCGAGCGCGTCGACGTCCTGCGCGACGGCGCCTCGTCCATCTACGGCACCGATGCCGTGGCCGGCGTGGTGAACTACGTCATGCGGCGCAACTTTCGCGGCACCGAGCTCGCGCTGCGCTACGGTGAGACGCGCTACGGGGACGGCGGCGAGTTCCGCGCGACGCTGACGCACGGGCTGACCTTTGCGGGCAAGCGTGGCCGTGCGATGCTCACGGCCGACCTCTACACCCGGCAGCCGATGTATGTGCGCGACCGGTCGTTTGCGGCCGACGCCGACAACAGCAGCCGCGCCCCCGCCCCGTGGAATGTCTCGACCAACACGACGTTCAACCTCCGTTCCGCCACCAGCGAATACGGCAATTACTCGCTCGGCACCGTGAACGCCGCCGGCGTCTTCACCGCCGGCCGCCCGACCGGCATTCCCGCGACCCTCGCGGCCGCCTCCGGCCAGTTCTTCCTCGCGCCCAGCGCGACCGGCGGCGTGTCGTTCCTGACCGCGACCCCCAGCCGCCTCGGCGTCACGGGTACCTACTACTGGAACAACAACGCCTACCGCGTCATCCAGCCCAAGACGAAGCGCACGAACCTCTTCGCCGCGGGCGAGTTCGACCTCAACAGCCGCGTCACGCTCTTCGCCGAGGGCTCCGCCTACCTGGCCGAGTCCGTCACCTACCGCGAGCCCGACGGCATCACGGCCTCCACCGACGGCAACATCATCGTGCCGGTCACGAACCCCTTCAACCCCTTCGGCAACCGGTTCTGGTCCCCGACCGGCGCGCCCAACGCCGACGGCACGGCCCGGCTCACCGGCACGCCCGCCGCGGTGCTGATCAGCAACAAGCGCCTGACCGACCTGGCCACGCGTACCGATTGGGTGGATACGTCCGTCTATCGCGGTGTCTTCGGCGCCCGCGGCCGGCTGCTCGACACCTGGAACTGGGAGGCGGCGCTGCTCTATTCGGCGGCCCGCGTGGACGAGAACGAGGAGGGGCCCACGAGAAAGAGCCTGCTCATCAATGCCATCAACCAGAGCGACCCGGCACGCGCCTTCAATCCCTTCACCCGCAACTTCGCGGTGCAGAACGGCACGCTGGTCGTCACCGGCGACTACCGGAACCCGGAGTCGGTGCAGCAGACCTTCCGCTCTTCGTTCATTCGCAGCGGCATCACCAAGCTCACGAGCGGCGACGTGCGCGCCGCCGGCGAGGTCTTCCCGATCTGGGGCGGCAACGCGATCGGCGCGGCGTTCGGCGGTGAATACCGCTACGAAGTGTATGACGACTTCCGGCCGCCGTTCGCCGGGCTCAATCCGCCCGATTCCGGCCTCGACGTGACGAGCAACGACTTCCTCGGCTTCTCGCCGAATTCCGACACGCACGGCAACCGGCACGTCGCCGCGGCCTACGTCGAGACGGTCATCCCGCTCGTCGGCCGCAACTTCACGCTGCCGCTCGTCCGTTCACTCGAGCTGACGGCCGCCGCCCGCTACGAGAACTACACCGACTTTGGCGAGACCACGAAGCCCAAGTACGGCGCGACCTGGCGCCCGTTCTCGTGGACGATCGTCCGCGCGTCGTACAACGAAGGCTTCCGCGCGCCCAATCTCGCGCAGCTTTTCACCGGCACGCTCATCCGCACGGTGACCGGCAGCACCGACTCCTATCGCAGCGCCGTCACCGGCCTGCCCACCGACGGCCCGTCCAACCGCCGCAGCGTCGCCTCCGGCAACCTCAATCTCAACCCGGAGAAATCCACGGGCAAGTCGGCCGGCCTCGTGGTCGAGGTCCCCGGCGTCCGCGGGCTGACGGTCTCGGTCGACTACTGGGAAATCCGGCGCAAGGACATCATCTCGTCCGGTGGCGGCATCCCCGATGACACCGCGGCCCTGAACGCGGCCACGCAGGCGGCGCTCGCCTCCGGCCAGGCCATCGGCGCGATCGATCTCGGCAGCGGCACGGCCGCCTACAAGGGCGACCCGTCCGTCGTGCGCCTGCCGGTCACTCAGACCGACCGCGACTTCTTCACCGCGTACAACGCGACACGCGCACCGGGCAACCAGCGCGCCGTCGTCGGGGCGATCGACATCATCCGCACCACGTACTTCAACCGGGCGCAGGAGTTCGTGAACGGCTTCGACTTCGACGTGAACTACCGCCTGCCGCGCCTCGAGGCGGGCCAGTTCACCGTCAACACGAGCTGGACCCGGCTCAACGACTACCACGCCTACAACGCCGCGGGCGCCCCACGGACCGACCTGCTCGGTTCCAACGCCGCGGGCGGTGCGACGCCGAAATGGCGCGGGTCCGCCACCGTCACCTGGAGCCGCCGCCAGTGGGGCGCGGGCCTGGGCGTGTATTATGTGGGCGACTACACCGACACCGGCGCCACCACGACGCTTGCGACGTGGGACTCGCTCGGCAATCCGAGCTACATCCGCCCCGTCTTCAACAACGGCAGCACCGTCTATCGCTATGTCGTGTCCGACACGATTTCGTACAACACCTACCTCAGCTACCGCTTCGACGGCCGCAACCGCTGGGTGAACAACACGAGCGTGCGCGTGGGCGTGAACAATCTCTTCGATGCGAAGCCGCCGCTGTCGAGCGACTCCCGCGGCTACGATCCCTCGCTGTACAACACGATGGCCCGCGGCCGGAGTTACAGCCTGCAGCTGACGAAGAAATTCTGACGGCTGGGACCGTCGTGATCCATGTAGGCGGGGTGCCCTCACCCCGCGGGGCGGTGCCCTCGACCACCTCATCCC
>JAEUHA010000158.1 GCA_016793535.1 Opitutaceae bacterium | reverse complement strand
GCGGCGGCATTTTTCGCGTTGGGCAGAAACGCGGAATAATCGAACTCGAAATAGGGTGAAGCGCCGCTCGGCGGGAGCGGCTGAAACCCGCTGCCCGTGGTCCGAAACATCAGCCCGTTGATTTGGTTCGGCACGTTCATGGCATAGTAGGAATCGACGATTTGCAGCTCGGGCGCCACGAGGCCGGCGGCGGCCAACGGACCGGGCGGGGAGTAGTCGGGCGCGAAGAAATTAAAGACGGTCGGCGAACGCAGGATGACCTGGCCGAGGTAGGGTGGGTTGCCGGAGAACACGCTGCCGAGGGGGGCAATCTGGGTGCCTCCCCGCATGCCGAACCAGCCGTCCAGGTAACGGCCATTGGGCGCGGCGCCGTTCAGGATGCGCATGAAGGCCGACACGCGCAGGAGCGGCTCCTTGATCTTGCCGTAGCCGAAATTGGCCAGCACGGCTGGTGACCGCGCCTCGTAGTCGGTGAGAATGGCGCGCAGCACGGCGCCCAGCTGAGTCGGGCTGTCCTTTTGCTGCGTCCAGACCTGGGCGACGCGATGCACGTATCCGGGACTTGGATTGCTCGTGACGAACCGCTGGATGAGCTGGCGGGAGAGGAAGGGCGCCGTGTTCGGGTGGTTCACCAGCGTATCGAGGAGAATCTTCAAATCCTGCGGGCCGGTTTGATTGGCGGGCACAACGGTGCGGGTGGCCTGCGCGAGCGGCACCTGCTGGAGACTCACGATGCGCTTGGCCGTCTTGTCGTGAAACGCGTCGTAATACGCCATTGGCACAAGCCAGCCGCTGGTGTCGGGCAGCGGTGCCGGGTAGGAGTTCCGCGGGTTCGCGTTGAGAAACGCTGCCTGATTGGTCGGATTCGCGGCCAGCTCGGGCAGGTTTGCCCAGGTCCAGCCGGTGAGGATCTTGGCGGTTTCGGCCACGATCTCCAGGTCGTAGGTCGGAATCGGCTGGCCGGTGGCGTCGAGCATCAGCGTGCCGTCGGGCTGCAGCTGCACGAGGCCGATGGTGAACAGCTGCATGACCTCGCGCGCGTAGTTCTCATCCGGCGCGGTGCCTTTGACGGGATCGGCCTTCAGATTGTGGATGTGGCTCAGCCAGTAGCCCATCGAAGGGCTGAGCGTGATCTGCTCGAGCAAGCTACGGAAGTTGCCGAAGGCCCCGTCGGCGAGCAGGTCGTAGTACTTCGCCTTGTTTTCGATATCGAACTCGATGCCCCCCGCGCCGATCACGAAGATTTCACTCAGGGCGAAGGCCATGCGCTGCCGCAGTTGATCCGGGCGCGTGAGAACGATCTTCCACCACGCGGGCGTCAGGTTTTGCACGTAGCCAAACGGTACGCTGACTTGGGTCGGGTTGGGGTTGGGGAACTCCGCGACATCCGCGCGCAGGCCGGCGAGGAGCGAACTCGTCGGCACGGCCAGCTGGTCGTCGATCCAGCCGGGGATGCCGCGGGCCTGGAGCGCGGCGATCGTCGCGGTGGTCGGACCGTACGTCGCCTGCGTGAGGAAGCGCGCGGCGTCGGTTTGCGTGGGCGACGTCAACGCACCCGCCGGCAGCGCCGGCGGCGCGGCGGGGGCGGTGAAGGCGGCCGAGCCGGCGGTGCGGATGAAGCTGCCCTGGAGTTCGCCGGCCGGGAAGTTCGTGCTGTCGATCGAGACAAAGATGCGCCCGGACTGGAGCGCGTTGATCAGGTCGGTGCTTGAGAGGTTGCCGACGGCCGGAAACGTCCAAGGGAGGCCGCTGGCCTGGTCGCGCGGAAGATTCATCACGTAATTGCCGCTGCCCGCGGCGTCGATCACGAGGTGCGCGCTCGTCGTGGCCGAGGTGAGATTGGAGAACGAGACGCTGACCGTCGCGAGGTGGGTGTCGGGGTCGAACAGGATCGTGGCGTAGCCGGACGCCAGCGAGTTGGGCGCGGCGGCGGCGGGGCGGAGCCTCGCGTAGTACAGCGTGGGAGTCGCGGCCGCGAGATTGGCGGGCGTGCCGGTGGTGGCGGTGATGTCGTAGACCTCGATGAGGCCCACGCCGGTGGTGCTGCCGGCGTTGCCGACGAGCTGGACGGTGTAGCTGCCGGGCTGGACCGTGACGATCGTGGCGGCGTCGCCGGCGGAGGCGTTGAAGGCGCCGGCTTGTGACGTGGCCGAAGCGAGGGCGGCAACCGTGCCGTTCGCCACCGCGCCCGCGATGGGCTGCGAGTTGCTGTCGAGCACGACGAGCCGCGGGTCGGGCAGGGCGCCGGGAAGGCCGAAGCCGGTGAGCGCGGGCCCGATGCCGCGCACGAGGAGCTTGCGCGTGCCGCTGCCGGGCGCGACGACGAAACCGGCGACGGCGAGGTTGGCGCCGGTGCCTACCTGGAGGCGGGTGGCGATGTTGACGAGTTGCCCCGTGCCGCCGAGGTCGTAGACCTCGAGGATGGCGACACCGGTGTTGGCGGGACCACTGCCCGAAATCTGCGCGGTGTAGGCGCCGGGCTGGAGGGTCGTGACAATGACGGCGTCCTTGCTGCCGGCCGGAAGTGAAAACGCGCCGACCTGTGCGAATGCCGCGGCATCGGCCGCGTTCCAGTCGTTGTTCGTGGCGACGACAGTATTCCTGGCATCGAAGAGGTTCAGCACCGGATCCGCCAAAGTGCCGCCGACGCCGAACGCGGCGAGGCCGGGGCCGACGGCGCGGACGAGCACGGTCTTGCTGCCGCCGCTGATGACGAAGCCGCCGAAGAGATTGTCGGCGTCGGTGCCGACCTGCCCGCGGGTGGAGATGTTGGCGAGGCGGGCCCCGGAGTTCTGGGCGACGACTGAGCCGGCGAAAAACAGGGCCAGGGCAAGGCCGATCCAGCCGCACGCGTGGCGGCAGCGTGGGGTGTCCATGCAGGGAGTAGGGACGTGAATCGCCGGGGCACCCGGGGTTGCTGGCACCGGGGTACGCGGCGGAAACTTGAGCCCCCAGAATGATCCTGAGGCTGCGGATTGGCAATAGCCGATCGGCCCCTGGGAGCGCGGGCGTCCCCGCCCGCAGTCCGATCCGTGGCGGACGAGGACGTCCGCGCTCCCAGGGGCGGAGAACGCCGGCGGTTCGAGTCGCGGCGCCGATGAGCCGCTACCGCACCGTCCGCAGCTGCACGCTGTCGACGAGCCGGTCCTGCGCGACGATGTCGGTCGCGATGACGATCTTGTCGCCGGGAGCGATCCGGCCCTCGCGGCGCAGGATCGCGAGCGCGCTTTCGATGGTCTCGTTCGGATCCGAGGCCAGCCGCATCAGGTAGGGTTCGACCGCCCGCAGCAGCCGCAGGTGGCGGAGCACGTCGACGCTCGGCGTGAAGGCCAGGATGGGCGCGTGCGAGGGCCGCAGCAGCGCGAGGCCCTGGGCCATGAAGCCGTGGCGGGTGAACGTCACCAGCTTCGAACGCGGCAGCTCGTTGGCGAGCACGACGGCCGAGTGCAGCACCTTCATCCGCTCCCCGGTGAAAACCGCCGGGGCGCTCCATTCGTCGTCGGCCTCCAGCTCGATGCGGCGGGCGATCGTATCCAGCATCTGAACACACTCGAGCGGGTACTTGCCGATCGTTGTCTCGCCGGAGAGCATCACGCAGTCGGCGAGCTCGAAGACGGCGTTGGCGACGTCGGTGATCTCGGCCCGGGTCGGCACCGGCTGGGCGATCATGGACTCGAGCATGTGCGTGGCGACGATGACCGGCCGGCCGCGCGAGAGGCAGGTCCGGACCGCGCGGCGCTGGATCACGGGCAGCTCCTCGAAGGGGCATTCGATGCCGAGGTCGCCGCGCGCGACCATGAGTCCGTCGCAGGCATCGACGATCTCGCCCAGGTTCTCGATCGCGGACCGGTCCTCGATCTTGGCGATGATGCGCACCCGGGACTTCCGTTCGGCGAGGAAGGCGCGGAGCAGCTCGATGTCCTTCGCCTGCCGGACGAACGAGAGCGCGAGGAAGTCGATGCCTTCCTCCAGGCCGACGATCGAGTCGCCGCGGTCCTTCTCGGTGAAGGAGGGAAGGTTCACCTTCACCCCGGGCAGGTTGATGTGGCGGCGGGACTTCAGCTCGCCGGGGATGAGCACCCGGCAGCGGATCCGGGCGTCGTTCTTCTCAAGCACCTCGAGGCGCAGCAGGCCGTTGTCGACGAGCACGGTGTCGCCGACCTTGATGTCGTTGACGAGGTCCTGGTAATTGACGTCGACCGAGCGGATCTCCTCGCCGCCACCGCCCCGCTCCGCGCTCATGCCCGGGCGCACGGTGAAATCGAAGATCTCGCCCTCCTTGAGTTCGATCGGCGCGGACACGTCGCCGGTCCGGATCTCCGGCCCCTTGATGTCCATCATGATCGCGACCTCGCGGCCGACCTTGGTACTGACGGCGCGGATACGGCGAATGATGCCGCGCGTCCAGTCGTGCTTCGCGTGCGCCATGTTGAGCCGGATGATGTCGGCCCCGGCGCGGATCAGCTTCTCGAGCATCTCCTCGCTTTCGGTGGCGGGCCCGAGCGTGACAATGATCTTGGTGCGGCGGAAGGAGGTGGCGGACATGCACTCCCGTGGTGCAGGAAGTGCGCCGGGCGTGCAAGCGCGGCGGGTGTCAGCGGAGAGAGTTGAGAGTTGAGAGACCGAACGCGCCAACTCGGCCCTTCAGGACGCACGAAGTGCTTGCCGGCAATCGGATGGCTTCTGAACCGGCGCGGTTGGCTCGGTCTCTCAACTCTCAACCCTCAACTCTCAACTCGTCCGCGGCCCCGCCGCGGACGGTCACTCCAGTTCGTAGAACGGCGTGCTCTCACCCGGCTCGACGACGGAGAATTCGCACGAGGTCAGCACGCCGCGGATGCCGGCGAAGGCCAGTTCGACGGCGGCGCGCGAATTGCAGTCGCGCGAAAGGTGCGTGAGATAGATCCGGCGCCAGCGCGGGCTCGCCACGGTCGCGAGCAGCTCGCGCGCGGCGTGGTTCGAGAGGTGGCCGTGCCGGCCCGCGATGCGCTGTTTCGTCGACCACGGGCGGCGGGTGTCGTTCTTGAGCAGCTCGGGGCA
The DNA here is from genome assembly GCA_016793535.1 of Opitutaceae bacterium. Lineage (GTDB taxonomy): Bacteria > Verrucomicrobiota > Verrucomicrobiia > Opitutales > Opitutaceae > ER46. Next base: position 5,288 of record JAEUHA010000158.1, on the reverse strand, counting down.
GTGATTGGCTTCCACCACCACGACTTCACAGTCGCGGATGCAGTCGTGGACGTTCAGCGGCGCATGGCCGAGATCCGTAAGCCAGGCGAGTGAACGCCGCGGCGCGAAGAGGTCGCCGTCGGCCCCGGTGGTGAAGCGAAACCCGACCGGGTCCTGCGCGTCGTGCGGCACGGCGAAGCTCTCGACCAGCAGGTCGCGAAACACGAAGCGCGTGCCGGTCTGAAAGATCTGCCAGTCCGGCTTATGTCCCAGCCCGTTCTGCACCGCGCGGGCGGTTGCGGCATTCGCGAAAAGGCGGATGTGGGGAAACTTCTTCAACCCTTCGATGCCGGCGGCGTGATCGCCGTGTTCGTGCGTGAGGAACACCGCGTCGACCCGGTCGAGCGATTCGCCCACGGCGGCGAGGAGGGTGGAGAGCCGGCGCGCGGAAAACCCCGCGTCGACCAGGACGCGGGTGTTTTCCGTCACGAGCAGCGCGGCGTTGCCCGAACTGCCGCTGCCGAGAATGCAGAATCGCATGGCCATCGTGCGGGGGCGTTGAAGCGCCGGCGTCGGACGGCGCCAATCCTTTTCCGTGCGAATTCGAAGCTGAACATTTTGGCGTTTGGGGTTTGGCCTTTGGGATTTTGGTTTCCATGCTCGATGCCATGACTCCGCATCCGACGCTGCCGGGGCGTTACACGTCCCCCGAAGCCAAGCCGGCCTTCGTCAACCGCCTGTTCGATCGTGGGGCGCGGCACTACGATGGTGTCGTCAACTGGGGTTTCCTGCACAGCGGCTCGTCCTACCGGCGCTGGGTGCAGCGCCGGTACGGTCTGCGGCCTGGGATGCACGTCCTCGACGTGGCATGCGGCACCGGTCTGGTGGCGGTCGAGGCGGCGCGGATCCTGGGGTCGGCGGAGACCATCACCTGCCTCGATCCGAGCTCCGGCATGCTCGAGGAGGCGCGCAAGAAGCTGGCCGCGCGCTTTGTCCAGGGGCGGGCGGAAGAGCTGCCGTTTCCCGACGCGTCGTTTGATTTCCTCACCATGGGCTACGCCCTGCGCCATGTCATGGACCTGGAACAGACGTTTGCGGAATACCGGCGCGTGCTGCGCCCGGGCGGGAAAGTGTTGATCCTCGAGGTCACCAAGCCGGCCGGTCCCATTGGCCGCTTCCTGTTCCGCCTGTACTTCGGCCGGATCTACCCGGCGCTGACGCAGCTCTTCACGCGCAGTCGCGAGGCCCGCGACATGATGGCGTATTATTGGGAAACGATGGACCAGTGCGTGCCCCCCGCGGCGGTCCTCGCGGCGATGCAGTCGGCCGGTTTCACCGCGGTGAAGCGGAACAGCATCGGCGGCATGTTCAGCGAATATTCCGCGGTGAAGGCCTAGGTCTGCCCGGGCCGGGGAACCCGTTTCTGAAGAAACTCCGATGGATACCGTTGAGTATGACCTGCTCGTGATCGGCGGCGGGCCGGCCGGTAGCTGCGCGGCGGCGACTGCCCGCCAGCATGGGCTGCGAACCCTGGTGGTCGAGAAATGCGCGTTTCCGCGGTTTCGCCTCGGCGAATCCCTGCTCCCGGCCGGCAATCGCGTGCTCCAGCAGATCGGGGTCTGGCCAAAGGTCGAGGCCGCCGGTTTCGTCCCCAAGTACGGCGCGGAATTCCATCGTTCCGATGGCAGCGGGGAAAAGAAGGTGGTGTTCAGCCGCAGCCTGATTCCCGGCCTCGACCGCGCGTTTCAGGTGGAGCGCGCCAAGTTCGATTCTCTCCTGCTCGAGCACGCGCGGGAGTGTGGCGCAGAGGTGCGGATGGAGACCGCGGTCACGTCCCTCGAGGCGACGGCGGACGGCCATCGCGCTAATCTCGTGGGCCCCGCCGGCGCGTCGACGGTGCGCGTGCCCTGGGTGATCGACGCGACGGGGCGCGAGTCCGCGCTGACGTCGGAACAAAAGCGCACGCTCGACCCGAGTCCGTTTCCGAAGCGCATGGCGATCTACAGCCATTTTCATGGCGTGGCGCGGGCGGCGGGGCCGGAGGGCGGCAACATCCTGGTGGTGCGGCTGGAGCACGGGTGGTGCTGGCTGATTCCCATCGATGCCGAGCGGACGTCGGTCGGGATCGTCACCAGCGTGCAGGCGTTTCGCGCGGCGGGAGCGTCACCGCAGGTGTACTTCGAAGGCGCGGTCGCCGGCTCGCCCAAACTCCGCCAGCTGCTCCGCCGGGCCGTGCCCGTGCTGGGATTCCAGGTCACGAGTGACTACAGCTATTTTCGCCGGGACCTCGCGCAGGAGCGGCTGGTCCTGGTCGGCGATGCGGCAGGATTTTTCGACCCGATCTTCTCCTCGGGCGTCTATCTCGCGCTCTCGTCCGCCCGACTCGCCGCGGAGCTGGTCGGCCGGGCCCATGCCGCTGGACGCCCCCTCACCGCCCGCGAGCAACGGCGTTACACCCGCGCCGTGAAGCGGCACGCGGGGGTGTTTCAGCGGTTGATCGCCGCCTTCTACGATGACGACGCCTTTGACGTCTTCATGTGCGAGGAAATCCCTTGGGACCTTAAACCCGGCCTGACCTCGATCGTGGCAGGTCACGCCGACCTCACGTGGCCGCTGTGGTGGCGCTACAATGTCTTCCTGACCGTCTGCCGCCTGCAACGCTATTGGAAGATCGTGAAGCGTCCCGTCCCGGCCGCCGAAAACTCCGCGGATCAAGCCCTGCCGGGTCAGGCGGCGCACTAGTCCGGGAATTTCATGGATCCGTTGGCGGTGCGCGAAGTGTCCGCCGGCCTTTCGGGCGGGCGACCGTGGCGCGGTTTTCCCCGCCAGAGTCGTCTCCCCGCGGGGCGAATGGTTCGCGCGTCGCGAAACAGCCGGGCGAGCCTGCAGGCCTCACGCGCTGGAGGGGGATGCCGCAGCCTAGCGGGGCAGATGCGCCGGCCACCGAGGCGGTGATTTATCCGGCGGGTTCCGGGTAATGGGCAAAGTTCGCGGTTGCCGCCACCCGGGGGCGACTTTTGATCATCGCCCATGGATCCGGTGCTGCGAACCGATTGGGACGTCATTGTCATGGGCGGTGCCCTGGCAGGGGCGGCCACGGCATTGCAGCTGCGCCGCAAGCATTCCGGTCTTCGCGTCCTCATCCTGGAACGATCCGAGCGCTTCAAGCGCCGGGTGGGTGAATCCACCGTCGAGGTCAGCGCCCTGTTTCTCGGCCGCGTGCTCGGCCTGACCGACCATCTCCTTGAGGAGCACCTGCCCAAGCAGGGCATGCGGTTCTGGTTCATGAACGACCGCGCGCGGGCCCTCGACCAGTGCAGCGAAACCGGTCCGCGCTACAACGTCCGGCTGCCCGGTTACCAGGTCGACCGCGCCGTGCTCGACGAGCATGTGCTGGCGGTGGCGATTCGCGAGGGGGCGGTGGCCGAACGGGGCGTGCGGATCAAGCACGTGCAGCTGGCGGAGGGCGCGGCGCAGACGATCACCTGGCACGATGCCGCCGGCAACGCCCGCCAGACGACGGCGCGCTGGGTGGTCGACGCGTCCGGCGTTGCCGCGATCCTCGCCCGCCAGGAAGGCTGGCTCGTGCCCAACCACGAGCACCCCACGGCCACCTGCTGGAGCCGGTGGCGGGGCGTGCGGTCGCTCGACGGACGCGAACTGGCCGCCAAATATCCCGCCTGGGCCAGCCGCGTGAAGGGCCTGCGCTCCACCGCGACGAACCATCTCACCGGCCGCGGGTGGTGGGCCTGGATCATCCCGCTGAAGGGTGGCGACGTGAGCATCGGCGTCGTGTACGACACGCGGCTGGTCGAGCTGCCGCCGGGGCCGAACCTCGGGGAACGCCTGCGGACGATGCTGACCGCGCATCCGGTCGGGCGTGAACTGCTGGCGGACGCGACGTGGACCGAGGGCGACGTGCATTTCCGCCGCCAGCTCGCGTATTCGAGTACCAAGTACGCGACGGACGGGGCGGTGACCGTCGGGGACGCCGCGGCCTTCATGGACCCGTTCTACTCCCCGGGCATGGACTGGGTCGCGTTCTCCACCAGCGCGGCGGTGAAGCTCATCCACGACAGCCTGCGCGGCCGGCCGGTTGCGCCCCGGGTGGCGGAGCACAACGCCAACTTCACCCGCTGCGCCGACCGCTGGTTCCGGGCGCTGTACCTGAACAAGTATTACTACATGGGGGACTTCGAGCTCATGACCCTGGCGTTCCGGCTGGACCTCGGCCTGTACTACCTGGGCGTCGTGGCGCTGCCCTTCCGCCACGGCCATCACCTGCTGGAGACGCCGCCGTTTGCGCATCCGCGCACCGAACTCGCCTACCGGCTGATGGCCTTCTACAACCGGCGGTTCGTGGCCATCGCGGAATCCCGCCACCGGCGCGGGGTCTTCGGGCGCCACAACGACCGCCGCTACTTCGGCTTCATCAGTTATGAGTTCAACCGCCGGCTGCCGGTGCGGCTCGCCGGCCTGCTCTGCCTCTGGCTCGGCCTCGAACTCCGGGAGGGCTGGCGCACCTGGTGGTCGCCGGCGCCGAAGCCCGAGCCGCTGTCGGGCCCCCTGGGGGCCTCGCCTCTGCCCACGCAACCCTGACCCCGACCCTCGTGATGCAAACCCCGGCACCGGTTTCCCCCGCTGTGGCGCTTCCTGCCGCGGCCGAGACGCTGCTCCGCCATTTTCCGGCCGAGGTCCGGGCCGCCTACCTGCAGTTGCGCAGTTCGGGGGATCCCGCCGCCGCGGACACGCTCGTGCTCGCGATCGTGGCGGATCACATGCCGCGAACCGGCGCCGTGCTCGCCGACGATGCCGCGCTGGTGGATGACCTCGACTTCGATTCGGTGGCGATTGCCGAGATGGTGTTCTTCATCGAGGACCTGCTCCAGGTGAGCGTCACCAACGCCGAGATCATGCGCGTGCGGACGGTCGGCGACCTCCGCGCGTTCGTGCGCGCCAAGCTCGCGGCGCTGCCCCGCGGAGGCGACTCCGCGCCGCGCGCATGAACCGCCGCGCGGTCGTCACGGGCCTCGGTTTCATCACGAGCATCGGCAACGATCGCGCCGCCGTCGCCGCGAGCCTGCGCGGGCTGCGGGGCGGCCTCGAGCGGATCGAGTTCGCGGGCAATCCCAACCTGCCGGTGAAGGTCGCGGGCACGGTGAAGGACTTCACGGTCGAGTCGCCGAGCTGGCGGGACTGGCGCTACCCGGCGCGTTACTCGCTGCCCCGGGAAACGCTGCGGAGTCTCGCGCCGCACGGAGTGTACGCGCTCTGCGCGACCGAGCAGGCCCTCGCCGACGCCGGGCTGG
>JAEUHA010000117.1 GCA_016793535.1 Opitutaceae bacterium | reverse complement strand
CTCGTCGGCACCGTCCTGCTCGTGGGCGCGCTCACCTTCCTGCCCGCCCTCGCGATCGGACCCGTGGCGGAACACTTCGCGATGCAGGCCCACACCCTGTTCTGAACCTGTCCCTTGTCACTCGTCACTTCGGTCCCGATGTCCTCGAAATCCACCTCGCTCTTCGATCGCAGCATCCTCGGGCCGGCCGTGGTCGACGCATGGCGCCGCCTCGACCCGCGCGCCCAGCTGCGGAATCCGGTGATGTTCGTCACGCTGCTCGGGGCGCTGCTGGCCTTCGAACAGCTTCTCACGTCGCCGGAACCGTTCGGGTTCGTCCTGCAGATCGCGCTGTGGCTGCTGTTCACCGTGCTCTTCGCCAACTTCGCGGAGGCCGTGGCGGAGGGACGCGGCAAGGCCCAGGCCCGGACGCTGCGCGCATCGCGGCGGCAACTCGTCGCCCATCGCCGCACCCGCGGCGGCGCGCTCGAAGCGATCGACGCCGGCCTCCTGCGCCAGGGCGACGTGGTCGTCGTCAAGGCCGGGGAACAGATTCCCGGTGACGGCGAGGTCATCGAGGGCGCCGCGTCCGTCGACGAATCCGCCATCACCGGCGAATCCGCGCCCGTGATCCGCGAGGCCGGCGGCGACCGCAGCGCCGTCACCGGCGGCACCACGGTGCTCTCCGACACGCTGGTTCTCCGCATCACCACCCATCCCGGCGAGGGCTTCCTCGATCACATGATCAACCTGGTCGAGGGCGCGACCCGGCAGAAGACGCCGAACGAACTCGCCCTCACGATCATGCTCGCGGCGCTGACCGTGATCTTCCTGCTCGTCGTGCTCGCGCTCCGGCCGTTCGGCCTGTACGCGGGCACGACCTTCTCCATCACGACGCTCATCGCGCTGCTCGTATGCCTGATCCCCACGACCATCGGCGGGCTGCTCAGCGCGATCGGTATCGCCGGCATGGACCGACTGCTCCAGCGCAACGTGCTCGCGATGTCCGGTCGCGCCGTCGAGGCGGCAGGTGATATCGACGTCCTGCTCCTCGACAAGACCGGCACCATCACGCTCGGCAACCGGCAGGCGGCCGATTTCGTCCCCGCGCCAGGCGTCACGCGCGAGCGGCTCGCCGACGCGGCGCAGCTCGCCTCGCTCGCCGACGAAACCCCCGAGGGCCGCAGCGTGGTCGTGCTCGCCAAGGAGAAATTCCAGCTCCGCGGCCGCGACCTCGCGGTGCCGCACACGTTCGTGCCCTTCACCGCGCAAACCCGCATGAGCGGCATCGACCTGCCCGCCGCGGGGGCCGGCCGGCCGGCGCGCTCGATCCGGAAGGGCGCCGCCCAGACCGTCAAATCCTGGGTCGAGGCGAACGGCGGCACGTTTCCCGCCGCCGTCGGCGAGACCGTGCAGTCCATCTCCCGCCAGGGCGGAACGCCGCTCGTCGTCGCGGACGGGGCCGACGTGCTCGGAGTCATCCTGCTCAAGGACGTCGTCAAGGGCGGCATCAAGGAGCGCTTCGCGCAGCTGCGTGCCATGGGCATTCGCACCGTGATGATCACGGGCGACAATTCCCTCACCGCCGCCGCGATCGCCGCGGAGGCCGGCGTCGATGATTTCCTCGCGGAGGCCACGCCCGAGATGAAGCTCGCGCGCATCCGCGAGGAGCAGGCCGCCGGACACCTGGTGGCGATGACCGGCGACGGCACGAACGATGCGCCCGCGCTCGCGCAGGCCGACGTCGGTGTCGCCATGAACACCGGCACTCAGGCCGCCAAGGAAGCCGGCAACATGATCGATCTCGAAAGCAACCCGACCAAGCTGATCGAGATCGTCGAGATCGGAAAACAGCTGCTGATCACGCGCGGCGCGCTGACCACGTTCTCGATCGCGAACGACGTCGCGAAGTACTTCGCCATCATCCCGGCACTGCTGCTTGGCGCCTTTCCCGCCATCGCGCCGCTGAACCTCATGCAACTGGCGTCGCCCGCGAGCGCGATCCTGAGCGCCGTCATCTTCAACGCCCTCGTGATCATCGCGCTGATCCCGCTGGCGCTGCGGGGCGTCGCCTATCGCCCGGCCGGTGCCGCACGACTCCTGCGCCGCAACCTGCTGGTCTACGGACTGGGCGGCATTCTCGTCCCGTTCGCCGGCATCAAGCTCATCGACCTGCTCATCACCTCGCTCGGGCTCGTCTGACTCGCGCCTTCCCTTCGCACCATGAAGACGCTCCTCGCCGAACTTCGCCCCGCGCTCCTGCTCACCGTGCTCTTCACCGCGCTGCTGGGCGGCGCCTATCCGGTCCTGGTCTGGGGCACCGGCCAGCTGTTGTTTCCGACGGCTGCCAACGGCAGTCTCGTGCGGGACGCCGACGGCACGTTGCGCGGCTCCGCGCTCCTGGCGCAGGGCTTCACCGGCGATCGATATTTTCATCCGCGGCCGTCCGCCGCAGGCGCGGGCTACGACGCGGCCGCGTCGTCCGGCAGCAACCTCGGTCCCACCAGTCGAAAACTGGCCGGGCTGGTGGCGGCCGACGTCGCCGCGTATCGCGCGCGGAACTCGCTCCCGGCCGGAGCATCCGTGCCGGCGGATGCCGTGACGCGCTCCGGCAGCGGCCTCGATCCGCACATCAGCCCGGCCAACGCCGCCCTCCAGGCCGACCGCGTGGCTCGCGCCCGCGGGCTGCCCCTGGACCAGGTCCGCGCGCTGATCGCGTCGCACACGGCGGCACCGGACTGGGGTGTCTTCGGCGAGCCCCGGGTGAACGTGCTGCTGCTCAATCGCGCCCTGGACGCCCTCCGCCCATGAAGCTCCACCCCAACCGCACGGGCGCCATGATCGTCGGCACGATTCTCGTCCTGCTGGCGTACGCGTTCTTCGCCTGGCTCGAACGCCAGCGCGGCCGCGACTGGACCGCCGATCCTCCGCGCATCGGACCCGCGCCCGCCTCGCGGTGAACAGCATTGCGACGCCGTCCCAGCCGCTGCCAACGTTCGCCGTGGCCGTATCGCCCCGTCCCAGTCCCGACGCGCTGCTCGCCTCGCTCCAACGGGCGGAGCAGCGGGCCCGGCGTGGCCGGCTGAAGATCTTCTTCGGCATGTGCCCCGGCGTGGGCAAGACGTACGCGATGCTCCAGGCGGCGCAGGCGGAGCGGCGCGACGGCATCGACGTGGTGGTCGGCCTCGTCGAGACGCATGGCCGCCAGGAAACCGAGGCACTGCTGGCCGGGCTGACAGTCCTGGCGCGCAAGGTGATTCCGCACGGCGGGATCACCCTGACCGAGTTCGATCTCGAGGCGGCGCTTTCCCGCCGGCCGCAGCTGGTGCTCGTCGACGAGTTTGCGCACACTAATGCCCCGGGCTCGCGCCACCCCAAGCGTTACCAGGACATCGTCGAACTGCTCGATGCCGGCATCGACGTTTTCACGACGCTGAACGTGCAGCACGTCGAGAGCCGCGCGGATGCCGTCCGGCAGATCACCGGCGCGACCATCCACGAAACCGTCCCCGACTCGGTGGTCGCCAGCGCCGACCAGATCGAGCTCGTCGATCTCACTCCCGAGGCCCTCCGCGAGCGGCTGGCCGAAGGCAAGGTGTACGTGCCCGAACGCGCGGCGATTGCGGGTGAGAATTTCTTCCGCGACACGCACCTCACCGCGCTCCGCGAACTGGCGCTGCGGTTCGTCGCGGAACACGTCGACGAGCGCCTCCGCGAGCTCCGGGCCACCGGGGCGGCGCGCAACGTGTGGCGGTCCGGGGAACGCCTGCTCGTCGCGGTCGGACCGAGTCCGTTTTCCACCCAGCTGGTGCGCTGGACGCGCCGGATGGCGGCGGCGCAGGGCGCGGCGTGGGTGGCCGTGAGCGTCGAGTCCTCGCGCCGCCTCGCCCCCGATTCCCGCCGGCGGCTCGACCAGAATCTCGCCCTCGCGCGCGAGCTCGGCGCCGAGGTCGTCGTCACGCACGACGAGGACGTCGCCACCGCGCTCGTCCGCGTCGCCCTGCAGTACAACGCCACGCAGATCGTGGTCGGAAAATCACGCACGTCCCGGCTGTTCGACCTGCTGCGGGGCGGCAGCCTCGTCGACCGGCTGCTGCGGCAGAGCGGCCCGATCGACATCTACGTGGTGCCGTCCGACCGCGCCGCGGGCGGGACCAGCCGGCGGATCGAGTGGGAACCGCCCGGCGCCACGCCCGCCGGCGAGTACGTGGAAGTCGCGGTGACGCTCGCGCTCCTCACCGCCGGCGGGTGGGTGTTGCGCCAGCCCGTCGGCTACCTGCCGATCGGACTCCTCTATCTCCTCGCGGTCATCGGGCTGAGCCTGCGGGTCGGGCGATGGCCGGTGATGCTCGCCGGCGTGCTGAGCGCGCTGACGTGGAACTTCGTCTTCATCCCGCCCGTATTCACCTTCGGCATCGAGAAGTTCGAGGACGGCATGATGTTCGCCACCTACTTCGTCGTCGCCCTGGTGGCCGGCCACCTCACCGCCCGGATCCGGGCCCAGGAGCGGCACGAACGCTGGCGGGAGGAACGCGCCACCGCCCTGCTCCGGCTCACCCAGGCCCTCGGCGCGGCCCGCTCGCTCGACGATGCTGTATTCGCGGCGCTGCGACAGTCCGACGCGCTCTTCGGCGCGACGTCGGCGCTGCTCCTCAGCGGCGACGGACAGGCGGCGCCGGTACCGCACTTCGCCGGTTCGTTTACGCTCACGGACAAGGAGCGCAGCGTGGCGGACTGGGCCTGGCGGAATCGCAAGAAGGCCGGCCGCTTCACCGACACCCTGCCGTCCGCCGAGGGCTTTCATGTGCCGCTCGTCCGCGAAGACCGCACCCTCGGCGTGCTGGTCGTGTGCGTCCCGCCGGACGCCACCCTGACCCTCGCCCAGCGCGACCTGGCGGAGAGTTTCGCGGCCCAGCTCGCGCTCGTCGTGGAGAGCGAGGAACTGCGGGCCGTCGGCGAACGCGAAAAGCTTCTCGCCGAATCCGACAAGCTGCACCGCGCCTTGCTCGACGGCGTGTCGCACGAACTGAAGACGCCGCTCGCGGTGCTGACGACTGCGGTCGAGAACCTGCGCGACGCGGACGCGGCGGCACGCGAGCGTGTGATCCCGGAGATCGCCACCGCCACGCGCCGGCTGAACCGGCTCGTCAACAACCTGCTCGATCAGACCCGCCTCGAGTCGGGCGCGCTGCAACCCCGGCTCGACTGGTGCGATGCGCGCGATCTGTTCAACGCCGCACTCGCCGGGACGCGGGAGTCGCTCGGCGCGCATCCGCTCGAGGTGTCGGTGCCACCCGACATGCCCGTGTTCCGAGCTGACTTCGCGCTGATGGAGCAGGTCATCGCCAATCTCGTGCTCAACGCCGCCCTGCACACTCCGGCCGGCACGCCGATCTTCCTCGCCGCCGGGTACGACGGCGCCCGGGGGCGCGTCTTCTTCACCGTCGCGGATCGCGGTCCCGGCCTGCCCCCGGAAATGCGCGAACGGCTCTTCAAGAAATTCCAGCGCGGTGACGCCGCGCGCGCCGGCGGCCTGGGTCTCGGGCTTTCGATCATCCATGGCTTCGTCGCGGCGCAGGGGGGAGACATCGTCGCCGGGGAGAATCCCGGTGGCGGCGCCGTGTTTACGATTTACCTGCCGCACACGCCGCATGGTAACGTCCCGGCCGAATGAATGCCGCGACCGCCGCACCGTCCGCCGACATCCTCGTCATCGACGACGAAGTGCAGATCCGGCGGCTGCTGCGACTCACCCTGGAGTCGGCCGGCTACCAGGTGCGCGAGGCGGAGACCGGTTCGCTGGGCCTGAACGAGGCCGCGGTGCGGCGGCCCGATGTCGTGATCCTCGATCTCGCGCTGCCGGACTTGCCCGGGCTCGACGTCCTCCGGCGGTTGCGGGAGTGGAGTCAACTGCCGGTCCTGATCCTGTCCGTGCGCGGACAGGAGTCGGACAAGATCGCGGCCCTCGACGCCGGGGCCGACGACTTCCTCACGAAACCGTTCGGCGGCGGCGAACTGCTGGCGCGGATACGCGTGCTGTTGCGCCGGGCGCAGCCGGCGGCCGAGCCGAGCATCGCCCAGTTTGGCGACATCGAGGTGGACTTCAACAAGCGCACCGTCACGCACGCCGGCGTTCCGCTCCATCTCACCGCCAAGGAATACAGCCTCCTGCGCCTCCTGCTGCAGCATCGGGGAAAAGTCCTGACCCACCGGCAGCTCCTCCGCGAAGTCTGGGGGCCCGCCCACGAAACGGACACGCACTACCTGCGCGTGCACATGGCCAACCTGCGCAAGAAAGTGGAACCCACACCCGACCAGCCGCGTTTCCTGAAAACCGAGTCGGGCGTCGGCTACCGGTTTGTCGAGTAGAGCGGGCGCCCGCTCACACTTTCAGGTGCTGTAATAGCTCCCCCGCCTCGACGAAGCCGATGCCGTCGCGCTATTGGCTGTTCGCGAGGCCCCGGCCTGGATTGCGAGAATGACGCCCGTGTCGGCCTGGCGCATCGCGCACGAACCCTTAGCCGAGGTACTCCCACTGTCCGACGCTTCGCCTCGTCACGCTTCACCTTCTGGTGCGTAATGCCTGTCATCCGCCCCGCATGACCCCGCACCCCTGCCTCCTGATCGCGGCCACGCTTGCCCTGTTCGCCACCGCGACGTCCCTGCCCGCCCAGCCCCTGCTCGAACCACTCGGCCGCGGCGTCGTGGCAATTCACCAGCCCGACGGCCGCGTCGTCGTCAGCTGGCGGCTGCTCGGCACCGACCCCGACGGCGTGGCGTTCAATCTCTACCGCAAGGCCGACGCCCCGCCCGGCGGCTTCGGAGGCCGCGGCCCGATCCCCTCGCCCACGGCAGGTCGCGGCACGCCTCCACCCCAACGCGGCGGCCGTGGACGATTTGGCGGCGACCCCGCCGCTCCGCGCAAACTCAACGACGCTCCCCTCGCCGGCCCGACGTTCTTCATCGACGACAGCGCCAATCTCGCGACGCGAACCTCCTACTTCGTCCGCGCCATCGTGAACGGCACCGAACAGGAACCGAGCGCCGCCTTCACGCTCGCCGCCGGCGCCCCACCGCTGCCGTACCTTTCGATCCCGCTGCAGAATCCCGAAGGCGCCCAACCCGGCGACGCCTCCGCCGCGGATCTCGACGGTGACGGCCAGTACGACCTCGTGGTGAAGTTCGAGCAGCGGGGTCGCGACAACTCGCAGGGCGGCCCCACCGGCACGACGTTTCTCCAGGGCTACAGGCTCGACCTGACGTCCGACACCGGCTTCACGTCGCGGCTGCTCTGGACGATCAACCTCGGCAAGAACATCCGCGAGGGCGCCCACTACACGCAATTCCAGGTGTATGACCTCGACGGCGACGGCCGCGCGGAGGTCGTGTGCAAGACGGCGGACGGTACGATCGACGGCCAGGGCAAGGTCATCGGCGACGCCCACGCGAACTGGGTGCAGCCGGAGAACGGCACGGCCCAGGTTCTCGCCGCCAACCGCGACGGCGGCAAAGTCCTCCGCACCGTCAACACGTCCGGACATATTCTCAGCGGCCCGGAATATCTGACCGTGTTCGACGGTCTCACCGGCGCGGCGCTCGCGTCCACGGACTACCTCCCCGCCCGGGTCACGGGTACGACGGAGTTCCGGCCGCAGGCGCTGCAGGACACGTGGGGCGATGCGACCGGCAATCGCTCCGACCGCTACCTCGCGTGTGTCGCGTACCTGGACGGCCGCCGGCCCAGCGTGATCCTCTGCCGCGGTTACTACACCCGCACGACGCTCGCCGCGTGGGACTGGCGTGACGGCAAACTTTCGCAGCGCTGGTTTTTCGACAGCGACACGCTCGGCGCGCCCGACCGGACGAATCCGTACCGGGGTCAGGGCAACCACAACGTCAGCGTGGCCGACGTCGATGGCGATGGCCGGGATGAGATCATCTACGGCGCGATGGTGATCGATGACGACGGCAAGCCGCTCTACTCGACCGGCTGGGGCCACGGTGACGCCCTGCACGTGTCGGACCTCGTACCGTCCAATCCGGGTCTGGAGGTGTTCAGCATCCAGGAGCGTTTCGACAAGGAAGGCATGAACCTCCGCGACGCGCGCACCGGGCGGCCACTTTTCACGTTGCCGTCGGTGGCCGCCGCCACCTCGGGCGGCGACGCCGGCGAGGGTCCGGGCCGCGGCGTG
>JAEUHA010000107.1 GCA_016793535.1 Opitutaceae bacterium | reverse complement strand
GATGTTGCACTCGAAACCCGTGTAATCGAGCTCCCGCATTTTTCGCAGCGCGGCCAGCAGGGCGGGAAAGTCGTTCGGCTTGAGCGGGAATCCGTTCGCCTGGCAGCCGACCCGGGGGCGGGCCGGGGCGCCCAGCAGCGTGCTGGCGGGAGCGAGCGCGAGCGTCGCCGCCCAGGCGGGCAACCGGGCGAGCAAGCGACGGCGGGACAGGCGGGGCATCGGAGTAAGGCGGACGGAGGAACCGCGCGGGATCACGGCCCCGGGGCATCCGCGGGGACGCACACATTTTCCAACTGATAGAGGGCGGTGTCGAGCCCGACGGTGAGCGTGGCCCCGGACAGACCCGCGGTGATCCCCGCTCCGGCGGGCCGCACGTGCGCCGCATCGATTCCTTCGATCAGCACGATCCACGTCGGCACGAGGGTCGGCGTGCCCCGCGCGACTGATTCGACGGTGGCGACCGAGCTCAACGCTTCCTCCGCCAGGCAAAGGTGGGCTCCGGTGATGCCCGGACGCGCGGCCAGTGCAGGCAGTACGTCGTCCGCGAGCCGGGCCGCCACGCGCTCCCGTTCCGTATCCGCCACGGCGAAACGCTGCGTGAGCATCACGCCGCCCAGGCCGACGCTGAGGGAAGCGCGCACGCGGCAGAGCGATCGCGCCACATCGCGAAACCCGGGCACGACCCGCCGGGTCCAGTCCGTCGGGGCATTCAGGCGGGCGAGATAGGCCGGACTCGAAAGCACGCCGACATCCGCCGTCTCGTAGAGGTTGAAATAGTCCGGCCCGCCCTCGAGCGCCCGATAGCGGCGGCCACGGCGGAAGCCCGGGACGGCGAGACGCTCCGGCATGTGCTCCCGATTGTGCCACTCGTAGAACTCCGCGCGCACGGTGTCCTGCAGGTTGTGCCAGATGGCGATCACGCCGGTGCCGGAGAGGCTCATGGTCGGGACTTCGACCGTCGCCGCGCAACGGGCCGCAGGTCAAGCCCGGCGAGCGCGCTCGTGGCTCGCGCTCGTTACCGCGTCGGCTGCAGTTCGCCCAGCCGCACGTGATGTTCGATCTGGGTCCGGCCCGCGACGTCGATGATGCGCCAGGTGACCTGCGGGTCGGCGGCCGACCAGTCGATGTGCAGGTGCCCGACGTTCACGTCGTGGTACGTCTTTGGGAGCGCACGATACTGGTTCTCCGACGGCGTGCCGCGCGGATGCTTTTCCGTCAGCGCACTCGCGGTGAGATCGTACAACGGGTAACCGGTCGGGCCGTCCATCCGCGACAACTCGCACCAGTGCCGGTCGCCGCTGACAAACAGGACGCCCGCGGCGCGGGTCTCCCGCAGGAGATCGAGGAAACGCCGCTTCTCGTGCGGGAGGTTCGCCCAGGCTTCGGCGCCGGAAAACTCTGACACGAACTGGATGCTGCTGGCCACCAGCCTGAGCTCAGCCGGCTGCAGGAGCTGTTCGCGGAGCCAGCGCCATTGCGCCTCACCGAGCAGCGGCACGGACGAATCAGGGTGCGGCCGGTAGGGGCCGCCGACCAGGGTCGGTTCACCCTTGCCCGCCCGGCGGAGCGGTCCGCGAAAGAACCGGGTGTCGAGCAGGATCACCTGCACGCGCCGGCCAACCGGTCCGAAGACCTGCGCATCGTAGACGCCGTCGCGCTGCCTCCGGGGAGAAGTGACGGGTTCGTCGAGCCAGCGCAGGAACTCGGCCTGGGCTTCCCGCCGCTTCGGATAGTCGGCCCCGACGTCGTTCGCGCCGAAGTCGTGATCGTCCCAGGTCGCGAGCACCGGCGCGCGCCGCCGGAGTTCCCGGAAGAACCGGCTGGCCTTGAGCGCGTCGTACTTCGCGCGCATCACCGCCATGTCCTGCGTGTCGGCGTAGATGTTGTCGCCGAGGAAAAGAAACAAATCCATCGGCAGCGTCAGCGTCCGATCGAGCATCGGATGATCCACCACCTTCAGGCACGAACCAAAGACGATGTCGGCGATCGGTGCCTGTCCGCGGGCGGTGGGCAGCGCGGCGGCGACGAGAGCGAGAAGCGGCAGGAGACGCACGAAATTCATGGGGCGACAGGACCCGAGCATTTCATCCCGCCAGCTCCCAGACGAGACGGATCGGTCCAATCCAGGGCTCACGCGAAGGCGCAAAGGACGCGAACCGATGCCAGCGATTGGTTCGCGTCCTTCGCGCCTTCGCGTGAGCCTGTTCCGGATCGCAGGAGAAAACCTGAGGGGCGGGCGCTCCGGCACCGCGTCTCTGCGCGCGCCGCTCGCACCGGCCCAAAACTCCATTCGTGTGTTTCGCGGATTTCGTGGTTCGCTGGCGCCATGCCACGCGTTCCCTTTCCCGACCTCGTTAGCGAGCTGCACCACGTCCTGTCCCGCCAGGGCGTACCGGAACCGCGCGCCGCGCTCGTGGCGCGGCTCTTCGCCGAGAACCAGCGGGACGGCGTATTCTCCCATGGCTTGTATCGCTTCCCGGGGTTTGTGGCGCTGCTGAAGAGCGGCCGGCTCGATCCCCACGCCGAACCGGTCCGCGTCGGCGGCCTCGGAGCGCTGGAACAGTGGGACGGGCGGATGGGCATCGGTCTTTCGAATGCGCACGCCGCGATGGGCCGCGCGATCGAATTGTCCCGCCAGCATGGCCTCGGGTGCGTCGGGCTGCGCAACACCAACCACTGGATGCGCGCGGGCGCCTACGGCCTCCAGGCCGCCGACGCGGGCTGTATCGGCATTTGTTGGACGAACACGATTCCGCTGATGCCGCCCTGGGGCGCCGCCGAGGTCGCGGTGGGCAACAACCCGCTCGCGATCGCCGTCCCGCGGGCCGGCGGCCCTCTGCTGCTCGACATGGCAATGAGCCAGTTCGCCAACGGCAAACTCGAGGTGTTCCACCGGCAGGGCCGGGAACTTCCCGTCGCCGGCGGCTTCGATCGCGCCGGCAACCTCACCCGCCAGCCCGGCGAGATTCTCGCGTCCCGCCGGCCCATGCCGATCGGCTACTGGAAGGGGTCCGCGCTCGCGGTGATGCTCGACGCCGCGGCGGCCCTGGTCTCCGGCGGCCAGACGTCACAGCAAATCGGGCGGCAGGGGACCGAGTACGCCGTGTCACAGGTGTTCATCGCCCTCAATGTCACCGCCCTGGCCGGCATGGACGAGATCGAGGCGTCGGTGAACGCCCTGATCGAGCACCTGCACGCCACCCCGCCGCTCGCCCCCGGTGAACCGATCCGTTACCCGGGCGAAGGCATGCTGCGCTCCCGCCGCGAGAGCCTCGCACAGGGCGTGTTCGTCGAGGAGGGCCAGCTCGAGGCGCTGCGAAACCTCTGATCCCAAACCGACCCAGGCTTCTAAACTTAACCGCGGACTACGCGAATCACCCGGATAGCAAATATCCCCGCCAGCAGCGAAATCCGCGGTTAAGTGGTCCGGGCGGCATCCCGCGAGAAGTTCGAGAGCGAACCCCGCTCCGAACAACCCGGACCGGCTCAAGCTCCATTGCCCGCCCGCACCGGCACGTGCACCTCGTACCGCTTCGAAAACCACGGCGTGAAGGGCCCGTGCCAGAACACCGCGTACGGCGCTCCGGTCACCTCGAGTCCCGGCTGCGCTCCGAGCCAGGTCAGTAGCTCATCGCGCGTCTTCTCGTAGTTTTCCCGCGAATACGAGCCGCGGGCGCCCCGGCTGGCCACGCGCCGCTCGGGCATGCGCTCCACCACCACGGCGCCGTCCGGGCCGGCCACCTTGGCCTCCTGGCTCGCCGCGACCCAGAAGAACATCGCGGCGTCATCGATCCGCGCCTCGACCGGCGTGGTCATCGCGATGTCGTGACGGGAGATGTACCGGAACAAGGGACCGAAGAGCCGGTTCGACTGGTCGAAGTAATTGCCCTGCCCCGACGAGCGCAGGAGCACGCCGCCGGGCAGGGTCTTCAGTTCGGAGACGCCCGGCGCGGTCGGAGGGAAGGCTTGTTCGGTGGCCATGGCGGAGACGGCGAGCGGCAGGAGGAGGAGGGCGAAGCGGAGGCGGAGTGGCATGGCGTCGCCGGAGTCTACGTTTGGCAGGCCTCCGTAGATGCGGCCAGGGACGGCCGCGCTCCCGGCTAACCGACCACCTGACCGGCACCGCCGAGCGCCACCGCCCGCTTCACCACGGCCATGGCGGCGTCCACGTTCAGGTCCTCGAGCCGCTTGAAGGTGATGCAACTGCGGCCGACCTTCACCTTGCCCAGCTTGGCTGCGGCCTGCTCGGCAAGGTAACGTCCCTCGTCAACGGCGCAGACATAGAGGCTGAAATAGTTCTTTCGCGCACACAGCCCGACGAGGAACCAGTCGCCTTCGCGTCCGCTTGCATACCGGTAGTGAAACTTCCCGTAGCCGATGATTGGCGTCGCGCCCATCCCGGTCATCAGCTCGGCCTTGAGCGTGGGCGCCGCCTTGCGGATCGCCCGATGCAGGGCGTCGAGCGTGGCACGGTTGGCGCCATCGAGCGTCTTGAGGTAGGCGGCAGGCGTCGCCGGGGCGGAAGTCTTCATGGCGGGGAAAACAGATCCTGCGTAGACGCCGCGCCCCAGGGAAGCGAGCCCGTTGCGTCCCCGCGCCACCCTCGACTTTTCCGGCGCCGGCTGCGTGACTCGACCCGCATCCCCACCCCGACGCCCGACCGCCACTCGCCCATGGCCGCCTCCCGCCTCATTCGCCGCGTCCACCTCTACCTCGCGCTGTTCCTCACGCCCTGGATGTTGATCTATGCCCTGAGCGGCCTGGTGCTGAACCACAACCAGGCGGTGCGCTCGTTCTATGGCGATCGCATCGGCCGCTTCGAGAAAGTCGAGGAACGCCCCTACACCGCTGCGTTCTCCGAGGACGCCGATGCGCGGCTGATCGGCGGCCAGATCCTCGATCACCTTGGGCTGTCCGGCACCTTCAATGTCCAGGGCGGTCCCGGCGCGCCGCGGCTGGTCATCAATCGCAACGCCGCGTTCGCCCACCATCGTGTCACGTATTTTCGCGCTGAAAATCGGCTCCTCGTGGAGAAGCAGGCGTTCAGCGCGCCGATCTTTCTCAATCGCGCCCATTTCCGGCACGGCTACGGCCAGCCGTTCCTCGCCGCCAAAGCCTGGGCCGTGATCGTGGACCTCGCCGTCGCCGGCATGCTGTTCTGGGTCGTATCCGGAATCTGGATGTGGTGGGAGATCAAGCCCGCCCGGCTCACGGGCGCCGGGTTCGCCGTGCTCGGCTGGGGCCTGTTCGGACTGCTGCTGATCCGCCTCTGACCCCGTCATCGCATGAGCAACCTGAACCTCCTGCTGCGCCGGACGCACCTATACCTGGGGATGCTGCTGCTGCCCTGGACGCTGATGTATGCGGTCTCCACGGCCCTCTTCAATCACGGCGCCGCCGGCCACGGGCAGCCAGCCGCGGCCGCCTGGACCACCCTCTGGGAAAAGGACCACGCGCTCGATCTCCCCGCGGGCAACGACGGCCTGCGCGAGACCGCCCGCCAGGTGCTGAACGAGCACGGCCTGCAGGGCCCGTTTGGGGTGCAGCGCCAGGGGCAGCGGCTCACGATCAATCTCCAGAATTTCCTGGCGCCGCAGCGTCTGACCTACGACGCCGAGCGCAAGCGGCTCCGGGCGGAGCAGCGTTCGTCGTCGTGGACCGAGGTCCTGGTGCGCCTGCACAATCGCACCGGCTACGGCCAGGGAGGATTCCTGCCCGCGATCTGGGGATTCCTCATCGATCTCTTCTGCCTCGGCACCCTCGCGTGGATCGGCACCGGCCTCTTCCTCTGGTGGAAACTGCCCGCGACCCGCGCGTGGGGCTGGGTCGCGCTCGGCGGCGGCGTGGCGACGTTCCTGGTGCTGCTCGGCACGCTGTGAGCGCCGCCCGCCGGCCGGTGCCCGCGTCGTTCAGCCGCGGCTGGCGGCCTGCGACATCGCGGCGTGGAAACCCATCGACCGGCGCGGCGCCGTCGGCCGGGGCAGCGCCGGTGCCGCGGTCTGGTTGAAGAACTCGGCCAGCGAAACGCGCTCGCCCGTCGGCGGCGGCAGACCGAGTGCCGCGGCGAGCCGGCCGGCCTCCTCAGCCGTGAGCAGCTCGAATTCGCGGTGCGCGACGAGTCGCCCGGGCCGGAGCAGCGCCGGATCGAGGTCGGTGAGCTCGCTGTTCAGCGTGCACACGACGTGCAGGCCGAGCGCGTCGCCCAGCATGCCGTCGGTGAGGTTGAGCAGCGTGGCGACCTTCTCGCGATTGTCGTCGGCGCGGCGGAGCAGGACACTCTCGGCGTCCTCGAGGATAAGAATCTTCCGGAGCTTCGAGTCGCGGTTTTCACCCGCCCAGAAGCTCACGATCTCCCCGGACTCGACGCTCGCGAAACGCGCCGCGGGCATGAAGTAGAACACATGGCTGTCCACCAGCCAGTGCGCGAGCGAGCGCAGGAGCGTGGTCTTGCCCGTGCCGGGCGCCCCGGTGAGCACGGTCAGGCCGTAGCGTCGCGTGTTGAGCGTGGAGATCCAATCGTCAGCCCAGGCCGCCATGCCCGCCCGATAATAGAGATCGAGCCGGTCCCGCGCGACGGTCTGATCGACGGTCACGGGAATCCGTTCCACCGTCAGGCTGCCGTAGGCGAAGTTCAGCATGCCCACGCGCGGCTGGAGCACGACACCGCCGGGTTCGTGCCGGTAGTGCGCGAGCAGCTCGCTCATCAGCGCCTCGGTCCGGGCGGGCGAATCGGTATACACGCCGAGCGTGCCCTGGGGACGCTCGTCGAGCGGATTGCCGTGCTGCATCTGGAGTTCGACGAAGCCGCCGTCCGGCCAGAATCCGGCGATCGCGTGCGGCGCAAAACTCAGGCGCGTGGAGTCGGGCTCGCGCGCGTCGCGGTTGTAGTGGCTGAACCAGCACGCGTCGCCGATCCGGGCGATGATGCGTTCGACGTGCCAGGGCTGCGTGAGCTCACGGCCGTGCAGCCAGCCGCGCTGCAGCGCGGGCAGCGGAATCTCGACGCCGAACAATTCGTCGAACTGGTGGGTCGACGTGATCGGCGCGGGCTTGCGGTGGAAAAGTGGTTTCATGGAGAGGACGAAGCTTGGACGGAAGACGGACGAGACGGAGCGGCAGCGCGGAGCGCCGGGGAATGGAATCGGGCATGGAGACGGAGTTGGAAAAAGGAGCGGCGGCTTTCGCCGTCGCGGTTGCGGCCAGGAGTGGGTTCATTCTTGCGCTACGCCGGGACGAATCCCGGCCAGGGAAAAAGGGCTCCCAGCCAGGAATCTCACCTGGAATCCGGCCGCCACGCGGCCGGTACGGATGCTGCCACCCCTGGGAGTAAAGGAGTCCCGCCACAGCGGAACTCCGACTGACTTTCGCCGGCCGGCGTCACTCCGGCAACGGCACCGCCTCGACCTCGCGGAGAAGCGCAGCCGGTTCGTGATCGAGCTTCTGCATGAGCTCGAACACGCGGTCGCTCCATCCCGCGAGGGCGTAGACGCGCTCCTGCGGAAACTGGAGCGTGCCGTAGCCCTTCAGGTCGAAGCTGAAGACGCGCGGCGTAACCGCGTGACGCGTCTTGTAATCCTCGAACGCCTGCACCGGCGCGCCGCCGCCGATCCATCCCTGCATGTCCGAGAGAATCACGATGCGATCGTAGGCGCGGTTGGCGCGCTGGAAGATCGCATTGAAATTCGTGGCTCCGGACATGAACGGGATCCGCTGGGCCGCCGTGAGCGTGGTGTCACGGCGATTCAACGTCAGGTACCGGGCGTCGTCGCTGAACAGCATCAGGTCGGCGCCGGTCGCCTTGACCAGCGTCGCCGCGAACAGCGAGCCGATCTGCTGCGGCCGTCCGACCATCGAGCCCGACGAATCGAGCGCGACCAGCGTGTGGCCACCGAAGTCCGGCACGTTCGCCAGCGAATGGTCGACCGCCGTGTTCAGCGCCTCCATCACGCGTCCGCTCCCCGGGAGGTTGCCCTCCTGGAGCGCGTCGACCGCGGACAGAAACTGGAACGGGAACACCAGCGCCCGGCGCACCGCCGGCCCGTCGGCCAGCTGGGCGGCGAGTTCCCCGGCCACGTCCGGCGCGTGCGTCAGGATGTTGCGCACGTTCCGCAGCAGCGCGAGATACCCGAGCCGCCGGCTGCGCACGAGTTCGCCCCAGGCCTGCGCCTTGGCGCCCGCGGCGTCGCCGGCCTGCGTGAGCCTCGTCTCCCACGTGGCCGCGGGGGCGAGTTCGCCGCGCACGAGCTTGGAGAGCGCGGGCGTGGCGCGCGGGCGGACGAGGTTGACCGCATCCACCAGCTTGAACGTCCCGTGCTCGCGCCGGTACTTCGCGAGCTGGTGCTCGTCGAAACGCGTCAGCGCCGCGCCGAGTCCCTTCTTGAGGGAATTCGGCAGCGGCCGGCCGTGAACGGCGAGGTAGTATCCCAGCGTCTCCAGCACGTCGTCCGGCCGGCGCACGAGCTGGTCGTAGAACGACTTCGACCAGGTCGCGCCCTTGACGGACCGGGCGAGTTCGCCGGCCACCAGGTGGGAGACGGAACGCAGGCCGTGGACATGGCGCGCGTAGAGCGCCGCCTTGGCCGTGAAACGCGGGTCGTCGACCGTGCGGATCAACTCGCGGATGCGTGCCGTGGTTTGCTGCCCCGTGCGGTAGAACTCGTCCTCGAGGAACGTGGTGAGCAAGACCGACACGAGCTGGAACTTCGCGGCCGGTGCGTAGGCGCGTCCGCCGGCGAAGTTGACCGAGTCGGGCACGGGTGATCCGCGCGCCTTCGGCACCAGATGACTGAATCGGGCCATGACGGCCTCCTTTCTTTGACTGAAGCCGCGGCCCATGCGAAGGGAACGCGCGGCGGTTGACCCGAAACGCCGGGATGCGGGCGGCCGGAGGGAATCCAGCTGCCGGGAAAGATGGGGGAGAAAAACAGGCGCGGATGCGTGGACTTGAACCACCGCACCCGAGGGAGGGTGTCTTACCGAAGTAGCCGCGCCTTCACTGCCCCCGAAGGGATTCCAGGAGAAAACCGAACCGGGCATGAACGTGCTCTACCGTTGAGCTACCGCTTCGTTTGCACAAAGCGGGCCGGACTCGAACCGGCAACCACGCGCTTATCAGGCGAAGTATCCCTGTTCTCACTACCTGGAAAATGGAACCGCGGCTCAGGTCACTCGGCGCCGGAAGACTTCTCCGGCGTCCGTCCTCAATGACCGCGGGTAAACTCGGCCCCTGCCGGACTTGGGCCGCCGGCTGGCTTCATGGGGATCCGAGGGGGCAAAGCGGACTCCGGCCTCGGATCGAGAGCCGGCGCTTCCTTAAGGAAATAGGAACGCAGGGCCGCCTCTGGGCGCCCTGCGGAAATTCTGGCGTGCCACCCGATCCGGGCGGCACGCGTAGCACAAAAAAGAACACACCCCGCGTCCCTCTTGCGCGCAGCCCGGAAGCGGGCTCACGCGCAGTTTGGACGGCCGCAGGATTGGATGCGGGCGTTGGGCTGATTGACTGGGCTCAGCACTGAAGCCACGGGGAAATTGGAAAAGGGAGTTTGCACTCGTTTCGGAAGCGGCGCCCTCGGGGCGCAAAAAAGCCCACTTCCGGGGGGAAGTGGGCCTTGGCGGCGGCTGGGCTCAGCCCTGCGGCAAGGTGGGACCACTTCCCGGGAGGTTCGCGTAGCCGGAGCGGTTGAGACCCCGGACTCGGCACGTCCTCGAAAGCGTTGTCCGCGGATGACGGTCCGCACTCAACGCCAGCCTGCCGGCGGGCCGGAGGCTCGGGAGTTGTTTCAGGGTGGCGGGATTCATGGGCGGGAAGGAGGAGGGAGTGGAACCGGGTGCAGGACGAACACCCGCAGCATACCGGAAGGGCTGCGGACTTGCCATGCGCGGTTCCGCAGCAAGCCTGACTGCCCAGTCATGTTTGATTCCCTTTTCTCCGAACGCGGCCTTTCCCTGGACCGGCTGAAGGTCCTGCTCGAGGTCCGCGACGCCGGCAGCATCGCGCAGGCGGCGCCGGGTGATCCCGTGCGGCAGAGCCAGTACAGCCGCCAGCTCCGCGAGCTCTCGGAATTCTTCGGCTGCGAGGTCGCGCACCGCCGCGGCAAGATCCTCAAGCTCACCGCCGCCGGCGAGCGGCTGGCGGAGCTGACGCGCGAGCAGTTGCGTTCGCTCGACGATTTCCGCGCCGACTGCCGCCAGCAGAACGTCACGTTCACCCTGGGCGCCGGCGACAGCCTGATCCAGTGGCTCGTGATCCCAAAGCTGGGCCGGATACTGGATGCGTTTCCGGGTATCCATTTTTCCACGACTAACCTGCGCACGAACGAGATCGTCCGGCAGATCACGGACGGCCGGCTCGATTTCGGCATCATCCGCGAGAACGCCGTCGCACCGGGGCTTAAGGCGGTGCCCCTCGGGGTCGTGCGCTACGCCGCGCTCGTCCCCGGCCGCTGGGCGCGCGCGAAGGGCGGGATCACGCTCGGGCAGGCGCTGCGCGAGCGTCCGCTGGCGACGCAGACGACCGACGGGCAGTTTGCCTCCGGCCTGCGCGATATCGCGCAGCAATTGGGCGTGCCGCTCCAGGCCGCGCTGTCCTGCCAGTCGTTTCCGCAGACGCTGGCGGCGCTGCGGACGGGCCGGTTCTGGGCGCTCGTGCCGGAACTCGCGACGCACGACCTGCCGCCCGGCTCCATGGTCCGCATCGCCGACGAGCGGCTGCGCCAGCTCGACCGCGAGGCCATGCTGGCGTGGAACCCGCGGCTCGTGCGCGTCCGGCCCAACGCGGCGAAGGTCGCCACGCACCTGCAGCAGGCGCTGACGATCCACTGACGGCCACCGGGCGCCCTGGGGCGGCCCGCGTCCGCTCATCCCGCGCCACGCGCCGACTTTACTCTCCGCCGCGGCGCGGACAGTAATCATCCATGCCCCTCCCCCGCTTTCCGTCGCCTGCCTTTGTTCAACTCCGGTTCGCGGCGGTGTTCGCAGCCGCAGTCACGGCCGCGTGGGCGGCCAAGTCCGCGGCCGATCTCGGTCAACGCTGGGAGCTGCTGGTCGACGACTTCCTCGTCGACGCGGCGCGCGACGCCACGCTCACGCTGCACCCGCCGCGGCGCGCCGAGGTCGTGCTCGTCACGGATGCCGCGTGGGAGGGACCGACGAGCGCGTACTTCACCGTGCTCAAGGACGGCGACACGATCCGGCTCTACTATCGCGGTTCGGTCGGCGGCTCGGATCATTCGATCGACCAGGTCACGTGCGTCGCCGAGAGCAAGGATGGCATTCACTTCACGCGGCCGAATCTTGGCCTGATCGAGGTCAAGGGCTCCAAGGTCAACAACGTGGTGTGGAAGGGCGTCGAGTCGCACAACTTCGCGCCGTTCCTCGACCGCAATCCCAACGCCCGGCCCGACGAACGCTACAAGGCGCTCGGCGGCGTGAAGCAGCCCGGACGCAACTGGCACCAGGGCGAGACGCCGGGCGGGTTGTACGCGTTCGCCTCGGCCGACGGCATCCACTGGCGCAAGCTGCGCGACGAGCCCGTCATGACGCAGGGCGCCTTCGACTCGCTCAACCTCGCGTTCTGGGATCCCGCGCGCAACCGCTACGCCTGCTACAGCCGCATCTTCGCCGACCGCGTGCGCGCGGTGCAGAGTGCGTCCTCGGCGGACTTCCTCACGTGGGGCACCGGCACGCCCAACCGCTACGCGCCGGGCGTACCGGCGGAGCATTTCTACACGAGCGCGACCCTGCCGTGTCCCGAGGCGGAGCACCTGCTGCTGGCGTTCCCGATGCGCTTCCTGCCCGCACGCCACAAGGTGCCGGCGCACAAGCCGGCCGGCGCGTCCGATGCGGTGTTCATGTCGAGCCGCGACGGCGTGACCTGGGACCGGCCGTTCCGCGAGGCCTGGGTGCGGCCCGGGCCGGACGTGAAAAACTGGACCGACCGCAGCAACATGCCCGCGTGGGGGATCGTTGAAACCGCGCCCGGCGAGTGGTCGATGTACATCTCCGAGCACTACCGCTGGCCCGACAACCGTATCCGGCGCCTGGTGACGCCACGTCACCGCCTCGGCTCCCTCCACGCCGGCGCCCGCGGCGGCGAGTTCACCACGCGCCCGCTCGTGCCCGGCGGCGGACGGCTGGTGCTCAACTACGCCACGTCCGCGGCCGGCTCCGTGCAGGTCGAGGTGCAGGATGAAGGCGGCCGGCCGCTGCCCGGCTTCGCGCTGGCCGACATGGAGCCGCTCTTCGGCGACGAACTCGATGCCGTCGCGCGCTGGAAGGCAGGCGCGACCCTGCCCGCCCGGAACGGCCAGCCGGTCCGGCTGCGCTTCGTGTTCAAGGACGCCGACGTGTTTGCGCTCCGCTTTGCGGAGTGACCCGCCTTCGAGCCAGGCGACCGGCGCTACTTGAGTTCCTGCATGAACCCGGGCAGCGACCACCGGTTCTGGAGGCTGTTCGCGTTGGCGTAGCTGGTCGGAAAGAGCTTCGCGAGATGGGCGCGGACCTCCTCCTGGGACTTGCCCTGCCGGATGAGCACCGTGATTTCGTCGCGCATCTTCACGACGTTATCCCGGTAGGTCTTCAGGCCGGCGCGGTTGGTGACGACGCCATGACCCGGGATCACCTGGTCGAAATCGAGTGCGGCCATCGCGGCATCGACGGTCTTGACCCACTCGACGAGGCTGCCGCCGCCGCTGTAGTCGATGAGCGGCGTGACGCCTGCCATCAGGTCGCCGGTGTGGATGACGCGCTGCGCCGGGAAGTACACGATCACGTCACCGTTGGTGTGGCCGCGGCCGAAATAGTGGGCCCGCACTTCCTTGCCGCCGAGAAACACCGAGGTCTCGTCCGTGAACGTGATGCGGGCGGGCTTCATGCTCCCCGGTGATCCCGCCTGCTTGCCGCCCACGATGTTGGCGCGGGCGTTCTTGTGGGAGATGATTTCCGCGACCTCGATGAAGCGCGTGTTGCCGCCGCTGTGGTCGGAGTGGTGGTGCGTGTTGATCACGTACTTCACCGGCTTGGGCGTGACCGACTTCACCTGGGCCAGGATGCCCTCGTAGTCCTCCTCGAACTTGTCGTCGACGAGGATGACGCCCTCGTCGGTCACGAGAACGCCGACGTTGCCGCCATTGCCGATGATTACGAACAGATCGTCGGCGACCTTCTCGATGCCGAGCGGCGCGCGACCCTGCTTTTGTTTCGGCTGCGACTGGGCGAGCAGGCCGGCGGTCACGGCGCCGAGGGCGAGAAGAGTGAAGGCAAACAAGACGTGGAATCGGTGCATGGTGGGGACGGGGTGGGACGCGATGATCTGGCAAACCGGGCGTAATTCGAGCCTCGAGTGGAGGCAGGCAGCCGGCCCGGCCGGTGGACGCCCGTTCCGCGCGTCGGCGGGATTCGCGGCGCCGCCTCCACCGGGGAGGCGCGTACATGAGTCAGGAGCGGGCTGACCTCGCGGCGACCCGCTCACCGCGGGGCGTGGATCGGCGGGAGCCGCTGCAGGTGGCGCCGCATTTCCGCGACGACCCCGGCGTGGGCGGCATCACCGGCCAGGTTCTGGCGTTCGCCCGGATCCTTCAGGGTGTCGATGAGCATCGTCCCGGCGCGGCCCTCGTCCCAGTCGGCGTAGTGCCAGCGTTCGTTGCGCACCGAACGGCCCAGGATCTTCTGCTGGTAGGTCACGGAGATCGCCGGACGGTCCCATGGCGCGGCGGGCTGGCGCAGCAGCGCGGCAATGCTGACGCCGTCCTGCCCGGGCACGGCCGGCAGTCCACAGAGCTCGACGAGCGTCGGGTACAAGCTCAGGCATTCGACCACGCGGGCGCACACCTGGCCGTTGGCCGAGACGCCGGGCGCGGAAATCAGGTACGGCACGCGCAGGCCGACGTCCCAGAGGGAATTGTGCTTCGACCACTTTCCCTTCTCGCCGAGATGGTAGCCGTGGTCGCCCCAGAACACGACGATGGTGTCATCGGCCAAACCGAGCTGGTCGAGCGCCGCCATGACGCGGCCCACCAGCGCGTCGACGAACGACACCGAGGCCCAGTAGGCCCGTTTCATTTCGCGCGCCTCCCGTTCCGAGGCCTCGCGCCCGATGAAGAGATCACCCGAGCGCGCCGGCACGCTGCGTTCGGGGAAACCGGCGGGCACCGAGGGCTTCGTCGCGAAGTCCGCGGGCAGCGGGATTCGATCGACGTCGTAAAGGTCGAACATCTTCTTCGGCGCCGTGGGCGGGCTGTGTGGCTTGGAGAAGCCACACGCGATGAAAAACGGCTTCCCGCCGCGGCCGTGTTTCCGCAGGTATTCGATGGCGCGCGTGGCGGACTTGTAGTCGGCATGGCTTTCGCCCTCGCCGTCGAGGACGACGATGCTGTCGGAACGCTTCGGGTCCTGCGTGCTGCCCTTGCGGTCGGCGTTACCGAGCGGCCGGACATCTCCGCCCTCGTGCCAGGCATCGGTATCGTCAAAGCCGCCGTGAAAGATCTTGCCGGTGCGCAGCGTGGTGTAGCCCTGCTTCTTGAAGTACATCGGCAGCGTATCCCAGTCGGGGTGGCGCGATCCGAGAAACTCGGTGTTGCCCAGCACGCCCGTCGCGGTCGGGTAGCGGCCGGTGAGCAGCGAGGCGCGCGATGGGTTGCAGAGCGGGTACTGCACGTACGCGCGATCGAACCGCACGCTGCGGCGCGCCAGCGCGTCGATATGCGGTGTCTGGATACCGGCGACGCCGTAGCAGCCCAGCTCAGGGCGCAGATCGTCGGAGAACAGCAGCAGTACATTCGGTCGCCGGGTATTCGCAGCCGCGAACGCCGACGCAACGATGCCGAGAACGAAGAACGCCAAGGCGAACCGCCGGGCGGCGCCGGTGCGACGCAAAGACGAGGATACAGGGAGGCTCACGGTAAGGAACCCGGTTGGGATTGGGGTGACGGAACCAATTCCGCGGTCCGGCAAAAGTCGAGCCGGCACCCTGCTACGGGGCGGCGGCCGGCATGGGGTCACGCGGTCTAGGCTTCCGGTGTTGAGGCAGCTCTCACCAACTCCCGCGACGGCAGGATTTCACCGCGGATAACGCGGATTACACGGATGAACCCACCCGTATCCGCGCCAGCAGCGCAATCCGCGGTTGGTTTTCCAGCCGATCGTAGATGGGGTCCGGGCCGCTCCTCTCTTTCCGTGGCTCTTCGCTTTCCAGCTTTCGCTTGTGACCGCGACCGCCAAGGCTGCGCGACGCCTCACCGGACGCAGCCGGCGAGGTGTCGACCTCAACCCCATGCACTTCCTCCCCGTCATCCTGCGCCGTCCGCGGCCGTGGATGCTCCTCGCCACGCTGTTCGTCGGCGCCGCGGGCGCCCTGCCGGCAGCGCCGGCCGCGCGCCCCAACATCCTCCTGCTCCTGCCCGATCAGATGCGCGGCTCGGCGATGGGCGTGGCCGGCAACCCGGATGTGCAGTCGCCCCATATCGACCGGCTCGCACGCGAGGGCGTGCGCTTCAAGCGCACGTACGCCAACGTCCCGGTCTGCTGTCCCGCCCGCGCGATCCTGCTCACCGGCACCTACCCGCACGTGAACGGCATGATCGTGAACGATCTCCGGCTGCGCGAATCCGAGGTCACGCTCGCAGAGCTCCTGCGCGACGCCGGGTACCGCACGGGTTTCATTGGCAAATGGCATCTCGACGGCGGCCCGCGTGATCCGGGGTTCGTGCCCCCCGGACCGCGCCGCCAGGGCTTCGAATTCTGGGCCGCCTACCAGTGCCACCACCGGCATTTCCTGCCGTGGTATTTTCGCGACACGCCCGAGATGATCATCGTGCCGAAGTTCGAGGCCGAGGCGTCGTGCGACTTCGCGGTCGAGTTCCTCCGCGGACAGCCGCGCGACAAGCCGTTCTTCCTGATGGTCCAGATGGGCCCGCCGCACGACCCGTACGGCGCACCCGACGCGTACATGAAGCGCTACGACCCGGAAAAGCTCACCCCGCCGAAAAACTGGCAGCCCAACAGCGAGACGCGACCCGGGGGCAACGCGATCCCGCCGAAGTACCGCCGACCCGACATGCCTGGCGGAACTTATGTGAAGACAGGCGGCCGCGAGGAGATCGCCGCGTACTACGCCGCCATCACCGCGATCGACGATCAGGTCGGACGCTTGCTGCGGACACTCGAGGAAACGGGGCAGGACGAGAACACGATCATCCTCTTCACCTCGGATCACGGTGACATGCTCGGCTCGCACGGCCTCC
This sequence comes from Opitutaceae bacterium, assembly GCA_016793535.1. Taxonomy (GTDB): domain Bacteria; phylum Verrucomicrobiota; class Verrucomicrobiia; order Opitutales; family Opitutaceae; genus ER46. The sequence goes on along the minus strand of JAEUHA010000107.1, from coordinate 523 downwards.
GGCGGAAACGCAAGCCGCACGAGGAGTCAGCGGGCATTCCGGGCCTGCTGCGCTGGCCGGCACGCGTTCCCCAGGGCCGCGTCGTGGACACGCTGTTCAGCCACGTCGACATGCCCGCCACGCTGCTCGGCCTCGCGGGGCTGCCGGTGCCGGCCACGTTTCAAGGCGCAGACCTTTCGCGCGTCGCCCTCGGCCAGACAACCACCGGCCCCGAAGCCGTATTGCTGCAGCTCTTCGTACCCTACCGCCCCGATCAGGTCAGCGCGCCCTGGCGCGGATTAGTCACGGACCGCTACACCTACGCGCGCTACGAGAACGCTCCCTGGGTGCTCTTCGACCACCGCTCCGATCCCTGGCAGCTGACCAATCTCGCCGCGGATCCGCAGCACGCCGCGCTGCGTGCCGAGCTTGATCGCAAGCTGGCCGCGCTGATGACGGAGAAGCGGGACGCGTGGAGCTTCAACCATCCTGAGCCGCTCGAGGAAGGCGCCCGACTCTATAGCACGAAGACGTTTTACTCGAT
>JAEUHA010000098.1 GCA_016793535.1 Opitutaceae bacterium | reverse complement strand
GCGCACCTCGACACCGTTTGGCCAGAGGGCACGGACGTAAAGGTGCAGCGCAACGGCACGCGCCTGCGCGCGCCCGGCATTGGTGACGACACGCGCGGCCTGGCCTTCCTGCTCGCGGCCATCCGCGCGATGAAGGCGGCGGGAATCACGACCCGCTCGAACATCCTGTTTGTCGGCAACGTCGGCGAGGAAGGCCCGGGCGACCTGCGCGGCATGCGTTACCTGTTCCAGAAGGGGCCGTGGAAAGACCGGATCAAGCGCTTCATCACGGTCGACGGTTCGAACAACGACCTCATCACCAACGGCGCGCTCGGCAGCAAGCGTTACCGCGTCACGTTCAAGGGACCCGGCGGACACAGCTGGGGCGCGTTCGGCCAGGTCAGCCCGGCGTTCGCGCTGGGCAACGCGATGGCGAAGCTCGGCCGCGTCGTCGTGCCGAAGCAACCGAAGGTCTCCTACAACGTCGGGGTCGTCAGCGGCGGGACGTCGGTGAACTCGATTCCGTTCGAGGTCGCGATGGAGGTCGACATGCGGTCGGTGTCGCGCGAGGAGCTGGTGAAGATCGACCGCGAGTTCCTGCGGATCGTCGAGGAATCGGTGGCGGAGGAAAACGCGGCGCGATCGACCACGTTCGGCAAGATCACCGCGGACGTGAAGCTCATCGGCGAGCGGCCGTCGGGTGTGACTCCCCCGGACGCCCCCGTGCTGCAGCAGGTGGTGGCGACGATGAAACGGTTCGACAAGGTGCCGGCGTGGAACATCAGCAGCACCGACGCCAACATCCCGATCAGCCTCGGCATTCCGGCGTTCGCCATGGCATCGCAGTCGGCCAACCGCACCGGCCGCTCACACTCGCTCGACGAGTGGACCGACGTCGAGAAGACGACCGCGGTAAAGGATTTTGGTTTGGCGCTGGCGGTGATTCTGAGTGTCGCGGACGCGCCGTGAGGGAGGTGAGCGTTGGAGGTGGAGAGGGGAGCGACCGAGCCGCCGGCAAGGAGCCTGGGAGGAGGGAACAGAGGGTCTGCCTCGTGGAATTCCTGCTGGCTGCAGCTTGATGTAGGCGGGGTGCCCTCACCCCGCGGGATATCGCTTTCGCTCGGAAAACGCGCGGGGTGAGGGCATCCGGCCTACCTGCCGAGCTCACCACTCGTCGCTCCGGAACGGCACCGCCGGCAATCCGGCGCCGTTGAACAGGTTTGCTTCCGGGAAATTCGTGAACGCGTAGCGCACCGCCACCGGTTCGCGCACCGCCGGCGAGGACACGAGCAGCGTGCCGCGTTCGATGCGGCCTTCGGCGGGGTGGAAGACCCGGTCGGCGCCGGCGAGTTCGAGCGCCTGCACGGGTTTGTCGTGGGCGACGAGTCCGCCCGTCGCATGGGCGAACCGCACGCGCAGGGCGGCGCCCTCGCGCGAGGCACTGACGAAGGTCGGGCCGGTATCGTCGCCCACCAGGTCGTAGTCCCGGGTCCGCGCCAGCAGCGCGAGCCGGCGGCCGACCTCCGGCAGGTGCGCCGGTGGAACATTCCGGTTCTCGCCGAGATCGAGCGTGATGGCCTGACCGGTGTTCGGCAGCGTGAGCGCCTTCGTCTGCGCCTCACGCAGGAAGGCGAAGGTCCGGCCCTGGCCGGGCAGGTCGGCGGCCGGTGCGTAGCCGGCGAAGTTGACCCAGTAGAAGGAAACGTCCCCCTGCGCGAAGTGGGCGCGCCAGGCCGTGATCAAGGCGGTGAAGAGCGCGTGATACTCCGTGGCGCGGGCGGCGTTGCCTTCGCCCGGGTACCACAGGATGCCGCGCAGGGCGCCGGGCAGGAGGGGATTGATCATGCCGTTGAAGAGCCCGGCGGGCATGCGCGGGTCGCCGGGACCCCGCGGCGGCCGCGGCCGGGGATTCTGCCGCAGCCACTCCTGATGGACCGCGGCCGCGTCCGGTCTGACGCCACCCCGCCCGGGCTTGGCCGCGGCGGCGCGGCCCGGGGCGGCGAGCCTCGCCTCGGCCTCGGACCGGGTCCAGGCGGCGAGGGCGGCCTCGTATTCGGTTTTCCGTGACGGATACGCCGCGAGGTCCGCCTGCCAGCGCTCGCCGATGACGGCGAACGCCGGATCACTCGCGAGGGCTGCGGGGCTGAGCCACGACTCGATGGGTGTGCCGCCCCAGGAACTGTGGATGATGCCGATGGGCACGCCGAGTTTCTGGTGCAGGTCGCGGGCGAAGAAATAGCCCACGGCGGTGAACCCGCCGGCGGTCTCCGGTGAAGAGACCTGCCAGCCGCTTGTCTTCACCGCGTCCGCCGGGGTCTCGGCCACGTTCTGCTCGACGCGGAGATGCCGCAGGAGCGGCGAATTGGCGGCGGCGAGGTCCGCCGCGGCGTTGGCCGTGCGCGCGAGGGGCCACTCCATGTTGGACTGGCCGGAACAGAGCCATACTTCGCCGACGAGCACGTTGCGCAGCGTGATCGTGTTGCCGGCGGCGATGACAAGGTCGGCGCCGGTCGTGGAGGCCGGCAGCGGATCGAGGATCGCGATCCAGCGGCCGTCGTCCCCTGCGGTCGCGGTGCGCTGCTGGCTGCCGAACGTCACGGTCACCTTTTCTCCCTTCGCCGCCGTGCCCCAGACCGGCACGGGCTTGTCGCGCTGCAGCACGGCGTTCTCGGTGAAGAGGGCCGCCGGGGTCACGTCCGCGCGCGCGCCCGCGCCGGAAGCAAACGCGAGCGTCAGTGACACGAGCGCCGGGCGGAGCGGGAGTTTCATCGGGATGCGCACGCTAATGATCGCGCTGCGGTTTCCCAGAGCGAACTGGCTTCCGGCCCGTGCTTGCGCGCCGGAGGCCGGCGGCCAGACTCCCGCCATGCCCCTCCACCTCCGCCCCGTTGT
>JAEUHA010000052.1 GCA_016793535.1 Opitutaceae bacterium | reverse complement strand
TAAAGCCGCTCCCACAGGGCCGGTGGTCGACGGGGGCGTCGACGTTGACGTTTGCGCACGCGGCGCTTCCTTTAGGACGCGGCTTTCCGCCGCGCACGTTCCCATGAAAAACTTCGATTTCCCGACCCAGTTCCGCGCCTTGTACGATCGCGCCGTCGAGCGCTACGCCCAGGGCCGGCGCGGCGCCGAGACGTTCTTCACCGCCGACGAGCAGACGTTCCTCGCCGCCAACGGCCTGACGGCGCAGCACCTCTACGACTACGCCGAGGACCACAACGGCTACGAGGGCCTGCCCGGCCCGGAGCATGCGCTCTCGATCGAGCTGATCCGGCGCGACTATTTCCGGAACGTGCAGAACGGGAAGCCGTCCGCCTTCGTCCTCGACGACACCCGGCTCCCGGCCAAGACCGACGCCGTGCAGGGGATTCCGTGGCTGCCGCGCCTGCTGCCGAAGGCCCGCGCCAAGCTGCGCGGCGAACTGCCGCCGTCGCTGATGTATTGCTGCGGTGGAGACCGGCGGTTCTTCCGGGAACACGATCTCCTCCCCGCCGAGTTCCTCGCCACCGTGTGGCGGCACGAGCACGACGACGCGGCCATAGTCGCCTGGGTCGTGAGCCGGACCGCGGCGCGCTAATTCCAGCTTCTCCCCTGCCCCATGCAACGCCGACGCTTTCTCACCACGCTGGGGCAGGCCGGACTGGCCGCCTCGGGCACTCTCGTCCTCCGCGGTGCGGCCGCCGCGAAACCGCGCCTGCGCGTCGGGCAGATCGGCACTGGTCACGCGCATGCGGACGGCAAGCTGCGGGCCCTGCGGCAGTCGTCCGACTACGACCTGGTCGGCGTGGTCGAGCCCGACGAGCGCCTGCGCCGCCTGGCGATGACGCGCCCGGACTACAAGGGTGTCACGTGGCTGACCGAGGAACAGTTGTTCAACACGCCGAACCTGAAGGCGGTCGCGGTGGAGACGGAGGTGAAGGACCTGCTTGCCGCCGGCGCCCGCTGCGTCGCGGCCGGCCTGCACGTTCACCTCGACAAACCCGCCGGCGAATCGCTGCCCGAGTATCGCCGGCTGATGGACGCGGCCACGGCCCGCAAACTCACGGTGCAGATGGGCTACATGTTCCGCTACAATCCCGGCTTCGAATTCTGCTTTCGCGTCGCGCGCGACGGCTGGCTGGGCCGCATCTCCGGCATTGAAACCGTGATCAGCAAGGCAAGCCCGGCGGGTGAGCGCGCGAAGATCCAGCCGTACCGGGGCGGCACGATGTTCGAACTCGGCTGCCACGTGATCGACGCGGTGATCACGCTGCTCGGCAAACCGGAGCGCGTCACGGCGCACGCGCGTCACTCGGGTGACTTCGCAGACGACCTGCTGGACAACCAGGTCGCGACGCTCGAGTACCCGCACGCGCTCGTGACCGTGCGCAGTTCACTCATCGAGGTGGCGGGCAATCTTCGCCGGCAGTTCGTCGTTGTCGGCAACAAGGGCACCGTGGATCTGCGGCCGCTCGAACCGCCGGCCGTCCGGCTCGCACTCGACGAGCCGCGCGGGGAATTCAAGAAGGGCTACCAGGACGTGAAGGTCCCCAGCCTGCCCCGCTACGCCGCCGATTTCGTCGATCTCGCACGCGTCATTCGCGGCGAGAAGGCGTTTGCGTGGACGCCGGCGCACGACCTCGCAGTGCAGGAGACGGTGCTGCGGGCGAGTGGCCTGCCGGTTTGATCTGGGAGCGCGGACGTCCCCGTCCGCCAGGATCGAAAAGCGACCAGGAACGGTCGCGCTCCCAAAAAAACCTACAGCCGCGGCGCGGCCGGCTTGATCGGCGTATCCCACGCGTGTGCGCCGGTGGCGTTCAGCTTTCGCCGGTAGACCTTTTCGTTACACGTCGCGTAGAGCACATCGAATTTCTCGCCGCCGAAGCAGAGATTTGTGATCCGGCCGTTCGGCGTGGGAATGATCGCGTTCACCCGGCCGGCCTGGTCGCAGATCTGCACGCCGAGCGCGGTCGCGACGTAGAGGCGACCGTCGCGGTCGACCTTCATGCCGTCGGCGGAACTCTGGTCGAGCCCGTCGGGTTCGTGCAGCCAGAAATAGCGCTGCTTGTTCGCGAGGGTGCCGTCGGGCTGGATGACGTAGCTGTAGACCCAATGCGAGCGGTAGTCGGCCACATAGAGCAGCGTCTGGTCGGGTGACAGCGTCACGCCGTTCGCAAAGCGCAGGCCTGTGTCGACGACCTGCTTCGTGCCGTCGGGCCGGATCAGCCAGACCTTGCTCGGCTCGTTGCTGGCGCCGGCGGGCGGGTTCGTGACGTAGACATTTCCGTTCCGCGCCACGACGACGTCGTTGCCGGCGAATCCTTCGGCGATGGGCACGCCCTTGCCGTCGGCGCCGTACGCCATGACGCGCTGGGCGCCGCCCTCGACGACGTAGAGCCGGCCGTCGGGCCCGAACGCCTGTCCGTTGGCGCGGTTGGTGTTTTCGCGGGCCAGGCTCACCTTGCCGTCCAAGCCGATCCGATACGCCTTCGAGTTGGGAATGTCGGTGAAGTACACCTCACCCCGCGCGTTGGGCGCCGCACCCTCGGTGAGCCGGTAGCCCTCGCTGACGAGCTGCCATTCCTCGCCGGGGATCAGGATCGCGGCCAGCACGGTATTCTTCGTCGGGGCCGCGGGCTTCACCGGGGCCGGCCAGCCGCTCCAGAGCCACTTGATGGCGTCGGGGAAGAGGGACGTCGCGTGCCGGCCGTTGTGACCGCCGTCGCCCCAGACGTGCCGCACGTCGTAACCGGAGAAGATCATCGACCGCTCCATCGCCTGGTTCGCCATCCACCAGTCGCCGGCGTAGATGTTGTTGTCGTTGCTCCCGCCCTGCAGGAACACGCGGATCGGCTTCGGCTCGTACTTGCGCAGGAGCGTCGAGTAACGCTCGCCGCCGCGCAGCCCGACGTAGGTGCCGACCGCGCTGAAGACGCGCGTGAAGGCGTCCGGCCGCTCCCACGCCGCAGTGAACGCGCAGATCGCGCCGCTGCTCGAACCGCCGATCGCGCGGTCGGCGCCGGACTTCGACAGCCGGATCGCGCGGTCGTCGGCGGTCGCCTTGGTCTCGACCGCGGGCAGCAGTTCATCGAGAAGGAACCGCGCGTAGCCGTCGCCGAGTCCGTCGTACTCATAACTGCGGTTGAAGCGGTCGAGGGCAGCCTGGCCGTTGGCCGCCTTCACGACACCCGGCCGCACGAAGATGCCGATCAGCACCGGCAGCTCGCCGCGCGCGATCAGGTTGTCGAACACGACCGGGGCGTTCCACTGCACGCCATCCTGGTTCACGTACACGCACGCCGGCTTCGTGCCGTCGTATTGCCGCGGCACATACACCGTCACCTCGCGCGTCGTGCCTGAAAAGATCTTCGAGGCGGCGAAGTCGAACTTGATCAGCTCGCCCTTGGGCACGCCGGGCTGGACCTGGGAATCCGGATGCGGCGGATACTGGTCGTCTGCGGCGCGCATCGTCGGGGCGGCCGCAAACGCGAGGGCAAGGGCGGACAGGAGGCCGCGCGGAAGGAAGGACGGTGAGTACATGGGGCGTCTCCTCATGTAGGCGGGGTGCCCCCACCCCCCCAGCAGGACAATGCGCTGCGAGTCATCTGACCGTATGGCGCGAGCCGCCAGCGCGCAGGAAACGGAAGGGCGGATTGTTTTCGCCCGAGGGCAGGATGCCCACGTTTCCTGGCCGGACCGCGCGGGGTGAGGGCACCCCGCCTACAGCGCAGCGCTCAGCGGGCGTTGAAGACGGTCTCGTCGACCAGCAGCCGGTCGGGGTACGTGACGCGGCCATGCGTGAGGATGTCGCCGTCGAACACCTCGTGCCGCACGTCCGCCAGCCGGATCGCGTGCTCGATCTTTTCCGGGCGCAGGCCGTTGAAGATCGTCTTGGCCTTCTCGTCGCCGAAGAGCACCGGCGCATGGTAGGCCAGCAGGTAGTCGAGCTGGCGCGCGCGCAGGAGCTCGCTGATGAGCTGCGCACCACCCTCGACGAACACGCCCGAAATCCGTTCCTCGAGGCACTTCTTCCGGAAGTCCGCGATCGAGACGCGCTGCGTCGGGGAATCGAAGATCCACACCTTGATGCCCATCTCGCGCAGCTTGCGCACGTAGCCGAGTCCGCCGTGCGGCGTGGTCACGACGATCGTCCGGTCGCGAAACTCATCCGTGAAAACGTCGGGCAGATTCTTGTCGACGACCGTGCGCAGCAGACCGTCGAACACGAAGCGCCACGGGCACCATTCCTTCTCGCCATCGCGACGGGCGGTGAGCCGCGGGTTGTCCTTCAGGATCGTCATCGCGCCGACGGCGATGCCGGGAAAGAGCTTCCGCCAGCGGTGCACGTCGGCGCGCGACTTCTCGTTGGTGATCCACTTCGACTCGCCGGTCCGGCACGCGATCTTGCCATCGAGGGTGGTCGCGACCTTGGCGGCGATCAGCGGGGTGTCGTGGGTGATCCAGTGGTTGAAGACGAGATTGAGTTCCGTGCACTCGCGCTCGAGCACGCCGGAGATCACCTCGATGCCGGCCTGGCGCAGAATCTCGAACGCGCGGCCGGAATGGTGCGGGTTCGGGTCGGTGGCGCCGACCACGACGCGCTTGATACCCGAAGCGATGATGGCGTCGGTGCAGGCCCCGGTGCGGCCGTGCGTGGAGCACGGTTCGAGGGTGACATAAAGCGTCGCGCCCGGCCGCGGCGTCTTGCCCCGGGCGAGCAACGCGAGGCGCTCGGCGTGCGGGCCGCCGTCGGGCGCCGTGGCGCCCTCGGCGACAATGTGTCCGTCCTCGACGATCAACGCGCCGACCATCGGATTGGGATGAGTGGTCCCCCAGACCCCCCGCGCCACGTCCAGGGCGCGCCGCATGAACGCCTCGTGGTCAGCCGCTGACATAGGGATTGTGGGCGCGTTCGTCACCGACCGTTGTCTGCGGTCCGTGGCCCGGGAAGATCACCGTTTCCTCGGGCAGCGTGTAGATCTGTTCCCGGATGGCATGTTCGAGCTGCGCGAAATTTCCGCCCGGCAGGTCGGTGCGCCCGATGCTGCCGTTGAACAACGCGTCGCCGACGAAGGCCGCGTGCTCGGCCGCGAAATAGAATAGGACGTTCCCCGGGCAATGACCCGGCACATGCCGCACCTCCACGGATTTCCCGAGCGCATCGAAGCGCTCGCCCGGCTGCACCCAGTGGTCGACGCGGATCGGCTTGAGCTTCAGGCGTTCGCCCATGAAACGCTCCATGACCTCGGGCGTTTCGATGAGCACGCGATCGTCCGCATGGGCCCGGACCTTGGCGCCCGTCTCCTTCACGACGTCCGCCCCGCCCTGCGTGTGATCCCAGTGTCCGTGCGTGATCCACAACTCGGTGAGGCGGCACTTCTCGGCGGCGAGAATCGGTTGCACGTCGCGCCACACGTCCCCGGGGGCGTCGATCAACACCGCTTCGCCCCGCGCGGGCACGGTCAGCAAATAGGCGTTGGTCTGGATCGGCCCGGCGGGCAGAACGTGGAGGTTCACGTCCTTCACACCAAACGGTTTCGGAAAACCCGCAATCCCGGAGTAGGTAAGGAATCTTTTAAGCTTACGAGGGGCTTGCCAGTCGGCCCCCCGCCGGGCAACGCTGCCCATTCTTCCTATGCCGACACTGAAGTTCGCCGTCCTAGCTGGAGACTACATTGGGCCCGAGGTCATGACCGAGGCGCTGCGCGTGCTGGAACACGTTGCCCGCCAGGAGAACCTGACGCTCGCCTACGCCAAGGCTGATGTGGGCGGAGCGGGCATCGACAACCACGGCAAGGCGCTGCCGGACTCCACTTTGAAGCTGTGCGAGCAGTCCGACGCGATCCTGTTCGGGTCGGTCGGCGGCCCCAAGTGGGAGAAACTGCCCCCCAAGGAACAGCCCGAGCGCGCCGCACTGCTGCCGCTGCGCAAGCACTTCACCCTCTTCGCCAACATCCGGCCGGGCCTGCTGTATCGGGAACTCACGGACGCCTCGCCGCTCAAGACCGAGCGCATTCCCAACGGCATCGACATCGTGTGCATCCGCGAGCTGACCGGCGGCGTGTACTTCGGCCAGCCGAAGACGACCACCACGCTGCCCGACGGCGATGTGCAGTCGGTCGACACCATGGTCTACAAGCGGAGCGAAATCGAACGCATCCTGCAGGTCGGCATCACCACCGCCCGCGCGCGGAAGAAGAAGCTCTGCTCGGTGGACAAGGCCAACGTCCTCGAGACCTCCGTCCTCTGGCGCAAGACCGTGACCGAGTACTGTGCCCAGCACGCGCCCGACATCGCGCTCACGCACATGTACGTCGACAACGCCGCGATGCAGCTCGCGCGCGACCCGAACCAGTTCGATGTGTTCGTCACCGAGAACATGTTCGGCGACATCCTCTCCGACGAGATGGCCGTCATCTGTGGCTCGCTCGGCATGCTGTCGTCGGCGTCGCTCGGCGCCGGCAAGAACTCCCTCGGCCTGCCCTTCGGGCTGTACGAACCCGCGGGCGGCACCGCGCCCGACATCGCCGGCAAGGGCATCGCGAATCCGTGCGCGCAGATCCTCTCGGTCGCGCTGATGCTGCGTTTCAGCTTCGGCCTCGAGGCGATCGCGGCCCGGATCGAGGCGGCCGTCCGCAAGGCCGTCACGAGCGGCACCCGCACGGGCGACATCGCCTTCGGCAAACCCAGCGTCACCACGAAGGCGATGGCGGACGCGGTCATTTCAAACCTTTGATCTATTAACCACGAAACACACGAAATACACGAAAGCCTGAGTCTGATTTCGTGTGTTTCGTGTGTTTCGTGGTTCTCCCCTCCTTTCCATGACCTCCGCCGAGATTCGCCAGAGCTTCCTCGATTTCTTCGCCCGCCAGGGGCACACGATCGTGCCGTCGTCGTCGCTGCTGCCCGATTCACCGGGACTGCTCTTCACGAATGCGGGCATGAACCAGTTCGTGCCGATCTTCCTGGGCGAACGCGCCCCTGACGTGTCGACCTGGGCCGGCGTGCGGCCGGGCACGAACACCCGCGCCGCGGACACGCAGAAATGCATCCGAGCCGGCGGCAAGCACAACGACCTCGAGGACGTCGGTTTCGATACCTACCACCACACGATGTTCGAGATGCTGGGGAACTGGTCCTTCGGCGACTACTTCAAGAAGGAGTCGCTGCAGTGGGGCTGGGAGCTCATCACGAAGATCTGGGGCATCCCGCCGAAGCGGCTCTTCGCCACGGTGTATTCGCCAAACAAGGACAAGGGTGACCCGTCCGACTTCGACCAGGAGGCCTACGACATCTGGGCCGCCATCTTCCGCAAGGAGGGCCTCGATCCCGCCGTCCATATCGTCAACGGCAACAAGAAGGACAATTTCTGGATGATGGGTGACACCGGCCCCTGCGGCCCGTGCTCGGAAATCCATTTCAACCTGCTGCCCAGCGACGACGAGGCGGCCGGCCGGAAACTGGTCAACGCGAGCAGCCCGCGCTGCATCGAGATCTGGAACCACGTCTTCATCCAGTTCAACGCGAACGCCGACGGCACCTTCTCCCCGCTCGCCGCGAAGCACGTCGACACCGGCATGGGCTTCGAGCGCGTCGCCGGCATCTATGCGACGACGGACGGCTTCAAGCACTTCGACAAGGACCCGTCGAACTACGCCGCGGACGTCTTCGCGCCGCTCTTCAAGAAAGTCACCGAGCTCTCGCGGAAGGAGTACAAGGCCACCGTCCCCACGAAGCGCGAGGGCCTGACCGAACAGGAGAACATCGACGTCGCCTTCCGCGTGCTCGCCGACCACGCGCGCTGTGTCTCGTGCGCGATCGCCGACGGCATCCTGCCCGGCAACGAAGGCCGCAACTACGTCATCCGCCGGATTCTCCGCCGCGGCATCCTGTACGGCAAGAAACTCGGCCTGCCGACCGGCTTCTTCGAACAGCTCGTGGCTCCCGTCGTCGAGTCCCTCGGACCCGTGTTCCCCGAACTCAAGCAGCAGCAGGACATCGTGCGCCGCGTGATTCGGAGTGAAGAGGAGAGTTTTGGGCGGACGATCGACCGCGGCCTGCAGATCTTCAACAAGGCCGCCGCGGGTGGAAACATCGCGGGCGCCGCGGCGTTCGAGCTCTACGACACCTATGGCTTCCCGCTCGACATGACCCAGCTCCTCGCGACGGAGCGCGGGCTCACGGTCGATTCGGCCGGCTTCGAAGTTGAGATGGAAAAGCAGCGCGACCGCGCCCGCGCCGCGCAGAAAAAGGAAGTCATCGTCGCCGCGACGGAAGGCGACGCGGCGGCGGACCTGAAGCCGACGGAGTTCGTCGGTTACACCGCGCTGCAGGCGCACGCGACGCTCATCGACCTCGTCAACACCGGCAAGGACACCTACCTGGTTTTTGACCGCACGCCGTTCTACGCGGAAATGGGCGGACAGGCCGGCGACACGGGGCACGCGCTGGTCGACGGACACAAGGTCGACATCGTCGACACGGTGAAGGACAAGGCCGGCCGGCATCTGCACAAGGCGCCGCTGCGCGACCGTGATCCCTGGCCGTTCAAGGTCGGCGCGGCGGCGACGCTCAGCGTCGACGCTGCCCGCCGCCGGGCGATCTCACGTCATCACTCCGCGGCGCACTTGATCCACTGGGCGCTGCGCAAGGTGCTCGGCACGCACGTCCGGCAGGCGGGCACCTCGAAGACGGCCGACCGGATGCGTTTCGACTTCTCCCACTTCGAGGCCGTGACGCATGCGCAGCTCCTCGAGGTCGAGCAGCTCGTCAACGGCAAGGTCATCGACAACGCCCGCGTCGACGCCTACGAGACCGACTTCGATCAGAAGCCGGAGGGCACTCTCGCCTTCTTCGGCGACAAGTACGGCAAGGTGGTTCGCGTCGTCGACATCGGCGGCTACAGCCGCGAACTCTGCGGCGGCACGCACGTCACCACCACCGGTGAAATCGGCGTGATCAAGGTCGTGGCCGAGATGGCGATCGCCGCCGGCACGCGGCGCATCGAGGCCGTCGCCGGCCAGCCCGCCTTCGATTTCGTCGCGCAACGCGAGGCCGCGCTCGCCGCGGTGAACGCCAAGCTCAACGCCGGTCCGCACGACGTCGCCCAAAAACTCGACTCCCTCCTCGCCCACCAGAAGGAGCTCGAGAAGAAGCTGAAGGTCTTCGAGCAGAAGGCCACGGCGGCGCTCGCGCAGGAACTCGCGGCCGGGGCCACGACGCGCGACGGACTCAAGTTCGTCACCGGCGTCGTCGCCGTCGACGGCCAGGAGACCTTGCGCTCCCTCGGTTCGCAGGTGCTCGCGAAGCTCGGCGAAGGCGTGGTCACGCTCGGCGCCGCGCTCGGCGACCGCGCGAGCCTCGTCGCGTTCTGCTCGCCCGCCGCGATCAAAGCCGGCCATCAGGCCGGCAAGCTCATCGGCGAACTCTCGGCCAAGCTCGGCGGCAAGGGGGGCGGCAAGCCCGACTTCGCGATGGGCGGAGGCAAGGACACGTCCAAACTCGCGGACGTACTGAAGAGCCCATAAACTGAGCTCATCCTGCTGATCCTGTTATCCTGTCCAATCGCCGACAGGATGACAGGCTATGCAGGGTGCTCACGCGGAGCGGTGGAGAGGCGGAGCCGCTCACTTCCCGCCCCGGATCCACGCGAGGAACTCGGCGGCCTTTTCGCCGAGTCCGCTCTTCTCGATCGCCAGCGCGGAAAGGCGTCCGCTCAGATCGGTCGTATCCGGTTTCCCGATCGTCCCGCCGACGGCCAGCGGGATCGTGCACGCCGCATAGCCGAGGTCGTCGGGCTGCGCCTCCAACGCGCCGAGGTACTTGAGCAACTCGGCCTGCCGGCCGCGCGCGCGCAGGACAACTTCCAGCGTCAGCGCGTCGTCGAGGAGTCCGTAGCCGCCCTGGGGCCGCAGCGTGCCGCGCCCGGAAAGCCGCAGCTCGGGCGAGATCAGCGCGAACTCGCGCAGCGCGAAATCCTGCCCCGCCTCGCGCGCCACGACGACACTCAGTTGATCGTAGACGATCGGGTGCAGCGCCCGCGCCACTTCGGCCACGGCCTCGGTCTTGTTCGCGACCTCGAGCGTGTCCCGCCGGCCCGTCACGGCACTCAACGCGGAACCGGCCGTCGCGAGCCAGGCGGTCCAGCGACTCGTCGTCTCGGTGATCGTACTGAGGCTGACCGGCAAACCACGAAAAACGCCGCCCTTGCTCGTGAGCTGCAGTTCCCCGCCAGCTCCGGCCAGCAGTCCGCCCAGCGTCGAGCCGTAGCCGGCCACCCGGCTGCTCACGTCAAACCGGCCTTCGACCGTCGCCTTGAGCGCATCGCGCCCGGGTTGGAACAGCGGCGCCGGATCGAAATCCTTCACGTTCACGTCGGCCACCAAACCATACGCCGGCTTCGCCTCCGCGTCGAAGGTGACCAGGCCGTTGACACTCGCCCGGCCGCCCTCCCCCAGCCCGGCCTGTCCGCCTTCGAGCCGGAGCATGCCGGCGTCGAGGCGCAGCCGGCCCGTGACATCCTTCAACTCGAACAACTCCGAATAGATAACCCGCTGCAGCCGCAGTGCGACCGCCCCGTGCAGTCCGGCCCACGGCGGTGGGGCCGGGGGCGCTCCGGCGGTCGCCGTCTTCTCCGGCAGCGCAGCACCCAGGATCCGCGCATCGTCCCAATAGACATCGCCCGCGCTCAGATCCGCCTCGACGGCCCGGGAGCGGTTCTTTTCCGGTCCCACGGTGCCGACGAGCTTCAGCTCCGACACCCGGCCGTCGCGCGTCAGGGTGATCGGCGCGTTGAAGGCGATCGCGCCGTCGGCCGAAAGGTCGGCGCGCAGCGTCGTCGTGAGCGTCGGCAGCGGCACGGTCGTCGTGCCGGCGAGCGCCACGAGGTCGCGCAGGTTGACCGACGCCTGCACCTCGCGTTTGCCGTCGAGGCTCGCGGCGAAGTCGACCGTGGCGGTGCCGCCCTGGAGCGTGAGCAGGCCCGCCGCCGCCGGCTGGGCGAGCACGGCCGGGAGCTGGGCGGTGAGCCGGCCCGCCGCCTTGATCGCCTGAGCGGCGCCGGCGAGTTGGCCGAGCTTGAGCTCGACGTTGACGATATCACCGCGCGCCCCGCGCACGACGCCCTCGCTGAGTTCCGCCTGCCAGCCCTGCGGCGTGAAGTCGGCGGAGAGCCGGAGCGAAAGGTCCGCGCCGCGCACCAGTTCCTTCCCCGCCTGGAACACCCCGATCTCGCGGACCGTGAGCGGGAGCGTCGAGCGGAGCGACACGCCGCCCTGGTGTGCACGGGCGGTCAGGCCGCCCTGCAGCCGGCCGCCGCTCAACTGCACCGCGGTTAGCCAGGGCCGGATCCAGTCGACCGGCACCCCCTGCAGCACGAGGCCAAACAACTCGCGCTCGGTGTCGGCCGTGCGCAGTTCGCGCGTGGCGGGAGTGAAATCGAAGGCCTGCAGCGTCCGCACCTCGGCGACCGGGTTGGCCCCGCGCACCGCCACATCGAGTTTCCGCACGCCCAGCGTCCCGGCCTGCTCGGTGAGATCGAATTCGGCCGCGACGTTCAGCCGTCCCACGGCCGCGAGCTCGGAACGCAGCACATGCCAGCGATCGACGGTGGCATCGAGGCGGCCGAGCACGTGGATCGCGGTGAACGCCGCATCCGCATCAAATCCACCCTCACCCTCGACAGCGAACTCCGGCAGCGGCACGCCCAGGCTGAACGGCGCCAGGTCGGCATCGCGCACGTCGAGCCGCCACTGGCCCGTGAGCTGCGGACCGCCGGACGGCAGCTCGGCGCGCAGGTCGAGGATGTTCCGTCCGTCGGCGACCACCGCCGCCGTGTACGTTTCACCCGCGGCAATCCGGCCGGCCGACAAATCGGCCCGCAGGCCGACGCCCTGGGGAAAACGCGTCCCGCGCGCGGCGGCGTCCAGGTGCAGAACGAGACGCCCGAAGGAGCGCGACGTGGCCATCGACGCGACGACGACGCCCTTCACGTCGACCGCGTTCACGGCCGGGTCCGCCAGCGCGGCCGCGGCGGTCACGGTGAACTTCCCTTCGCGCCCGGTCACCAGGCCTCCGCCCGTGATGCTCACCTTCACCCGTCCGCGCTGTTCCGGCAGGATCACGTCGCCCTCGAGCACGACGCCGTCGAGCGAAAGGTCGACCGGCAGTTCCAGCTGGCGAAAGACTCCGGCGA